>NZ_JAHCVJ010000002.1:0-300000 GCF_018476885.1 Geoanaerobacter pelophilus
TTCTTCTGGTTGGTGCCGAACCGTGAGGTGTTGCCGGTTGCTGAGGAGAAGTTGTACATGCTCCACGCTACAGTAACCGTACTGGAGTAACGGGACAGGATGCTGGTCTTGGCCTTGGGTGTGGCAAGACGGGCTTCCGGCGAGTACTTGTCGGTGGTGGATCCGGTAACGAACGGAGCAACTGCAGCGTTCCTGGTGCTGTGACAGCTCAGGCACTGGTTGTTGATCTTGGCGATCTGCGCCCTGGTGCCGTTTGCGGTATAGGCGGTACCGGTTGATCCTTCAGTATAAGTTGTGCCAGAAGGCCTGGCAGTGCCGTTCCAGATGACGAGATCGACCGGCTTGCCGGAAGTCTGGTCGTGATAGCTACTATTTATGCTGCCGTCACTGTTGGCTTCCCAGTGACACTGATAACAGTCGGCGGTGGTGACCGGCCGGCCTTGGATATGGTGAGACTGGGCGGTGAACTGGCCGGCAGCGCCGATTCGTTTAGGTGCAGCAGCCGGCACAGCGCCGGTATGGCAGCCGACACAATCGCCACCTTCAACAGAACCGTTGATATGCAGGCCAAGACCGGCAACAGTCAAGGTGCCGTTGGCATTGAAGTGCTTATGACAGTTACTGCAATTAGATGATGCAGGTGAAATGTTCTGGCTGGCAGTGTAGGCCGCATAAGCCGCTACGGCTGTATGAGCTGCGGACCGCGGTGGGAAGCCGTGACACGCTCCGCAATCAGCTGCAGTCGGGGCTGTCGCATGGTTTAAAGAAAGGAACGGCGTTGCCCAACGTGGGGCTTTGACTATTGCTGCCAACTTAGCACCAGTAGCCTTTTTGTTGGAAGCAAGAGTATCGCCATGGCAGTAGGTTGTTGCACAACTGTGTGTAGCCGAACTGTAAGTCGCCTGAAGTGTTCCTGCAAGACCGCGTGCAAGGGAACCTGTTGGGAAGGTAACTTCAGCAACACCGTTCAAGTGACCAGAAGCCGTAACTGTAGCAGGTACGACATGGCAATCTTTGCACGACGCAGAATGGCTAATACGGCTGCCGTTGGAGCTCAGGTGATTAAAGTGAGCGCCGACTTGGGTATCAGTGTTTGCAGTAACCTTAGGTATTGCCGTCGAATAAAACGGATTGCTATTTACTTGACCATGACATTTTTCGCAGACATTGCTGGAATAAGGGAAACCATTGACAGGAGCTGCGACTGATGCGCCCCAAGTCGGTTTACCAGAACCATGACAATTTGTCACATTGCAAGTACCATAATAACCTTTCGCAGGTTTGAACCCTGTTGAAGAGTATTTGGAGTAGCCTGTCAAGCTAAGATCGATCTTCTGGTTAACATGAGTAGAGCCGGCGCTTCTAGGAACAGTGGATGTCCCTGTGTAACCTGATCCATGACAGATGTCGCAGGTGTATTTCGCATTTCCAGTCTGATAAGCATGAGTGTAGTGGCTTCCAGATGTAGCGTTGGCGAATGTAGCCATATTGTTGTGGCAGCCGCCACAGTCAAGCACCGTGGTCCCCCACTTTGGCTGGCGGTAGATCGACGCCTTGGCGTTATCACTTTGGCCGTTGGAGTGACAGTAGCTGGTTCTGCAGGTTCCGTAGTACCCCTTAGCAGGCGCGAAGCCTGCAGCTGAGTACTTAGAGTAAACAGTGCTTGTTGTTTGCGTAGTATTCGAGAAATCCAGATTTATTTTCTTGTTTACGTGAGTGGCAACGCTCACTGCTGATGTGGTATAGCCAGCTCCGTGGCAATAATTACAAGCATATGCATAGTCTTTAGCATGCCGTTGATGATCGCCAGATGAAATAGTTGTAAAGGTGCTCATGTTCTGGTGGCAACCACCACAGGTAAGGGTCGTTGTTCCCCAGAGAGGCTTACGGTATGTAACTGAGGCTGAAGCATTCTGTCCCTGTGCGTTTGAGTGACAGTAGCTGTTATTGCAAGTACCGAAATAACCTTTAGCCGGAGCAAAACCTGCTGCAGAGTATTTGGAATATGCTGTATTGGGAGCAATGCCAGAAAAACTCAAATAAATGGACCGATTCACATGATTAGCAGTATTGACACTGGTTGCGGAATACCCTTTATGACAGGTGCCACATTTGAAGTTGCCATTCGCAGCGTAGTCCTGAGCATGTCGCTTATGATCACCTGTTGCGGTAGCATCAGTAGACATATTTTTATGGCAAGATCCACAAGTAACTGAAGCTGAATTACCCCATTGCACAGATGCAAAATCAGTTGAAGCCAGTGCGCCACCAGTTGCACTTTGAGCAGCGCTATGGCAGTAGATGTTAGTGCAGTTCCCGAAGCTTGTGCTCGGCGCTATCGTACCAGTAGACCCAGCAGCCCCAGTTCGATACTGAGGCGTAAACCCATTGACACCAATAAGCTTTGATCCGGTTGACAGCCGCCACTGGACGCTGGCATTGATATGTGAAAAATTCCCTGCTGACACTGTTGAATGGCACTTGCTACAGGAGAAACCATAATTCCCAGCTGTAGTAGCCACATGCTGGATGTGGCTCCCAGTCTGTGGCGGATTTGCATTTGTTACAGCATGACAGGTACCACAGGCTGCATCTGTTGAACCGCCTGTCCAACGCGGGTTGGTAGAACCATTAGCCCCGCTCCATGCACCGTGGCAATAGACATTACATGAATTACGAGCACCAGCTGCGGTGACAACAGCGGTAGCAGTATCCGTAGAGGCATAATTATAAGGAGCATTAAGAGAGGTACCACTGTAGCTTCCAAATGACCCGGCATTACTTACAGTAGATGAATAATGACTCCAGTTCGACTTATTCAGCTTAAAGCCAATCTGTACAGTGTTACCGGGATGCCCGCCAGTAGTGTTATTGAAATGACAAATCGCACAACTCATCGCTTCAGTTGTTGCATGTACTGTGTGCGCTCCAAAACTGCCGAACCCAGTAGCCTGGCTGGAATTATTTATAGCCATACCACCTGAACCGGTAGTATTTGCAGCAGGTGGATTACCATGGCAGGAATTACAACTAGCTTTAAAACCAGCTGCATGAGCATGGCAAGCAGTGCAGTCTTTTCTATTATTAGAGTGGGAAGGGTTATTCTTTGTCGTAATCTTGCTGTTACTGTACTGATGGTATTTTGTTTTATGATGACAAACTTCACAAACATTTGTTGAACCATTTAAAGCATAGGACCGCTCGTCATTACCGAAAACACCTTGCGTGGTATTCAAGGATGCTGTCATCCTCGTGAAAATTACTGATCTTTTACCAATAGGGGTCGTTATATTCTCAAGGACCCTTTTAACATTAGTTGTTGATGAAGAATGACACCATGAGCAATTCTTTGTGGTACCCCATGTCCCGTATGTAGCACTGGTGTTGTTGCTGTCATGCATTATCGGGCTGTTAAGCGCATTAGAATCAGTAACATTTGTGAACATGATCACGCTAAAGGCGATCAGGAGAGGAAAAGAACTCCTCCATTTGTTCATGCCGAGAATTTTTTTTGCTATAACCTGTCCCATGGTGACCTCACCTCGTAAGAACTATGTATGAAATTAAAGGATATATGATCAGTAAAGGCGCTCCACCCATATATCGGGTGGAGCGCAGTTAGACTTTAGAGCTTACTGTGGCAAGCCTCACAGGTGAGGCTACCAGCATTCCAGGTTACAGGTTTGGCCATGTGGCATGCTACGTTGCTACATGTCTTAGTCCCGCCATTCCACATATTTGTTGTATCAAGGGCGGACTTCGCAATGTCATAAGCAGCTGCACCATTTTTGTAATTGCTGCCGTTTCGATTCCAGTACCCGCCCGCTGCAGTATAATCGGCAAATGCGGATGTCCTGAGCTGCGCTTTCGACCTGACCTGAATCGGATTGAAAGCCATTTCAAGCTTACCGTTAACATGCATCTTAAGACCGCGTGCATTGGTATCGGTGGCGTAAATTCTGCCAGCTTCCTTAGCATCATCAGAGTGACAAGTGGTACACTTCGTGTTGTACTTATTCCTCGCAAATTCTGTCGTTACGAAGTGACAAATATTGCAGCTGATGGTCGTTGCCTGTGTTGCGTTGCCATGTGCAGATGAACGTACAGAAGAGCTGTAGTTGCTCAGCTTGCCGCTTGTCCCGTTAAAGATATCATCGGAATGAATGCCGATAGCATGAGCAGAATGGGCACCAGTAGCTGGAGCGTTACCATGACATCTATTACAACGGTCTGCTCCATAAGTAGAACTCCACACCGTTGTTGTTATGTATGCAGTAGAGCCGTTACTATGGCAGTAGATATTAGCACAGGTTACAGAGTTAGTACCAACAGAACCACCGACAGTCGGGGTATATGTTGAAGTTGGGTTCTTGGATCTCATCGTGCCAGCCGCCGTATCACTTGCCAGGATAACATCGATAGTCCCATTCAGGTGAGATGCAGAACCATAGGGGTGGCAGCTTGCACAACCAAAACTGTAGTTAGCCCATGCCGTACCAGACAATGGGTCAGACCCTGCAGACCGGTTAGATGTGTAGTTGCTCAAAGGCTGGTAGGGCAAATTCTGCTGTGCCAGCAATGTAGTTGCATAAGTTCCACCAATATGACGAAGATGTGCACCGCCGAGATTTGGGTGGCAAGAAGCACAATTAAGCGTACCGGCAGACCAGGCAATCGGCTGATAAGAGCCTTTACCGTTGGAGTGGCACATCACGTTATTACAAACATTAGCGGTAAACGTGGACTTCCACGAAGAACTCATTGTAGCAAACTTAACGTCAGTACCATTCACATTATATGTACCGTTGATATGTGTTGTAGTTGCGGCCTTGAGTGCGGTAGTGCTCCCGGCGGCAACAGTATTAGAATGGCATTTATCGCATGTGATTGAAGAGAAGCTTAAATGCTTTGCATGCGGCTGGGACGAAACCGTATGGCAAGAAGCTGTACAGTTAAGGGCACCAGCACCAGATGTCCAGGCAATAGCTGAACCAAACACACCCTTACCATTCGAATGGCAGTAAACATTGTTACAGTTACCGCCAGTATATCGAATGGAACCGCCTGCTCTGACGCCAGAGTAATCATGGAAGTTATTCACATGCTTGGTCTTATCAGCTATTGATCGGGCAGGCTTTGCATTAACAGTCTTAGCGTGACAATCTACGCACCCAAAAGCAACAACGCCAGTGAACCCAGTTCTAGTGTTAGCAACATGCTGCAGGTGTGCACCTGAGAGCGAGCCAGAGGAAGTCTCATTGGCATGGCAACCAGCACAGCCCACTGCAGTTGTAAGGGCACCTTCAGCCATCCCCCAAGTAGGGGCGATGAGAGCTGTACCACCCTTGCCATCGCTGTGACAGTAGGTTGTATTACATGAGGTGCTACCACCATTGGTCCAGGCAAATGCAGCACTATTATCCTGACCAGCTACTGTGGAATTGTAATTATACCATTTACGCCCAGTCGTTACAGAGTTGGCACTATAAAGGCCGAAATATACTTCTGCCTTCCCAACAGAGCTTCTGGAGTTGGCCAGGTTAGAATGCTGTGCTGGTGTAGAGTGGCAAGCTGCACAGGTAAAGCGGTACTGCGTCGTTGAACTGAGATTGGCCGCAGCATCATTAAATGCAGAGAAAGTATCTGACTCATAGTGTTGCTTATGAGCTCCCTTTTTGCTCGCGGATGAAAAAGACCGGAACGCAGCACCATGGCAAGAATCGCAGGCAATGACGGTGACACCCCACTGAGGGTTGCCGCCACCATGACATGCGGTATTGTTACAAGTTGTGCCTGTCCAGGTACCCCCGACTGCTGCCGAGAAGGTAACGTCACGATTACCGTCAACATGATGTGCCGTATAATCCTTAAATTTACCAACCACAGTAGAGCTTACCGTATGGTCATGACATTTAGCGCATGTTGTTGAATTTGCGCCAGTGTTTACGTGCGTGGCATGGCTATTTTCCTTACCGGTGCCTGTAGTATAGTTTGGCTCACCAGCAATGGAGTTGAATGCAGCGCCTTGAGCAGTTGTCTCATAACCATGACACCCTTTACAATCAAGAGTTGCACTGCCAGTCCAAAGCTTGCTGCCTGTCATATTCCTGAACTTAGGGGTCTTGGCACCAGAGCTATGGCAGTAGACATTCGCACATTGCGCTGCAGCAATAATTTTACCAGCCCGTGCCCCAGAGTAATCCTTGAGCTTGTTAACGTGATACGCCTGAGCGGTAATAGTCGTATTATTTGCAAAGGTGTTAATGGTCTTCACATGGCAAGCAGCGCACTGCAAGCCTGTCCCAAGACCGAGAGAAGATCCGGCTGCAGCTGGGTCAATATGAATTCTGTGTTTATTGGTGCTAAGCACATTAGCGTGTGCCGCATCGCCACCGTGACAACCACGACAGTCAAGCTGAGCGCCCCATTGTGGCTGGGTCACAACAGCTCCGTTACCGTTAGAGTGACAGTAAGTGTTGTTACAAGTACTGCTTGCATAACCTGCAGTCCCGATGGGAGTATAAAATGATGTGTCAAAACTAACCTGAATGGTGCCATTCAGATGCTGACCTCCAGCAATAAGAGCTGTGCTGCTAGTTGCAGTACTGGAGTGGCAAATATTACACGTAAGCCCTTTGCCTTGGACGTGGATCACATGGTTGTTAGCCTGATTGGTACCAACACCAGTATTTGCATATACTGGGCTAGATGATGTTCCTGCCGAGCCGTGACAACCAGTACAATCCAAGGCTACACCTGTGCCCCAAGCAACTGTTTGATATATGGGGGTACCGGATGCCTTTTTGTTACCGTTACTATGGCAGTACAGGTTCGCACAACTAGCGGGTGCGCTACCAGCAGCCTTAACAGACCCGGCTGCGGCGGTCAATGCGTCAGCTCCATTATAGAGTGGTGCGCCTGCATTAAGTGCAGCTTGAAACTTTACGTTTACATTCTTATCCACGTGATTTGCACGGGTTCCGGCAGTAATTGCACCTCCGCTTACAGTTGCGGCATGGCACGTTTCACAATTAATAACTACACCGGTCAATGTGCCATTTGCGATATGCTGCTTGTGACGGCCGGAACTAATCATATTATATGCTGGAAGAGACGAAGAATCATAACCGTGACATTTATCGCAGGAAAGCACTCCAGTTGCCCATTGAGCGTTAGCTTTACCAGTGAATGGTGCAGAGCCTTTAATCCCGCTGCTGTGGCAGTAAAGATTAGAGCAGGAACCAAAGGTAGTCTTTGTCTGGCTCGGAAGATAATTAATGGTAGTCAGAGTCCCATTGTATGATCCAGAAGCAACATTAGCAGCATCTCGGAGCGCTATATTCAGCACTCGATT
Source organism: Geoanaerobacter pelophilus (assembly GCF_018476885.1). Classification (NCBI taxonomy): domain Bacteria; kingdom Pseudomonadati; phylum Thermodesulfobacteriota; class Desulfuromonadia; order Geobacterales; family Geobacteraceae; genus Geoanaerobacter; species Geoanaerobacter pelophilus. Next base: position 7,355 of record NZ_JAHCVJ010000002.1, read on the forward strand.
GCCTGCACTTGTTGCATGAGCAAACTTGTTAGCTTCAGCAGTATGGTCAGCGTGGCACTTTATACACTTATCAGCGCCAGCGTAATAGTCATTGTGTTTTGTATGACTTCCATCAGCACCACCGGCATAACTATTACCTGCAACCCCAGCTGGTGGCATGCCATGACAATCATTGCAGTCATTTGTTGTAGCATTTGTATAAGAAAGAAGTGTTGTTGTGCCCCAAGTCGTAGTTGCCGACTCAAAGTGACAGTTTACATTGGCGCATGATCCAAGGACTGGAACAGAAGTCTGATTCTTAAACGTTGAAATCCCATTATAAAGAGCGCCAGCTTTAGGCGATCCGTTAATGCCATTTTTCAAACTAATCTGCCCATCCTGATGACTATTTGTATAATTAGTCATATTGTGACAGACATTACATGTTACTGGTGGTGCACCGGAAGAAAGGTGCGTCTGGTGGTTACCTTTAAAAGAACCGGTATTCGGGTCGCGTGAAGTAGAGTCGGCTGGCGGCATCCCGTGACAAGAACTGCAGGTCAGAGAGTATTGAGGTGCTGCATGGGCTACTCCCCCCAAAAACAAAGCAGTAATTAGTGAGACAAACCAGAGTATACTTGGTTTCGTTTTGCATCCCACCTTGAAATCTCTTTCCATTGCTAGCTCCTTATCGATCACTGGGAACAGGGTAACTCTTAAGAATTAAATGGTCCTATAAATGGACGTATCTTAGCCTTACATCTATCCTATTGTCAACTTTGTTTTAGATAGGTGGTAGCGGCGACGGTAACCCGTCGCCGCTACACCATTAACGACATTTACTTCTCAGTGCTCCATTTGAGCGACTTGCCGATATGACAGTTCAGGTTGAAGCAGGTACCTGACTTGTTGTTCGGCGGGGTAACGAACTTGGCACTTGAGTAAATGCTGAGTGTGCCAGACTTGAACTGCTTGGTCTGTGTAAGTTTTACGCTTACGTTGGCAATGTTCGACTTGACCGGTGTTGTCCCGTTATGGGCGCTGCTACCAAGGTTATGACAGGTAGCACAAGCATTGAAGCCATCACCCGGTTTTGCTGTCGGAGACACGTGAGCGGCAACCGAGTGTGCGCCACCACCACCTGAGTAGTCTTCGAACTTAGCGCCGGTGTAGTTGTTGAGACGACCGATGTTAGACTTAATGCTATAACCGACGTTACGAGCGACAGGTGGGTATCCATGGCAGCTATCGCATGCAGAAGCAGCGAATGCGGCAACTCCACCACCAGCATGCGTGTGACACTGGAGGCAGTTTGTAGTGAAGTGGACTGTCTCAGCAACACCGGCACGATAGTACTTGGTTGCACGGTGACACACCTGGCAGAGGCCCCGGTTAGTTACGAGGTTTACGAACTCTGTCCCGGTAAATGAGATTGACTGAGTTGTTGTACTAAAGAACGCAATCTGGTTCGTGATCATGTGGCTGTTTGTGCCACTGCCGTGCGGATTGTGGCAATTGCGGCAGCCTAGAGCAGACTTGCCGTCTGCTGCTACGTAGTGACCCGGAAGGTTCCTTGCAGCTGTACCCACAGTGGTAGTGTTGTGGCATACCGTACATGATGTATTGTCGTTTTTGTTCATTCCTGTACCGAAGCTAGGCTTGAGACGGTTGCTATCGCCGAGCGTACCAGTGATGTGACTTGAATTAGCATCGTGACAATCCGTACATGCGTTGCCTGACTTGCCAGTACCGATATTGCCAGCTCCGTGGCCGTAACTAGAGAAGTTGTTCATGAGAGGAGCTGTAGTACCGCTGATTACCGAGGCAGTTGTCACGTGACAACTGCGGCAGGCCACTGCTCCAGTTGACCAAGCAGCCACTGCGGCACCGGAAGCGATCTGCTTGTGACAGTTTGTCGTACAGTTACCTGTAGTAAGAACGTTAAATGACTTATCGATGTGTGTTGCGCCGTTTTCAGCTGTATAGGTGTGGCACTCTACGCAGCCGACTGTTGCCGTCTTGCTCAACTTAGGACCGTTGGAGCTACTGAAGTGAGCAAAGTGGGTATTGTTGCTAGCAAAAGTTGCTGCCAGACTGTGGCAAGTACCGCATGCGCCGTCAGCTGCTGTGGTCCAGCGAAGTGCTGCTGGGGCAACGAATGTGCCTTTACCGTTACTGTGGCAGTAAACGTTGGAGCACTGCTGTGATGCATAGCCTGCACCAGTGTTGAATGCGTCGTAGTTAACATCTTTTACTGCGTTGACGTGGGTAGCAAGACCAGTTGTAGCATTTAGCGTTCCATTGGAACCAGCTGCTACCGTGTTAGCGTGACACTTGTCGCAGGTGTAAGCGAAACCTGTGCCGCCGCTTACGTGACGTCCGTGAATCGAGGAAAGCCCTGTTCCGCCAGTGCCTGTCGAACCGCCGTGACATGCAGTACATGCAAGCGCACCGTTGGTCCATGTAGGAGATACATAGTTATTGGTGCCGCCAGCTGGTGCTGCGTTGGAGTGACACCATACAGTCGAGCAAGTTCCGTTCGTCCAGGCGTAGCCCTTGTCAGCTGTCTGGGCTGTACCTGGAGCATAAGCAGGTGTTACTGCCCCGACAAACGGGTTATTGTACATAGAGCGATACTTGAAGCTGGTGGCAGCGTCGTCACCATACTTTACATTGCTTCTCCATACTGTGGAGTTGTTGGAGAATACAACGTTTGCAGCTTGAGTTGTCGAAACAGCACCACCGGCATGTGCAGCACCAGTGAGAGGCGATACAGGCTTGGTTGCGTGGCATTGATCGCATGCATAGTTGTAATAGGTTCCAGCATTGCCTGCGTGACGCTGGTGGGCACCGACGAATCCGCCGGCCTGAATACCTGCGCCCTGGTTAGAGTGGCAGGAATCGCACTTGAGTGTCCCGTTGGCTCCCCATACAGGGGCTGTGCCTGTACCGTGACAATAGGTGTTTGAACAGGATCTCGCCACATTGTTGTACGAACCAGAGATAGTCGCAAATGGAAGCAACTTGAAACGTGCATCTACAGTCATGTCAACGTGGTCGGTAGAACCTGTGGCGATCGTCGTTCCTGTTGTGGTTGTCTTATAGTGACAGTTCACGCAGTCAGCCGCGCTTTTAACGTGTGCAGCATGGCTGTTTGCTGTCAGCGAACCGGCTGCGCCACTTGCATAGTTAGGAGACCCGTAGGTTGCTGCCGAACCGTGGCATCCGTCGCAACCAAGGGTTGAAGCGGAGAACCAGTTATCGGTTGCCATGGACTTGAATGTACCTTTGCCGTTGCTATGGCAGTAGAGGTTTGCGCAGACACCGGTTGAGCTTACATAGTTAGCCGAGCCGCGGGCCTTGGCGCCTGAATAGTCGTTCAGCTTGTTAGCGTGCTTGCTACGGTCAACCCATGCACCTGCAACAGAACGAACCGCGGAGTGACATTCACCGCAGCTAAGGCCCGTACCGATAGCCGGATTGAATGTTGTGCTGACGTGAACTGAATGCTTACCGGAGAGCAGGTTTGAACCACTGGTGGATTGATGACAACCAGAACATCCAAGGCTTGTAGCAGACCCCCACCATGTCTTGCTGCCTGTAAGGTTGCGGAATACCATTGCAGTACCAGGCTGGCCGCCGTCCTGTGCGTTACTGTGACAGTAGACGTTCTGGCAGGTGCGGGTTGTATCAAGACCAGGAGCATGTCCGGTAGAAGGATACGAGCCACCCCATGTTGCGGTGAAACCTACGTCTACTTTATTGTTCACGTGATTGGCAACATTGCTTACCGTTGTATTATCGCTAACAGTGGCATTATGGCAATCTACGCAGCCATAGTTATAATAGGTATTTGCCGTTGCGTAGTCAGTCCCACGTGCATGCTTGGTGTGCCTACCAGTTGACATTAGCCTGAACTTGCCGTTGACTGCGCTGGTCCCACCATGGCAACCCGTACAGTTTGAAGGCATTGCGCCACCCCAGCGAGGAGTTGACATAACGCGGAACGTGCCGCTAGCTGCCGTACCGTAGCTATGACAATAAATATTAGTACATGTCGCTGCTCTGGTTCCAGGAGTAAGTGCAGTTTTACCAGTTGAAGCATTAACACCGTTATAAGTACCATTTACAGCTGTCGAGGTATTGCTGTACTTAACGGTTACAAGGCGGTCAACGTGATCTGCGAGACTTACAACCGCATTTGTGCCGTTGACAGTTGCTGCATGACACTTGTAACAAGCATAGGGAGTAGCAATTGTGGCATTCACGTGCTTTCCGTGAGTGCCTGTTGACAGAGTAGTGCCTGTTATGTGACAGCTGCTGCAGTTGAGATTCGTGCCCCACTGCGGCGTCGTCTGCACAGTAAACGTTGAGTTATTAGTACCATTGCTGTGACAGTAGAGGTTAGCACAGTTGCCAAGCAGCCTGGAACCACTCTGACTCGGGAGGTAATTAAGACCTGTCCCCGAATAGGAGCCCTCAGCAAGCTTTACCTTAATACCGCGATTGCCAGCACTAGTTGCGTGCTGAAATGTCGGAGACGAAGAATAGTCAGGGTGACACTTATTGCAGCCATTAGTTGCAAACGTGTAATATGAGTCATGCTTAGTGTGGCCGGTCGATGTTCCCGGAGAGGCATGACACTCGGAACAACTAGCAGTTGAGGAGAAATTTGCAGCACCCCAAGTGCGGGTCCCAGACTCAAAGTGGCAACTTACATCACTACATGAGCCGAGCACAGGAATTGAAGTCTGATTTTTAAAGGTTGCAATTCCGTCATACCTAGCAGCACCCTTTGGCGATGCATTAATATTAGATTGAAAGGAAATTTTCCCGTCCTGATGACTATGCGAATTATCCGTCATATTATGACAGCTATTACACACAGTCAAAGCGGGGTTTGCAATCTGCACATGCCTCTGATGGTTACCCTGAAACGCTCCTGTATTGGGGTCCCTTGTCGCACCATCCAAAGGGGGGTTGCCGTGACACGAGCCACATGTCAAAGCGTACTGAGGCTCTGCACCGACGATGCCTACACCTGACACAAACACCAAAGATGTCAGTGTGAGCAGCGCTAGCAAGCCTGCCATTCCGTAACGTCTTCCCATAGATTTTCTCCTTTTAGCAATTTTTCTCATATATTTTTCGTGACCACCTGGTCATATAACTGCAAGTTCGCGTTTTAACCGCGGAAACTATATTAACCCATTATTACATTACTTAATTAAGCCGCCTGTAATTACTTGGGTTTCCCCCACTAAAGATGAAAATTACGACTTCAATTTTCAAAAAAAGAACTCAGATGCATAGATACTATGCAAGGTAGGAACCAATTTTAACCTTTACCTTAAAGTTCTATCGCCAAATCATGCTCCACCTTTAGCATTATTTTATGCCGCAAATTCGAGCACATTGACTATCCTCGGCGGCAAAATCGCGTTAATTAGATAATTGATCAATAGATTAGGGATTTCTGGTGTGTTCAATATGGGGGCATTAATAGATTTTTAGTACAACGATTCGACAATGGATTTTTGAAGCATTAACCCGAAGCGGACGGACAACTAACCAAGCAACAAATAAAAAAGGGGATGGTCAAATAACCATCCCCTTTAAAACTACTTAGAAACGTTACCTATCTTTGCTCCAACGCGGAGTTGGCTGATAATGGCAACTAACGTTCATACATGATCCGGTTTTATTAGCAGGAGGTGCCACCAATTTCGCTCCTGAGTAGATGATCTGCAATGAGTTATTGAACTTGGAAGCCGAATCAATGGCAATTGTAATAGCGTCTACTTTTGCAAGGTCACCGTTCATTGTGTGAGATTTTGGATCCTTTGTATCTCCTGCAGAGTGACATGAAGCGCAACGTGACCAGCCATCTTTTGGACGAGCAAAGTCTGGCACATGGTTCATATGTGCACCACCGCCACCAGAATAGTCTTCAAACCTAGCGCTTGAGAAGTTACCAGAGAAACCATAAGTTGTCTTGTAGGTTGTAGCATAAAGTGGATCAGTGTTCGACATCTTAACTGATGACTTTGGAATCGGCGGATAGCCATGACAACTATCACACTCACCGTTAACTGCAGCAAATGCACCCTTAGGAGTATTATGCAGATGGCAGCTTAAGCATGCTTTGGTGTTGTTGTGAGTCTGACCGGTAGCACCGGCGCGATAGAATTTAGTTTGAGTATGACACACCTGACAGAGGCCTCTACCATCAGCGGAAATGAAGCTCTCGACTAAAGCATTATCATTATAAGTTATCGGCCTAGAGGTGCTGTTAATAAACGCGAATGAAGTCCTAATCGATGCCTTGTTGGATGACCCATGAACGTCGTGGCAAACAGCGCAGGACATGGTAAATGTTGATTTACCGTAATCACTAGGCATGAAGTGAGTGCTCATGTTTCTATACTGAACATTTGTCACTTCTGATGCACTCTTATGGCAGTAGTTGCACTCGTTGTTAATAGTACTACCAGTATTGATAAGTCCAGACTTGAGCCGTTTGGTATTACCGTTGCTTGCGACACCAAAATGTTTGGAATCCTGGTCGTGGCAAGCCTTGCAGGACTTACCGATAGCAGGCTTACCGTGTCCCAATGTAACAGATGATGTCTTGTCAGCTGCTGTCTTGCCATCTATCACTGAAAGATTTCCGGTGTGGCATGTTTCGCACTCAAGACGCACCTGAGGTTCAGTCCTCCAGTCCGGCAAACTGTTTTTATGGCAACCAATGCAAACTGTATTATTAGGGGCATCAATATTGCCATCTACATGATTTACAGGATACGTGTGGCAGTAATTACAGGAAACAGGTGTCGACTTGGAATCAAGAGGACCATAAGCACTTGATAAATGGGCAAAGTGAGCATATTTATCTCTTGACGATCCTGCAGAAGCAAAGTGACAGGCACCGCAGGCACCGGTTGCGGGATTAGACCACACAGGCAAAGTAATTGGTGCTGAGCCCCTACCATCGCTGTGACAATAGACGTTTTCACAAGCAGTTCCATCAAGTGGCCGACCACCAAGCATTCCCGAGAAGCTTCTATCCTTATAGCCGTTAATGTGGGTACCACCCGTTAACCTTGCTTCAGGAGTGAGGGTAGTATTGTCTAACACAGTATTCTTATGACAGTTCACACAACCAGTTAATTTACCGCTTGAAAGGTGCTTTGTGTGAGCGTTTGTTGTAGGTGTTGCTTCATGGCACTGATTACAACGTGCCAACTGTGGCTGCATGCCAATAATAGAGTTTATATTATGCCCCCAAGTCACAGACTTGAAAACTGGAGTGGTATTGGCTGGCAGACCGTTACTATGGCAATAAACATTTGAACATGTACGTGTAACAGTATCATATCCAGGTGTGTACCCTGAAGGTGCCAGTGCGGCTTTGGTACCATTCACACTCTTAAAGATATCCTGAAAAACACCATTGCCATGCAATGCCGACCCTTGAGGAGCTTTATGACACTCATTACAGCTGAACACATAATAGTTATTTGCAGAGGCCGCACCAGCAGCATGGCTTTGATGTGGAGTCTGCGATTCATCTAACGCTCCGGCTACGCTTTTGTAGCCTTTTGCGTACCCCATTGGGCCACCCTCTTGATCGACTCGTGGGGGCATACCATGACAATCTGTGCAATTTGCGGAGAAACCAGCCTTGTGTATATGACACTGCTCGCATGTAGCAGCTGATGTTGGTGTCTTGTGCTGCTCAATAGTATCAGGCAGCGATTTGTGACAAGCCAAACAGACACCAAAAGCATTTTTATTATAGTTTCGCTGAGAAACCGAAGTGTATTGGAATATAACTTTTGGGCTTCTCCCGTTAGAAATAGATGATGAGTACGCCATAAAACGTTTAATCAGGAATGCGTTTGGAGTGCTATTGCCGGCATCGGCATCATATTGAGCCTCATCAACATGGGCACCATGACAGTCAGAGCACTGGATATTTTGTTGCTTCCGCAAACCGTTATGACTTTTTACTTTTGCATTAAGTCTCTCTGCCTCGGGAATTATCGGATCATCAGTGGTCTTGTGACAGTTAGTACAGATGTTCCGATCCGTAGCGGTTCTACCTCTAAGATCAGTCCTGAGAAGGTAGCCTTTTGAACTTGAAAGCCCGTTATAAATAACTGATGAAAAATTATCCATAGTCCTACTATTTGAGTCAGAGTGATGTACTCCATGGCAAGTAGTGCAAAGAACTTTACCCTTTTTAGTTAAATTCATGGCAGATGTATGGTTGTCTGGATTAGAATTTACTGGTGGGTAAAAGTACTCAGCAGACTTTCGCTTAGCAACAGAACTATAGTTAATATTTACTGGGTGAGAGCCATCTTTTTGTGAGCGCACGTCTCTAGGTCTATGGCAATCCAAGCACATTTGGTCATCATCATTATTAACGCGAAGAAACGGAGGGGTTACTGAGTCGGTATAACCATCAGCACCGTGTACTGCGTGGCATCTCCCACAGTAAAGCTTACCGACAAACAAACTAGCAACCGCAGGATCGTCAGGGTTTGTTCCGTTAAGGTACCGATTAGTGGGAGGCACGGCACCGACTCGGGGATTATTATCTGAGTTTTCCCAATTGTGCGAGCTCTGCATTGAGCCTGCTTTCATAACACCTAAGCTAGGGCCGGTCTGAACAGATTGGTCTGTAATCACGAAAGGATATATCTGTGCATATCGTGGATCACTGGAGCCATAGCGATGGCAGTTCATACAGACGTTATTAAAACCAGAGTTACCCAATGTCTTATGAGTCTGATGGCACTTTGTATTACAATCAGAATCTGTGTCATGTGGCGGTGTTGATGCCATTACTGAGCACGGCAACAAAATCAATAGTGCAACTGCAATCAAGCTACTTTTGAAACACGACTTGGTCATAGCACGCTCCTGAGAAAGCATGTAAAGTTTCCTTGTACACGTATTGTCATTATATCTAATAATATCATTTGTTAGTATGACACACTGTATCCGTTTAGCTTCCTAACAATAAGGAGACAGTCTACAATGTCAATATATCCATCAGGGTTCGCAACGCCATTATTTAATGGACCAATATCGCCGTGAGCAAGTTGCTGCGGAGTAAGGACTTGAAAGTTCGGCGCATTTGCGTAATCAGGAGCAACCTTGGGACCGAATGCGGACACTTTAGTAAGACAAAGGTCTACGTCTGATATATCAAAACTAGCATCAGCATTTAAGTTACCATCTGGGCTAGCAGGAAATGACCTTGTCACGTTGCCAGCCGCGTCTTTAGCTACTATGACGGTTGCATATGGATCTCTGGCAGTCAAAGTACCATTTGCTACCGACCATGACCTGCCAGAGTCAGTATAATTAACGACAGCGGTTGGTATTTCTGCATTAGTTACAGCATCATACACTTTAACTGAAGCACCAGGCTCAATGGTGCCAGAGTAAACAGTCTGACCGCAAACACCACCCGTTTCCGGGCAAGCGCTAGCACAACCTACCAAAACACCCTGGTTGTAAGTACAATTAATTGAACTGTATTTCGGGCTAAAGTCAATCTTTGGCGCCGTCTTATCATAAATAATATTTCTAACGACTTGGCTAACTGCTCCGTTTGAATCATTTGCAGAAAGAATTACCGGATATGAACCTTCTGCATCAAAACTGACATTGAATGGGGCAAGACTGGCAACTACACTAGTAGTGCCCTTAAAGGTAGCAGTCAGAATTACCGCGGTGCCGTCCATGGCCTTTAACTGATAGGAAGAAGAATTAGAGGCAGTATCAACCTTTGGCTCCACCATTGTAGCCTCAGGATTCGCAGGATCATAAACTAAAGTAACTTTTGCAATTGAACCATCAGATGCTTCAATCTGAATATCGTTTAACCCGTCTTTTGTCACAGAATCATAATTTAAATTAAATCTCGTACTCCATGTTTTGTTCACAGCATCAAACTGATCAACGTTAGCCCCATTTACCTTTAACCAGGTAAGAGGCTTATCAAAAGTACCTGACAAAGACTGTCCATTTGCATTGGTAACAACCGACGCATCAGCAACATCCGGCGATGTCATGGCAATCTTTGCCTTGCTCGGATCATAATTAACAAGATTCAGCTTTCTACCATCTTTCTGAGAATCTGGGATTTTGGTAACATTCCCTGCAAGATCCGTAGCGACGACATTATAGGCAAGAGCGCCAGACATGGCTACACTGAATATCCCGTGATTAGTAATTGTAGCCTGCTTAACTTCCAAGGGAGCCACTAAGTCCGGGTCAACCCCTGGGTTGTAAATATTTACGACTACATCTTTAAGCAACCCTTCAGTATCGGAAACCAAACCAGTTATATTTTGAACCTGGTCACTTACTATAGAGTTATGAGCCACGGCAGATATTTTCAATTTCGGCGCAGTTGCATCCAATATAACATTATGCACTGTCTGCTTTGCAGTGATCGAGTTTTTCGTTGCCTCTACAGTAATACTCTGGTTGTTGCCAGGCTCAAGAGTTAATCCTGCCAGAGTCCAACGAGAATTTGCGACTGCGGCAGGATAACAGGTAGGACTTGGATTACAAACACTCACTGTATCGGCATCAGTGTCCCCAGCCAAAGACAATGACGCAGTTTTAACATAGTACGGAATAGGATCGACTTTTATGGAAGGCCCATTAACAACATAGCGCACGCTTGCAGATTTGCTATCAGTAGATGTAGATGAATTTTGAGCAACTACCGTTATCTGATTATCTATAAAACTAGGAGTTGCATATGCGACAAGCCCTGACAGATTGCATGACCATGCCGTTCCATTAACTGTTCCCCTAACAACAGGCACACCATTTAAAACACACGAAACAGCAGAACCCGCAGTAACAGTGCCACCAATCGAAACCGATGAGGTATTAACTACATTATATGGAATATCGAGAGTCAGCACAGGAGGAGCGGGCACACTAGTAACTGGAGTAGTCCCACCATCCACACCATAAACAACAACATTACCCTTGCCATTAACAACAATGAGACGCTTACGCATTTGGTCGAATGCAGCATCCACAGGAAGAAACAATTCTCCTTTTGCTGAATCCAAACCATAATCACCAATAAAACCCAAAAATACAGGGCTCGAATTAACATTCGCTACGCCCGCAGGATCTATAACCTGTATGGTACTATTAAATGTATCAGTTACATACATCCGCTTAAGAGTCACACCATCAGCTGCATACTGAAACGTCACCGACTGAGGACTCGAAAAGGACAGAGCCCCGGCAGGACCATTAACACCAATACCACGAACATATGTGCCATCTTTTGCATAAAAACGAACACATTTACCGTCAGGATTACCCAAAACACGTTCATCAACAACCGCAAGTAAACCACTCTGCTTCTCATAAGCTATAAACGTAGGCACGCTAGTAGGAACCCCTAAATATTTACCTGTTCCAACCGGGGCACCCCTCACACTAAACACACTTTTATAAGCGCCATCAAACCCAAACTTATTTACCGTTAGCGCCTTAACATCAACAACATAGATACTACCTGCCGCCCCAACACCATCATCTACCGTAATACCATCAGCGAACCCAAAACTAGCCTCTTGACCAGAGCTATTTTTAAGACGTGTAATCTCAAGACCACTAACAGAATCTATAATAGCCGCAAACGAATGAATATAATCGGCAATGGTGACGGCAAGATTCCCATTAGGCAACTCCACAATCGACTGAGGTATCCCGGCAGTTTTAATCCTTCGCAGCAATACCCCAGAAGCATTATATTTCATAATTCCACTATTACGTGGATCAGAAACGTAAAACCCTCCATCAGCACAAACCGTAATCCTGATTGGAGCCCGCAGCTCAGTAGCAGCTGCCCCCAAAGAACTTGCCCACGTAGGCATTGAAATCGCTGCAGCAGTCATAGGCAGCGAAATAACTGCCACTATCAGCGAGATGACCAGCAATGTTAGTTTAGTTTGAACTCGTGCCGCCATTTTATTTCCTCCGGTTTTATTGGAGATTCGTTACTTGTTATTTTGGTTTCCAGGGTTACAGTATTAACATTAATGCAACATAGATGCCTATAACTTGCAGCCTGCTGGCAGTATTTTCTACTAAGCAGCTTAACAGCATCAATATCCACTCATTCCGTACAGTTAGCAGGCATTTATGTATTGCGTTGGCATTATAGCCAAGTTATTTCAGAAAACCAAACTTTTTCATCCTGTACCTGAAAGCATCAATACCCAGATTTAGTTTTTTTGCAGCCTTAGACTGATTCCAGTCGCAGTTTTCGAGAGCTTGTCGAATCAACTCCTTTTCAACCTCTTCGATATCAACACCTTCTGGTGGCAGCTTAAAGGTGGTTGTTTGCGGAACCGCAGAAGCAGATGATTTTGCTACGATTTCTAACGGTAGATGTTCTAGAAGCAGGGTGTCTTCATTCCCTAAGATTATTGCCCGCTCAATAACATTTTTAAGCTCTCTCACGTTCCCGGGCCAATTGTAGTCTGCCAGCATTTTCTCAGCTAAGCCAGATATCCCTTTTACACACTTATTGAACTCTTTATTGAACACATCGATAAAATGTTGAGCAAGGAGCAGAATGTCATCTTTGCGCTCCCTCAGGGGAGGAAGATATATGGGAATGACTTGCAGGCGGTAGTAAAGGTCATTTCTAAAGTTTTTCTCTTCTATCGCTTTTAGCAGGTCTCTGTTAGTTGCAGAAATAATCCTGACATCAACAGATATCGCTTTAGTACCTCCGATCCTCCTGAAATTTCTATCTTCAAGAAACCGCAGCAGCTTTGCCTGCATCCCAAAATCCATATCACCAATTTCATCAAGAAACACCGTGCCGCCATCGGCCAGTTCAAACAGGCCCTTCTTCGTCACTTTGGCGTCAGTAAAGGACCCCTTTTCGTGGCCGAAAAGCTCACTCTCAAGCAACGTAGCAGGAACAGCGGCACAGTTAATGGCGACAAACGGCTTTTCTGATCGGCTCGAAGCAAAATGCACCCATTTCGCAACTAACTCCTTACCAGTACCAGATTCCCCTTGAATCAGAACGGTGGAAGCTTCGCTTTTAGCAACCTTTTGCATCATATCCAGGACATTCGCCATATGACGACTTTTTCCTATAATATTCGGGGAGCCAAATTTCTTATGCTCACTTCTGAGGCTAGCAACTTCTCGGCGAAGGTCCGAAGTCTCAAGGGCCTTTTTAATGACGATTGCCATTTCTTCCAGATTAAACGGCTTATTTATATAATCATAAGCCCCAAGTCGCATAGCAGTAACTGCCGTTTCAAGGGCTCCCTGTGCCGTCACCATGATCACAACGATATCTTCGTCATTTTCTTTTATTTTTTCGAGGACTTGAATCCCGTTCAACCCAGGGAGCTGCACATCGAGAAGAACAAGATCAGGCTGCTCTTCACGGGCTATTCTTAAGGCATCCTCACCAGTCCCAGCGGTCAACACGTCATAACCCTGTTTTTTAAGATTTTGCTCAAGGGACCAGCGAATCAGGTGCTCGTCATCGACAACGAGGATACGTGTTTTTTTCATTGCAGCTCCTTTACATCTTGAATCGCGACCGGTGGCAGCCCATTATCATTGCGCAAATCCGTTTTCAGGACCCCCGGGAGATCGATTATGAATTTAGTTCCCTTGCCACACTCGCTTGTCACATTAAGTACACCATTGTGCTGACTAACAATCTTGTGACAAATTGCCAGTCCTAATCCTGTTCCTTGTGCTTTGGTAGTAAAAAACGGGGTGAACAGCTTTTCCAGAACTTGGTCCGGAATTCCTTCACCGGTATCGGCAATAGTAATGTGAACAAAGAGCTTACCCTCAACCTCTGACTGCTCGGTTACCAAGGTCAATTCGCCCCCCCCCGGCATTGCCTGAAAGGCATTGAGAATAAGATTGAGAAAAACCTGCTGCATCTGCTTTGGGTCAACATAAACGTAAGGGAGATCTTCGGCAATCAGGAGTTTCTTATCTATATGTTTGCCTCCTTTATACTGGGAAGCAAAAACCAACGTCTTATTCAAAATCGCATTTATGTCAGCGTAAACAAATTCAGGGGGAGAAGGCTTCCCGAAAAACAACATATCATTTACTGTCTTATCAAGTCGCTTAACCTGATCAAGAACCTCGTTCAGAATATCAGCACGAGGGTCTGCTTTGTCAAAATCCTCCTTGATAATGCTTATTGCTGCGGCTATCCCGGTAAGAGGGTTCTTTATTTCATGGGCAATTCCTGCCGCCATCTCCCCAACCGAAGCCAAGCGATCGGCTCGCTCCATCTGTTGGAAGTGAAACTGCTCCAATTCCTTCTTGGCGATATCGAGACGGTCAACCATTGAGTCAAAGCTCTTAGCCAACTGCCCCACTTCATCCTTGCCAATATAGTGCATGCGAACGGTAAGATCGCCCCTCTCAACTTTCTCCATATTGTTTACGAGCAGGTTTAAAGGCTTGCGTACGAACTTTAGCAACACCATAGATATGGCGATTGAGAGGAAAGAGATTATTGCAGCGGTCGAAATAAAAAAGAGCTTGGTCGCCTCCAGCATCCGTTTCTGTGTCTCTGAAAGCGAATAGTTGACATTAAGCACGCCGATGACTCTTGCCTTATGACCGTGACAGGCATGGCAGGGTTCTTCATTGTAAATGGGCTTTATCATCTTGAGAAGGTCGCCAACCCCATCGACTGTATAAACCCCTTCTTTCTTATTATGCACAAAAAGATTGTAGTCCGAGCGATCAACCGGCTTGCCCACTTCCATCGGGTGGGAAGAACGCAGGACAATACCATGGGGATGAAAGATTCTAACGCTGGTCAGCTTTGGGTTTTGTCCTACCATTTCGAGAATTACCTGGACATCTTCAGTATTCCCGATGCGCATGGAGTTATAAATACTGGCTTCAACAGTACGCAACAGCAGATCCGTGTTTTCTCGTGCAGAATTAATAAGTTGCGTCTGCTCTTTTCTGAGATTCAAAAAAGCAAAAAAACTTATGCCAAAGGCCAGCAAAGTAATCGATATGCATATGACCCTGGTTGTCAGGCTACGAAATATCAACCATGCTCCTTTAAAACAAAAGATTTAAGGTAAGAGTGAATAAAAGCTGGGCAACTTATTAAATGACTGAACAACACAGTCAAAGAATTGATCATTTCAAAAATGGAGATTTCGGCATTTCTACTTTCAGTGATCCCTGCTGTGGGGACAACCCATAGACAAACTGCCAATCACTGTATTTGGTCTTGCCCTCGAACGCCTTGTAATCCTCAGAAAACCCTGACTGTTTCAAAGGAGCCTCATCACTCTTGCTTTTTACACCGATAACGCCGGTAAAGGGTTTACTTTTACCGGTGCTATCTTTAACTGGACCGTTAATGACTTCCCAATCTTTACCGGTCACAGGATCAATGTAGAGCTGCCTAAGCCACCGCGTTGTTGTCAGCTCGCGCGGGTCCTTGAGCAGGTCTTTCAACTCACGGAGTCCTGTCGGAGGGTGTCTCGTCCCGCCACTTCCGTTTTTGGGATCATCGTAGTACCGCGTGATGGCAGCCCTGATCTGTGATCCCCTGAAAAACAGCTCTTCCTCTCGCTCTCGCTTCATAAGAGCGGTCCAGCTCTGACCGACCATGCCCAGCATTATCCCCATGATCATAATTGCGAACAGTGCGGCCAGGTAGGTAAATCCCCCGCAATATTTACGGGTAAAATAGGACATTACTTCCTCTTGAGAGCTTCCCGCGCCGCACCAGCAAGATCGTCAGCGGTAAGCTCAAAATATTTGAGCAATTCTTCCGCCTTTCCTGAGGTGCCGAAACGGTCCTTGACCCCCAGGCGGTGAACAGGAACCGGGCAATGCTCGGATAACAGCTCAGCAACAGCGCCCCCCAGACCGCCGATAATCGAATGCTCTTCGGCAGTTATTATCAACTGGGTCTCTTTGGCCGCCTTGACCAGAATATCTTGGTCAAGAGGCTTGACGGTCCCGATATGAACGACTCTGGCCGAGATGCCCTCTGACTTAAGTGCCTCTGCAGCCTTCACCGCAGCCGAAGTCATCAAACCGGTCGTCACAAAGGTCAGATCACTGCCGGTAACCAGTTCACTCCCTTTGCCAATAGCAAAGGAATAGTCTTTCGGGAAAACAGTCGGAACCTTGTTGCGCCCGAGTCGGACATATACCGGCCCCTTGTAATCAGCAATGGCCTTAATGGCGGCCTTTGTTTCTACGCCGTCTGCAGGGACGATCACCGTCATGTTAGGGATTGCCCGCATAATTGCGATATCTTCCACCGACTGATGCGACCCACCGTCTTCACCGACAGTCACACCACCGTGCGTTGCAACGACTTTCACGTTTGCTTTCGGGTAGGCAACTGACTGGCGAATCTGCTCCCAAGCTCTGCCGGAAGCAAAAATAGCAAAGGTTGAAACAAAAGGAATCTTGCCAATTGCAGCTAGCCCGGCAGCAGTGACAACCATATTTGCCTCGGCAATCCCCATATTGAAAAAACGGTCCGGAAATTTTTTGCCAAATACAGCTGTTTTAGTCGATCCGGAAAGGTCGGCATCCAGAACCACTATTCGTTCATTGTCCTGCCCGAGTTCGGCAAGAACCTCTCCGTAGGCATCCCTGGTGGCCATCATATCGCTCATATTGATAAACATCCTTTCAATTAACGTGGAAAAAAGCGGCGTTCCAACCGACGGTAACCAGGGCTCGCTACAGATTGCACTGTTCACCGAGGCACTCAAGTGCCCTCGGCAGCTCGTCATCGCTAGGAGTCACACCATGGTAAGACGCCTTGTTTTCGAAGAAAGACACTCCTTTGCCCTTTACTGTCCGGGCAACAATCACTGTCGGCTTTCCGGTCAGGCTCTTTGCCTGCTCAAAGGCATCTATGATGGCTCCGATATCGTGACCATCGATTTCAATAGTGTGCCAGCCAAAAGCACGGAATTTGTCAGCAATCGGTGCGACCGCCATTACACGATCGACCTCACCATCAATTTGCAACCCGTTGGCATCTACTATTGCGCACAGGTTGTCCAACTTGTAATGGGCGGCAGCCATTGCAGCTTCCCATACCTGCCCTTCCTGCAGCTCACCATCACCCAGAACGGCGTAGACGTGATTAGGTTTACCGTCGAGCTTAAGCCCCATTGCCATACCGTTGGCTAATGAAAGCCCCTGGCCCAAAGATCCTGTGCACACCTCTACACCTGGGGTAACCTTGCTGTCCGGGTGACCCTGGAGATGACTCCCCAGGCGACGGAGCATCATCAAATCTTCTTTTGGGAAATAACCCGCCTCGGCAAGGGCAACGTACTGCGCCGGAGCGGCATGCCCTTTACTCAAAACAAAGCGGTCACGGCCATCCCACTGAGGATTTGCAGAGTCATGGCGCATGGTGTGAAAATAAAGAACCGTGATAATGTCGATTGCCGACAGAGAACCACCGGTATGGCCAGACTGGGATTTGTGCAGGGTCTTGATTATGGAAACACGCAGAGAGCGCGCCTTATCCTCAAGTTTTGCAATGGTTTCTTTCACGGGGAAACAGTCCTTTCTTGAGAAATCTTATTTTTGAGGTATTGCAACAAATCCTTGAGGGGGGATAGCATGGCATCCATGGCCAACCGCTTATCCCTTGAGAGTTGCTATCCGATCGTCAAATTCTCCATTTTTTAGACTGCGAAGCATCTCCTTGTGCTGATCCTTCATCAGATCCTCAACCACCTTGTCCAGGTGATCAATCTTAATTATGTCGGCATAGCTGGTTTTTTTCGATGCCAGAATTGTCCCTTCGCAGTAAAGCAAGGTCGTAATCTGGGGGTTGGCTGTACCGCTGTCCTCAGTCTGCACGTGATAGACAACGCCTTTATACATGACATTATGATTAAACCCTACGACCATAGCTTTATACCATCCGCCTATACAGTCCGCCAAATCGCGTAGGGGCTAACGTATCATACCCACAGCACAGTTGCAATATTCTAAAACCGATCAGGGGTTTGCCAGCAACTCCTTAATTCTTGATACGGCCTCCATGGCATCCCTGGCGTAGAGATCGGCACCGATGCTATCAGCATACTCCTGGGTAACCACCGCCCCGCCAACCATAGAAAAGGTTTTGACCCCAGCGGACTTCAAGCGTTCGATCACATGTTCCATTTCAGACATAGTCGTGGTCATAAGTGCCGAGAGCCCCACGGCATCAACCTTGAGCTCCGTAGCCTGTTGCACGATCCGCTCTGCAGGGACATTCTTGCCAAGATCGATCACCTCGAAGCCATGGTTTTCGAGCAGAGTGCAGACGATGTTCTTACCGATATCGTGAATATCGCCCTCTACCGTAGCCATCAGAATCCGCCCTTTGCTCTCCATTGCGACGCCGTGCATTGCCTGCTTGAGGCGGGCAAAAGCCGCCTGCATGGTTTCTGCAGAGCGCATTACCTGGGGAAGAAAAACCTGATTCTTTTCGAATCGTCTCCCTACCTCTTCAAGGCCGGGCAGCAACCCTTCGTTGCTCACCTGTATGGGACTGAGACCATCAGCAAGCGCTTCCTCAACAAGCGAAACGATCTGGTCGCGATCGCCATCAATAATTGCCGATGCCAGACGTCCACGAACATCCGCTGGCAAGGCAGCAGCGGCTATCGGTTGCACCGCATTCGCAAGCCCCTTGTATGCCTCGATATATGCCGACGAATTTTCGTCCCGATTCAGCAGCACCATTGCCGAGCGGAAGGCATCCATCATCTGGCATTCCTTCGGGTTTATGATGGCTGCATCAAGCCCTGCAGCCATTGCCATTGCAAAGAATACAGAAGAGATTACCGGTCGTGACGGCAGGCCGAACGAGATATTGCTTACCCCCAGAACCGTATTAACACCCAGGGTCTCCTTTACCATACGCAAGGCCCGGAGGGTTTCCATAGCCCGCTTCTGCTCGGCGCTTACTGTCAGGGTCAGGGAATCAATCATAATGTTTTTACGTGGTATCCCGGCCTCGGCTGCAGCGTGCACGATCCTGCCGGCAACCGCCAGCCGGTCTTCGGCTGTTTCCGGGATGCCCTGCTCATCGAGAGCGAGCCCAATGACTGCAGCCCCGTATTTCTTGACAAGAGGAAGCACCCGGGCAAGACTCTTCGCCTCTCCGGAAACCGAATTCACCAGAACCTTGCCTTCAGCGGCCTTGAGCCCGGCTTCGAGCGCCTCAGGGCTGGATGAATCAAGAACCAGAGGGGTCTGAACAGCTCCGCTCAGGCAGAATACTGCCCTCTCCATGGCAGCCGCCTCATCAATGCCTGGAGTTCCGACATTGACGTCCAGCAGGGTCGCGCCGGCCAAAACCTGCTCAGATGCCTCCTTGCGAATATAGGAGACCTTACCCTCGCGGAGTTCGGCAGCAAACCCCTTTTTGCCGGTGGGATTGATCCGCTCACCGATGACAGCAACCTGATTACCTCCGCCGACTGGGACAAAACCGGTCCGACTCGACAGAAACGTCACTCCTTTGGTCGCGCTGGTCCGGCAAAAACTCTGGGCCTTATCCTGCAGGGCATCACGCATCGCCTTGATGTGAGCAGGGGTTGTCCCGCAGCAGCCGCCGATGATCCTTACACCAAGAGTCAAAAAGCGTTCATGGTAGAAAGTCATCTCCTCAGGAGAGGCAGGGAACAGGGTAACGCCGTCTTTGAGCTGCGGCAGTCCAGCATTTGCCTGGGCGATAAGCGGGAGATCCGTGACCCGGCGCATGGCAGCAAGGATTTCATAAATCCCTTCAACGCCCAGCCCGCAGTTCGAACCGATGATATCTGCGCCAACCGCTTCCAGGGTTATTGCTGCGGCCTCAGGCGAGCTTCCCAGTACGCTCCGGCCATTATCATCAAAGGTCATCATGGCAATAATCGGAATGGTCGCAGAAACCTCGCGTATAGCAATAACCGCAGCGCGAAGCTCCTTTATATCAAGGAAGGTCTCCAGTGTTACCAGATCGGCGCCAGCCTCGATCAAAACTGACGCCTGTTCGTGGAAAACGTCCTTCATCTGGTCGAAGGACATGTCGCCTACCGGCTCGACAAAACGTCCGGTAGGCCCCATCGACGCTGCGACATAAGCGCTATCCCCGGCCACCTTCCGGGCAATCTGTACTGCAGCCTGATTGATCTCAGCAAGGCGGTCACAAAGCCCGTAGTGAGACAGTTTTTCGCGGCTCCCCCCGAATGTGTTGGTTACCAGGACATCCGCGCCAGCCTCAAGGTATTCGCGGTGAACGGCAGCAACAACTTCCGGCATTACAAGATTCATCTCTTCCGGAGACTGTCCTGGCTTCAGTCCCCTTTCCTGGAGCATGGTTCCCATGGCTCCGTCCAGAACGAGAACCCTGTCATTAATCGCCTTGAGCAGTGAAGGCTTCATGGCTGCCTCCTTTGAGGTGTCGGTGTAACAGCTGGATAGTCAACCTTCTTTTCGTAAGTGTAATCAGGATCAAGGGGTTCGCGAAGGTCAAGGTGCCCCTTCAGGGTCTCCAACGGTTTCCCGTCTACCAGAAACCTGACTTTCTTAACCTGGGCAAGATTAAAAGCCAGCGAGTCAACCACAGAATAAACTGCAGACATTTCGGCTTCAGACCCTGCAACCAGCCCTTCCTGCAACTCTCTGCTAAAATCAATGGTCAGCGTGCCCCCGGAGAGACTGACCCCATGAAACATGGTGGTTTCCGGCAATGTCGGCGAGAGATCACCGATAGGCCCGTTGATGAGCTCACTCAGAATATCCTCAGAGCACTCTTCCACGCCTGAGCATGGTTCAACCACTCGGGACTCCCTCAACAGCCCACCACCTTCCGGTGCAGCAAAAAAGAGCGTCACCGTCTTAACTCCCTGTTCAGGGGCAGACTGGGGAGGCGGTTGCTTGGGCAGGGGCTCCCGACCCGCATATTTCCTGAGGAACAGGCCTCCCAGAATGACCGCCAGGATAATGATCCCGACGAGTACCGACGTGCTGACTTTCCTCGGTGCCCTATTCTCCGTCATCGCCGCCATCTCCCACTTGAATTGCCTGCTCAAGGTTTACCTGATAAACATCCCCCAGGTCCCCCCCCAGAAAACGGTTGCCGACCCTGATGAACCCGGCAGGAACATCGGTGACAAAGTAGTGGTGATTCCCTTTTTCCGCAACTGGCCGGAGAAGGTCATGATCAGCCAGGATCCCGGCCACGGTACGTGCCGTCTCTTCGGCGGAATCAACCAGTACGACATCGCTCCCCATAACCTCTTCTATAACCCCTTTCAGCAAGGGATAATGGGTACAGCCCAAAACCAGGGTATCAACGCCATCTTCCCGCAACCCTTCAAGGTAACTCCGGGCGGTCAACCTGGCGACCTCGTTATCAACCCAGCCTTCTTCAGCAAGCGGCACAAAAAGAGGACAGGCGCGCGTAACCACCTGGACATCTGAGGAAAGCCTTTTGATTGCCTTTGTATAGGCACTGCTCTTGACCGTCCCTTCAGTGCCGATAACCGCAACCTTCCCCGTCTTGGTCACCGAGACGGCACGCCTTGCCCCAGGCTCAATAACACCAACTATCGGTATGGAGAAGGCCTCATTGAGCGAGTCGAGCGCCACGGCAGATGCGGTGTTGCAGGCCACCACCAGAAGCTTTATATCACGCCCCACCAGGAATTCGGTAATCTGGCGAGCATATCTGATCACGGTCTCCGGAGACTTGGTCCCATAAGGAACCCTGGCAGTATCCCCAAGATATATGGTGTCTTCCTGCGGCAAAGCCTTCACAATCTCCTTAAGGACTGTAAGCCCGCCGACACCCGAATCGAAAATTCCGATTGCCTTCCACGACATGCTTTATCTGTCTCCCCAACACACTGAAAATCAACCGATTGCCGCGAAAAATAAAATAGAAATCATATGATAGCTCCAGAATCAAGTCAAGGCATTTACAAAACATACAAATATGCTACTCTTGCGTGAATATCAGGCTAAAAGCATGGATATATAAATCGATACGCCCCCCACAGTATTGGAGGCTCAATGGAAAAAGAGGAATTACTGAGAAAAACCGAGCAGGCAGTCTCGCCGTTCGAGACCGAAAATATCGTAAACTTCATCAAAGACCTGACATTTAAATCTGCCATGGAGAATCCGTGGATAATCGGCTTTTTCATGGTTATTTTCTTTTACGCTGTAATAAAACGATCCAAGCCGGTACTGCTCTTCCTTTTCGCCGCCATAGCAATCATGTTCCTCGTACGCTTTACCTTGCAAGGAGCAGAAGGTAATGAACTGACACTAAGTTCAACCCTTCCTTTTGCCTTCGGTGGACTGGCGATCGGCGGAGTGCTTATCTACTTCAGCTTTATCAAGGGTGACTGACAACAATTTTTCAGGAGTGATTGATGAAATTAAGAAAACAAGACTGGATTTTCATCGGTATTGCCGCGGTGGTGCTGGCAATATTCCTAGCAATTTCGGGAGAGGAAAAGACCCACAAGGTCCCCTTGGACGATAAACACAAACCGTTTTACGAAATTGTCAAACAGAGCGGCAAAATGGAAGCTGACAAGGGTTGCCCTACCTGTCACAACGAACAGGGCGGCGTCCCTTTTCCGCCAAAGCATCCGTTAAAACCCAAAGACGGCCCGATGAGGTGCCTCTTCTGCCATAAGCTGCAGAAAAAGTGAGCTCCCCTTCAGGGGTTATAGTCAGCCATGACAACATTAAACCTGACCGGTGCACTGGATAGACTGGTTGTCGATATAGTTGCAAAAACAGACGAACTGTCGCACATCTGCCCCTCAAAGCTTATGATCTGCCTTTCTGCAACCCGTAGCGGAGGGATCCATGGCGTCTATGCCAAGATCCACCCCTTGCGGTTTGCTGGCGGAGCATTGACACGTCAGGTGCGCCGCGGCAGAAAGACCTACACCTGCTGCCACGAGCCACTTGATTACAAGGGAGAGGAGATGCTGTACGTCATTTACTTCCTCTTCCCCCGGTTTTTCGACCTGCCGTTTCGCGAAAAGCTGATCACCATCTTCCATGAGCTCTACCACATATCGCCGGAATTTGACGGGGACATCCGCCGCTTCCCTGGCAGAAACTATGCTCATGGCAGCTCTACCCGCAAATTCAATGAATTTATGGGAACCTTGGCCGACCGCTACCTGGAACAGATGTCTGACCAAGAGCTTGTTGATTTCCTTAAAGTCGACGTCTCGTTACTGCGCACCAGGCATAGGGCGCTTGTCGGCAGAAAGCTCAAGGCTCCCAGAATCAGAATTGCCGCAAATTGAAGAGCTACAGATCCCCAGTGAGCTCCTGCAACAGGTAGAGCTTGGGGTTCACCCCTCGAACCACTTCAATGATCTCGGCAAACCTGGCAGCATCCACCCCCTCTTCCTGGTCAACTCCCTGAAAGAACGGGAACCCCTTGGGGAGCGGTGAGTAGGAGCCGTTACGCAATAGCGAGACATCCACCATATCATTGACCCTGCCACCCATTTCCCACGGATCCCGGTAGTTAAACTGCCGCGCAACTATCTGCAGCCCCATGCCGTTTGCGAAAACCGCCTTGACCTCGAAGGAGAAATCACGCGGCGCCCCATAGCTGTCGCTCCGACCGGACCGCGCTGCCACCTGGGCACCTGCCAGCTCAAGCATTTCCTTAATACTCTCAGCAGTCATAGCCGTAACATCGGTCATCGGGTCATGCCTCCATTCTCAATACCACACCCCACGGCACCGGCTGCTCCCCATCTGAGGTCAATACCCACAACGTCGGGAAATCCATCTTTTCCGGGGCTTCGCCAAAACCGTCAGTCAGGTAAATTATTGCTGCTGGCAGCGGACTCATTGTCTTGGCATATTCAAAGACCGGCCTCAGATCGGTAAAGCCGCCACCATGATAACTTACTGCATGCAGATTCTCGCCGCTGAAACTCTCCACCCGCTGGATGCGGCTATTGGCATAGAGCACCGTAATCCGGGTATCTCTGCCGGCCGCGATATTCATAAGCTCTTTGGCAAAGCTCTCGCGTAGTTCCAGGATATTGGTCGAGTCACTGACATCGACACCAACCAGCAGGTTCAACCGGTGTCGTTTCCGGGTGCCTGGAACGTTGTGCTGGAATCTCCGATGCTCCCTCTGCCAGGTTGACCGCCTCCCTACACGCCCGGCGGTTGCCACAAACTGCCGCAATATCTGGCGCCAAGGGATTGCCGACGGCCGCAACAGACTATCGACCAGCGACCGAATCTCCGGCGGCACCTCGCCATCGCACTTATTCCGGGCTTCACGGGTTATGTTCCGTACCATCTCTTCAGCCAGACGCAACGGGGTGCTGTCGCTCTCCTCCCAGCAGGCATGATCATCCGCAGTGCCACAGTTATGCAAGTGCTCACCGAGGTCTTCAGGCCCGGTCCCGCTGCCGCTATCCGCGGCAGCGTCCCCAAGCCCCTCCCCAGACAGATTGCCGATATCAAACTTCGGCACCAGCAAGGAATAGTACTCCTCTGCGGCCAGACCGTCAGCTACCTTGAAATCTGCCGGCATCACCGACCCGCCAGGCATCCCGGAAATGGTCTGATTGATGGCCAGGTCGCAGCAGATGTCCCAACAATGGCGATTCCGTTCCTTCCGTCTCGCCATATGAAGGTGGAGCAGGTGTTTGACACAATGTTCCAGCAGTGCCTCCTGGGCAGAAGGGAGCAGGTCGTCAAAGCCCTGCTCGTTCACGCAAAGCAGCGGAGAACCGTCGCGAATCGTTACCCCTAGCGGCTGCGCTGCCGTTACTGGGACCCGGTGCAGATTGAGGATAAACTCCCCATAGAACGGCCGCTCCTTTAGGAGCCGCACAATGGCATTTTCCAGGGTACGCAACGTCACCACTCCACCTGAGTTATAGCTGTGGATTTAATCAGCTTGCCGACGAAAGTATCCAGTGTAACATATCCTTTTGTGGCCGGCATACAATAACCAATGAAATGACTGCAATTGGTTAATGGAGAACTGGGATGCACCATGTACAAAAAGAGCGGATCACCACCCTGAACCAGGCTGCTCACGGCACAGGTCCGGTTATTTACTGGATGAGCCGCGACCAGAGAGTTTCCGACAACTGGGCACTCTTGCATGCCCAGCAACTTGCCGTTGAAAGACGGGTGCCGTTGGCCGTTGTTTTTACACTATCACCGGCATTCCTCGGCGCCACTTTGCGCCAGTATGCCTTCATGCTCCGGGGGCTGGCAGATACCGCCCGGTCTCTGCGAGAGCTGGAGATCCCGTTATTTCTTTTGCGCGGTGCCCCGGTCGCAGAAATAGCAAGCTTCGTATCTAAGCATAGAGCCGGTACCTTGGTAACTGATTTTGATCCATTACGCATAAAAGCGGGATGGAGAAAGCATGTCGCCAGAGAACTGAATATTGCCGTGCACGAGGTTGATGCGCACAACATTGTCCCTTGCCACCACCTCTCGCAAAAACAAGAGTACGGCGCCTACACCCTGCGCCCCAAGCTACTCAAGCTGTTAGCCGAGTTTCTCACAGATTTCCCGCCGATAATACGCCATCCCTTTGCCTGGCCTGATCCTCCCGAGCCATTCGAGCCCCTGTCGGTTATTGGCGAACTGCCTGTTGACCGGTCGGTGGCGGAAATAGCTTTGCCCCCAGGAGCAGCTGCGGCCAAGAACAGGCTGCTCTCATTTATTGAAAACGGCCTCGGACAGTACAACACCTTGCGCAACGACCCCTGCTGCGACGGTCAGTCCGGCCTTTCCCCTTATCTCCACTTTGGCCAGCTGGCACCGCAACGGGCAGCTCTCGCAGCTGCCGGAGTGCCGAAAGCAGAGGAGTTCCTTGAAGAGTTGATCATAAGGCGGGAGCTTTCCGACAATTTCTGTTGCTACAACAATTCCTATGACCAGGTTGCCGGCTTCCCGGCCTGGGCCCGGAAATCTCTCGACCTCCATCGAAGCGACCCGAGAGCATACTGCTACTCACCGGAGCAGTTCGAGGCCGGGGTCACGCATGATCCGCTCTGGAACGCAGCCCAGCACGAAATGGTCATAACTGGGCGTATGCATGGCTACCTGAGAATGTACTGGGCAAAAAAGATCCTTGAATGGAGCCCGTCGGCTGAAGATGCCATGAAGGTAGCCATAGCGCTCAACGATCGCTACCAGCTGGATGGCCGCGATCCGAACGGCTATACCGGTATAGCCTGGAGCATCGGCGGTGTCCATGACCGGGCCTGGGGCGAACGCCCGATATTCGGTAAAATCCGCTACATGAGCAATGCGGGTTGCAAGCGAAAGTTCGACGTGGCCTCCTATATCGCACGCATAGAACGACTTTAATTCATCCAGGCACAGATCATATTGACTTTTCCCTAAAAAACGAGACAATCTATTAACAACAATTAATTATATACTAACCATCCCGCCCATATGAGGTGCCTGGATGCGCGATGTACTCCTGAAAACCCGGCTGACACCACTGACCATTGCTCTCATCTTCTATGTATCCGGCATTACCTGGATCCTTCTTGCCAACTTCATCCCGGACCAGATCCCGCGAGTTTCTCCTCATATAATCCGCGATGCCGACCAGTTCGGGCGCTGGCTGTTTGTCACCTTGACCTCAGGCATGATCTTTTACCTGGTCAGCAAGAGCGAAGCTGCCATTAAGCGGCGTAAAGACTCACTCAGCAACCTTAATCGGGCGCTCAAGTGCTACAGTTCCTGTAATCAGGCGATGATCCGCGCGACAGACGAGTTCCAGCTTATGAGCGAAGTCTGCCGCACCTGCGTCGAGATCGGGGGATATCGGGTCGCCTGGGTCGGGGTAGCTGAAGATGATGATGATAAATCCATACGTCCCGTGGCTCAGTGGGGCGATGAGCGAGGCTATCTGACGAAACTGAAGGCGAGCTGGGGCGAAGTTGATCATGGCAGAGGCCCTACCGGCACAGCCATCAGAAACGGCAAATCAGTGGTGGTTCAGCAGATCATTTACGACCCGATGTGGGAACTCTGGAGAGAGGAAGCCGTCAATCATGGCTTTGCAGCATCACTCTCTCTCCCCCTGACTGCAAACGGCAAGGCTTTCGGTGCCCTGGTAATCTTTGCAGGGAATCAGGGGGCATTCAACAATCGAGAGATTTCACTGCTCGAAGAGCTGGCAGAAGACCTTTCCTACGGAATCGCGTCGCTCCGCACCAAGAATGACGGCGAAAAATCGGAAAAAGAGCGCATGCTGCTGGCCTCGGTTATTCAGCAATCCAACGACGGCATCATTATTGTCGACGATACTGGCATTGTCAGGTATGCCAACCCGGCCATTGCATCAATAACCGGACTGGCTCCGGAGCTGATGCTCGGCAGTCCGATCTCCCAACTGCAAAACGTGGAGATCGACAGAGCGTTCTATGAATGGCTCTGGGGCAATATGCAGAAAAAATATCCAATAACCAAGCACTTCTACGAATCTTCAAACACTGATGACAGCATGGAACTGGATTGTTCTTTCTGGACCATTTCGTCACCTGACGGCAATTCAGCAAGCCATGTCGTTCTAATCAGGAATGTCACCGGAGAACAGCGCCTAGAACGGCAGTTAAGACAGGCCCAGAGGATGGAGGCCCTTGCCACTCTTGCCGGCGGCATTGCCCATGACTTCAACAACAGCCTCGCCTCTATTATCACCTGCGCAGAACTAGCCAGGGATGATCTGCAAGAAGACTCGCCACTGGCAGAATTGCTCGATGTGATACTAAAATCCGGACAGCGTGGCCGTAACCTGGTCAAACAGATCATGACCTTTTGCCGCAGAACCGAGCAGGACCGCCAGCCCCTTCAGGTGCAAGGGATTATTCAGGAATGTGTCAAGCTACTCAGGGCCTCAATCCATAGCAATATCGAAATCCGGGAATCGATATGCAGTTCGCCGCCATTGATAATGGCTGACCCGACCCAGCTTCATCAGATCATCATGAACCTCTGCACTAATTCGGTGCAGGCAATGAAAGACCTGAAAGGGGAGATTTTGCTCAGCCTGGATGAGGTCGAGATTAACGAGGAGACTGCTGAACGGCTTACCGGTCTTACTCCGGGGCCGCACATTATGCTGACGGTAAAGGACAGCGGCTGCGGCATTGACGACCAGACCATCGAGAGGATATTTGACCCGTTCTTCACCACCAAAGCCCCATCGGAAGGCACTGGCCTCGGGCTATCCGTGGTTCATGGCATTGTCAAAAGCTACGGAGGCACCATCGCCGTTGAAAGCGAACCAGGGGTTGGCACCAGATTTCGGGTATTTCTCCCCTGCACCCACACTGCTCAAGAAAGTCAGCCACGTAAAACAGAAAGCAGCCTGGCTGCAAACGCCGAGCGGATCCTTTTCGTCGATGATGAAGAGGATGTGGTATTTACCGGGCGCAAAATGCTCGAACGTCTGGGATATTTGGTTGATGCGCACAGCGACAGCTTGCGCGCCCTTGAAGCGTTTCGACTGAAACCGACAGAGTACGACCTGATCATCACCGACCAATGCATGCCACGGATGACCGGAATCGAACTGGCCCGGGAAATTACCGATATTCGCAACGATATCCCCATTGTGCTCTGCACTGGGGATCTGACTGGAGGCAGGGAAGAAAACGATCAATACTCTACCCCTGCGTTCATTCAGGAAATTGCCTATAAGCCCCTTGAACGTAACGAAATGTCCAGTCTTATCCGCCGCGCCCTGGATAGCGCCCGTTGAGGTAACAAACCATGTCCCGCGTGCTTGTGATTGATGACGATGAGAGTATCTGCCTTACCCTGCTCCATGTGGCAAAACGGGCCGGGCATGAGGCCTGTTACGCCCTGACGCTGGCTCAGGGGTGGAACCTTGCCGCTTCCGGCGAATTCGACCTTGTCTTCCTTGACGTGCGGCTCACTGATGGCAACGGCCTGGATCTGTTGCCGAAAATCAACACGCTCCCCGGCTCGCCGGAGGTCATCATAATTACCGGCTTCGGCGACTCTGAAGGGGCTGAACTGGCGATCAGAAACGGTGCATGGGACTATATCGAAAAGGGCGACTCGGCAAAAGCCTTCTCGCTGTCACTCTCCCGGGCACTTGAATACCGGGAACAAAAATTGTCAGCGCTTAAAGGTTCCACTGTTGTCTCACTTAAACGTGATGCGATAATCGGCACCAGCCCCAGGCTGAAGGAATCCCTGGATCTGGTGGCAAAGGCCTCCTGTTCTGAGGCAGCGGTCCTGATCACTGGCGAAACCGGTACCGGCAAGGAGTTGTTTGCCCGGGCCGTGCATGAAAACAGCCGCCGGTCTTCAGCCCGATTCGTCGTGGTGGATTGCGCGGCAATGCCGGAAAACCTGGTAGAGAGCATGCTCTTTGGCCATGAAAAAGGGGCCTTTACCGGAGCTGACCATTCCCGGGAGGGGCTGATCAGAACCGCAGACAGGGGTACCCTGTTTCTTGACGAGGTTGGCGAACTACCGCTAAGCATTCAGAAGGCATTTCTCCGCGTCCTGCAGGAACACAGATTCCGCCCGGTTGGCAGTTCAACCGAGTTGTCCAGCGATTTCAGAGTGGTTGCCGCTACCAACCGCAACCTTGATACAATGGTTACTGCTGGATCCTTCAGACAGGACCTGCTTTACCGGCTCAGGGGATTTGAAATACATCTGCCGCCGCTCCGGGAAAGGCTCGATGACATCAGAGATCTAGTGCGTTCTTTTGTCGACAGGTTCTGCGAAGCTTATGGCATACCGGCAAAAGGACTGGCCCCGGAGCTCATCCAACTGCTGCAATCATTGCAATGGCCCGGCAATGTCCGGCAGCTGGCAACTGTTATGGAGCAGGCGGTGGTGGCTGCCGGCCTTGAACCGGTACTGTTTTCCCGGCACTTGCCTGCCGAAATCAGGATAGAGGCGGCCTGTTCGTCGCTTAAAACAGAAAAACCCCACCCAGCACTGCCCGGCCAAGAGTCTTCAGCCTTTGACTGCTCAGTTATTCCGCCGCTCCATGAATTCCGTGAAACCATCTACAATGAAGCCGAGCGCAAGTACCTCCTGAATCTCATGGGCCAGGCACAGCACGATATCAGTGAGGCATGCCGCGTTTCCGGTCTTTCCCAGTCACGCCTTTACGCCCTCCTGAAGAAACAGCATCTCACCTCCCACTGACCGCAGAGTCCGGTTTCCTGCAGAGCAGGAATTTCCTGCTTTTCAGGAAACGCCTCTTTCTGCCCGGCAGCGCAACCAATCACCATAACACTCCAATTTTATTAATATTACCCCATAAAATCCGTTACTGCTTCAATTCCTGAAAAACAGGAGTTGCCCCTCGCCCACAACACTCCGCAAAAATGCCCTGGTTCATTTTACACAGTAATTTCGAGATGTTAACAATTAATTAACCATTATTAATCATATGGCACTCCGGTTGCTCTACCCATGACAGAGGTTCAGAAAACAAAGGAGGTAAAAGCCATGAAAGATACAGGGGAAAAACCATGGGGCGAAGTTGCGGCAAACGGGCTGATCATTGCCATGGTCATTGTCGGGACCATGCTCTTCGTCAACATCCCGGACGCAACGAGAGGGGAAGGATTGATGTCCAAGCTCTTCATCGGGTTTCTTGGGGCAATCATAACAGTCCAGATCATCCCAGCGCTGGTCATGATCGCAGCAATGGTCAAGGGAGTTGCCGGCAGTGCCAAGCGCCTGGGAAAGCACTCTGCCGTTCCGGAAGCCGGACCGGAAAAATAACCTCTGCAGACCGATTGGAGAAAGGGCCATGAGCGCGAGAGGAATTCTTATAGCAGACGGCGACACCAGGCAGCGGTCTGAAATGGCGGAATACTTCTCCCGACAGGGATATCAGGTTGAAACAACCAATTCAGCGGTGCATGCCTTTTGTACCATTTTGCAGAAGAAAACACCGGTGCTCCTTCTGGGGTCGGATTTCGACCAGAAGATGTCATCCGCTGAAATGGTCAACCTGCTTAAGATGTGCAACAGGCAGCTCGCCATCATCCTGGTCTCGGAACAGATGCTGCTCCCCCAGGCCGTAAAAATCCGCGAAGGAGGGATTTTTTACCAGGCTCTGCGCCCCGAATCCATGGATGATCGCAAGGAGATTCGCCAGGCTGTTGAGTGCGCCTTTGACAAGATCAACCGGACCAGTCGCAGAGACAAGCCGGTTAACAGGTCGCAGAAAAAGGAGGAGTTATCATGAAACGGTTCGCTATCACATTAGGAGTTATCTGGCTGATGCTACCGGCGGCACCATACCTTTACGCGGCAGGCGGTGGCCGTGAGGATGATGGAGGCCTCTTCCTGTGGCTGTTCGTCGGCCTCTGTGCCCTCATCGTTGTCCTGCAGTTACTACCGGCATTCATGCGGCTGATCGGGCTCGCAAAGGAAACTAAGGTTGAAACGCCGCTACCGGAACGACACGACAAGTGAGGCAATGCTGGCAGAACGAAACATCAGGGAGGGAGCTATCGTGAAAGCAGCAATCCATTACATAGTAACCATGGCACTGTCGTTGGCGATGAGCCTGCCACTCTTCGTTTATCACACGCAGGCCGCCCAAGGTCCGGGCTTTGCCTTCGGCACCATTGACAAAAACAACACCTGCCTCGGCTGTCACAGCAGCATGACGGCTGTCGGCAAAAACAACTACATCGACCCGATGAAGTTCTCCCGCTCTACCCACGCCAGGATTGGCTGCAGCACCTGTCACGACGCCATTGGCAGTAAGCACCCTGACGGATTCCAAAGCAAGGTGAGCACCGGATGCCTCGACTGCCATAAAGATATCGGCGCTGAATACGTCAACAGCGATCATGTCAGGAACGCCTCCTGTACTAGCTGCCATAACCCCCATACCGTGCTCACCCTTTCGGAAATCAGCAGTGAAGAGGTGCGCAGACAGTGCTCCGGTTGTCACAAGCAGGAAATCATGTGGTCACGACACTCCAGATGGCTGCCGCAATCCGAGCTGCACCTGGAAACCATCCCCTGCATAACCTGCCATACCGAGAGCAGGGAACTGGTTGTCACCATATCGATTATCAGGAAACACCAAGCTGCGGGAGAAACCCGGATCGAACCGGTGTCGCATGCTGCTCTCAAGAAACTGGTGCAGGGTGGCGACATCAGGAGAATAATTGACAGAAACGGCGACCAGAGCGTTTCCATCGACGAATTGAAGGCGTTCAATAAAAATCCGCTGTACGGCGAATACTGCCTGGCTGGGGTCATGACCCCGTCCAAGATCAGTCACTCATTCAAAATCATCAACAACCGCTGGGACTGCACCTATTGCCATGCCAAAGGACCGGGCGCTGTGAAGTCATCGAGCATTGCCCTGCCTATGGATGACGGCTCAGTAACCAGCATCCCGGTGGAAAAAGGGGCCATTCTTGAGTCGCTAAACAGCATCCCCGACATGTATCTCATGGGGTCGAGCCGTAACGAGTATATGAACAAGATCGGGCTGGCCATCCTCGGTGCCGGCATGATAATGCCGGTCGGGCATGGGGTTCTGCGATTTTTGACCCGCCGGAACCGCAATGGAAAGGAGCACTAGCCATGTCAAAGATCAAGATCTATCTCCAGCCGACACCGGTCCGTATCTGGCACTGGATCAATGCAACCGGCTTCATTGCCCTCATCCTCAGCGGCATCCAGATCCGTTTCCCGGAATATGTGAACCTGTTCGGCAGCTACAAGGCAGCCATCTCTCTGCACAATGCAGCAGGGCTGGTGGTGGCGGTATCGTTCTCTCTCTGGTTCTTCTATTACAAGATGGTTGCAGGCACCATCCTCAAGCTCTATATGCCAAACAGCGAAGACCTGCGCCACGGTCTGCTCAGACAGGGAATCTTCTACTTCTTTAAATACTTCAAAGGGGAGCCCAATCCTCACCACACCACCCCTGACAACAAATTTAACCCGCTGCAGAAATCGGCATATCTTGCCGTCATGTTCATTCTGGTACCGATGGTCAGCCTGACCGGGCTGCTGATCATGAATGTCACCCCGCTCCGCGATCTGGTGGTGATTGCCGGCGGGTTGAAGATCCTTGCCAACCTCCATTTCCTCTTTGCCTGCTCTCTGTGCGCATTCCTGTTCACCCATGTGTACCTGGCCACTCTCGGCCATACGCCGCTGGAGCATTTCAAGCCGATGTGGACCGGATGGGAAGAGATCGACGAAGAGAAAGCAGAAGGCCAGGCAGCAGAGCTAGGCAAAGTGGAACCAGGCAGATAAGTGAGCACTGAACAAGGAGGGACGCCATGAACGCCATAAGATCGACTCAAAGCAAAGAGACAACCGGGGCAGCTGCAGATGGCGTGAACTTTGTCCACGATCCGGCACTCAGGAAGCAAGGGATCATGAAAAGTATCGAATCAGTCCAGCTCCATACCCGTAAAGGGTTATGGGGGCTGCTGAGTTTTCTCTTTGCCAGCACAGTCGCTTGGATTCTGGCGGATTATCAACTATTTGCCCCACTGGAGCCGGGGATGCTGCAGTTGCTGGAACCGAAAACCTTCCTGGCAATGATCGACATGATATTTGCCGTATCAACCATCAGCGACATCATCCTCATCGGCGGGCGGTTGAACGACGGCTCCAAGCCGGACAGGATCTGGATTCACGTAGGTTTCAGGGCTGTCTTCTACCTGTTCTACCTGCTGGGGGGGCTGCTGCCGCTGCGGTTCTTCGTGGTCTTCACCGCCGGAATCCTGGTCATAGGCTTTGAACAGGCGGTGCTCTATCTCTATGAAGCAAGAACCATCAGGGAAGAGCAGCAGATGCTGAGCGCCATGGGGCGCTAATAAAAGCAACGGGTTCCATGCCCTGCGGGTCCTCCGTGGGGCATATTCTTTCCTGTTGTTTTGACCTGAATCAAAGCCAGCGCGACCCAGGTCGGCTATTGTCAAAACCACGCTGTTTCTTGCCTTGCGAAAACTTCTGTTTAAACTATCTACCGTGGAGAAAATAGCCAATGCGACTTCCAGCCCTCGCCCCATACGGCCTGATTTTGACCCTTGCGTTGCTGGCACCAATTACAGCGGCTGCAGCACCGGCAATAACCTGCCACTGTTTCAAAGACCGCACCTACGATCCGGCGCACCCAGCCATTGCCGATCCCTACTTCCTGGCGAATGCCCAAAACTCCCTCTTCGCCGCCATATTCAATGTCGACAAAAAAGGGATTGTCGTGAAAAAGCAGCTGGGGACATCCTCCGACGATCTCTGGATCGCCTACTGGCTGACAATGAAAAGCGGTAAGCCGGCAGAGTCGTTACTGCAAAGCAGGGGGGCCAAAGAGAGCTGGCGAGACGTGGTGGAAGCTGCCCGGATCCCGGCAAAATCCCTTGGGAGCGAATTCTCTGCAGCTCTGAAAAGCAATCTGCAGGACTTCAGGCTTGCCGAACTCGTGGTGAATGGCCTCATTGTGGAACACCGGCTGTTATCCGGCCCCGATCTGGCGGCTATCCGCAAGGCAGGGGCAACCAACCAGGAGCTGGTTATTGCCATCCTGCTGGCGGCAAAGACCAAACAACCGGCAATGTCGCACTATCGTGCGGTCAAGAGCGGAGGGAAAAGCTGGGGGGCGCTTCTCAATAGCGCCGGGATCGCGCCGGCAGATATCCAGGGAGAGATTACCGCCCTGCTCGCAGCAAAGCGTTAGCTTGACCGACATTAAATGCCACGAATATTGTCATAACATCAGGCTTCCGAGCTGATCCCCCTGATCGCCTCCAGCACCACGCCGTCGTAACGGTCCTGGGCCAGCAACGCCGCCACCGCTGGGATCTTCAGCAGCGACTTGACCAGGGCGAAGCGGAGATCTCTGGGCAGGATATCGATATAAGCAATCAGGTGTTCTTCACGGGGCTGCTCCAGATCAAGCCCGTCTCGCAACAGTTCCACCAAGCTGTTCATGGTGGCAGCCTGCAGGTCGTCCCGCTGTTCCCGGACCTGATCGGCAACCTTTGGCCAACTATCGAGCAGTTCAAGGGCAGTTATAGGCCGGTGGCGGTTTTCGGCACACCAGCGTAGGAATGCTATCGCGGCCTCATGTCCCACCACTCCGGCGCAGACCTCGGTTGCCAGCTCCTGGGTGAAGCGACACTGCTCGCGAATCCTGCTGACCATCTCCCATCCCCGTTCCGAAGGCTCGGCCAGCATCTCCATCGGGTTGCCGGACTTGGCAAGAAACCCCGGGTTGACTGCCATGAACTGCTGCACCTCAGCATCAAGACCCCGGGAGCGGGCATAGCGGGCCCAGCAACTGTAGTCGGTCTCCACATAAAGCATTACCATCCTGTCGATCAGCGCCCGATCCAGTGGCGCCACCTGATAGGTGCCATCCGGCGGGTTGATGGTCACTACCACCCGGTGCCGGTGATGCAGCTTGTGCGTATGCAGCGCCCGCTGCTGCCCCTCGTTGGGAGGTTCGACAAACTGGAAGATAGCCTGCAGGGTATCCTCCTGCTGAGCGCGGTTCAGTTCATCGCAATGGATCAGGGTCGGCGGATCGTCGTCTGCAGGCCACCAGGAGGGGCGGGACCAGTGCATCACCCCGCCTTCGCGGTACGGAATCCCCACCAGGTCGCCGACCTCCATCTGCCCCAGCCGCAGCGGCACATAGCGGTAGTTGATCTCCCGGCATATCTGAATAATCCCGGCGGTCTTCCCCACCCCTCGATGGCCGACCACGCACGGGGTCAGGTCGGTCTTGGTCAGCATCTCCCTGAGCACCGCCTTCATCTGTTCGACATTCATATCGCTCTCCCGGATAGCAGTAAAACGTTACGTTAAGAAGTAAGCCACTTGATCGCGGCTCAGTCAACCATTTTCACCGCTTCACAACAGTAGTTCGCTGGTGTACTATTCAATGAGATTCGGACAGGGGGATTTAATGGCCAAAGGATACAACGCCAACCAGGAGCGACTGGCCGAAATAAACTCATTCGGGAAAAATCTAGCCAAGCGTGCCGGATTTGCCTGCGAATGGTGCGGCGGTAAAGATGAGCTGCGGCCATGGGACTACAACCCGAAGGCAGAGCTTGACGAGTCAGGGCTGGCCCTGCTGTGCAGCCGCTGCCGGGAGCTGGCAGCCGGAATCAAAGGGAGTGAAAACGAGCTACGCTCCATCCGAAACGCCCTCTGGAGCGATGTCCCGGCCATTGCCATAGGCGCGGCCCGGGTGCTGGCCCGCTGCAAAGAGCCATGGGTAAGGGAAGCGATCGAAGAGAGCCTGATTGACGATGCCATAAAGCAAGAGATCCTCTCCGGCCGATGAACCACGCCATCTACGGATTCATAGCCGGTTTCAGCAACCGGCACCAACTGGCAAAGATTCTACGCAACTCCCCCAGACGCCAGGAAACCCACAATGTGAAACCGGAAGCCCTTAAAGCAAGCGGTGCGACCGTGCTGGCCCTCGATTTTGACGGGGTGCTGGCCCCCCATGGCAGAACCGAACCGCTGCCTGAGGCAACAGCATGGCTCGTCGGCTGTTGTGCGGTATTCGGCGAAGAGCGCGTGTTCATCCTGTCCAACAAACCGACTCGCGAACGGAGCGCCTGGTTCAAAGCGCATTTCCCAGGTATCCGCTTCATCTCCGGGGTCAGGAAAAAGCCTTATCCTGACGGACTGTTCAAGGTCATCGAGCTGTCAGCCTCACCTCCTGCCGAGATCGTCCTGCTCGATGATCGCCTGCTGACCGGGGTTCTTGCGACCTGTCTCGCCGGCACCAGTATTGCCTACATCAATAAACCCTATACGGATTTCGGCAGCAACCCTCTGGCAGAAACCTTTTTTGCAACCCTGCGCATCATCGAGCAGACACTGATACGCATGGTTCCGATCACCAATAATGAAAGGAGTAACAGATGAAGATAGCATGTCTGCTTGGCAGCCCCAGATCAGGCTCCTGTAGTGCGGCAATTGCCGGGGAATTCGTAAAGGCGGCAGTCGAGCTCGGTGCAACCGCCGAAACATTCACCCTCAACAGCCTTAATTATCGCGGCTGCCAAGGGTGCTACGCCTGCAAAAAGACCCTGGACCACTGCATCCTTCAGGACGACCTGACCAAGGTGCTGGACAGCGTTAAAGAAGCGGATATTCTGGTCATGGCCTCGCCTGTTTACTATGGCGATATCACTGCCCAGACAAAAGGTTTCTTTGACCGGACCTTCTCCTATCTCAAGCCGGATTACATCACCAATGCGGCGCCGAGTCGACTGGCGCCTGAAAAAAAGATGGTCATGGTCCAGACCCAGGGGCAGCCGGACCAGAAGATGTTTAGCGACATCTTCAGCCGTTACCGGATGTTTCTCGATTGGACCGGTTATAAGGATTGCCGGCTGATCCGCGCCTGTGGCCTGTCTCCGGACAGCACTGCAGAGACGCTGGCCCCGTTTCTTCAGGAGGCAAGAGCGCTTGCCGGAGAAATGCTCACCCCCTGACCATCGGCACAAAAAAACCGGCATTGCCGTAAAGCAATGCCGGTTGGTAACATCAGGCTGATCAATTCTTATTTGGCATCAAGCTCGGGAAGATACAACTCCGCTTCCGGCCCGCCCTTGCCGTTCATCTCGGCCTCCACCCAGTCCCCGATCTCCCGCTGGACAATCAGTTTCAAATCCTGCTCCATCTGCTCGCGGCGTTGTTTGGCAAGTTGCGGCAGCTGTCGGATCTCGTAATGGACATGAGGGCCGGTAGAACGCCCTGTGCTACCCGATAAGGCGATAACAGTAGCAGTATCAACCTGCTGACCCGGCTTGACCAGCACCTCGGCATTGTGACCATAGAGGCTGACATACCCCTTGCCATGCTCGACCGCCACCAGGTTGCCGTACCCTTTATACTGTCCGGCAAAATAAACCGTACCGGCCTGGGTAGGATAAACTGCGGTGCCGGAAGGCACGGCAATATCATAGCCGTTATGCCAGACCTGACGGCCACTACCGAATGGGTCGAGCCGCCAGCCAACGCCAGAGGTGACCCGGCCGCCGTCAACCGGCGACTTGCGGGCTGCTAAACAGGGGGTGGTGACCAGAACTGCACAGAGAATCAGGATTATTTTCGCTATTTTCATAGGCAATACCGTCAGTTGTAAGATTCAGGATCAGCGAACTTTATATCCTATCGGCATATATATGAATTTCTTCAGTACCGGGGTCACATGATACCGTTAAAGGTGAGTTTTTTCAAGGGCAGCGGCAATGAACGCAGTATTATGAGGCGTCCCAGGGTCATCCCCTCAAGCAAGCCACCTCCAATTAAGCAAAAAGCCGCCCGCCAACATGAAGCTGACAAGGCGGCTTTGAGATAACTAGATGATTCTCTGAAAACAGGCCACTTATCCAGCCAGCAGACTGTGCCCGGTCATTTCCTGCGGTTGCGCCAGCCCGAGCATGGCGAGCATGGTCGGTGCGATGTCAGCCAAGCGGCCCCCTTCTTTCAAGGTGCTCCCCTTGCGGCTGTCATCCACCATGACCAGCCAGACCGGGTTACAGGTGTGGGCGGTGTGCGGGCCGTTGCTCTCCGGGTCCCACATCTGGTCGGCATTGCCGTGGTCGGCGGTGATCAGGAGCGCGCCACCCTTTTCCCTGACTTTGGCCGCAAGCTTGCCGACACAACTGTCCACTGCTTCCACCGCCTTGACAGCGGCAGGGATGATGCCGGTATGGCCGACCATGTCGCAGTTGGCGAAGTTGAGCACTATGACATCGTACCGGCCGGACTCGATCCGTTTTTCCAGTTCGTCGGTCACGAGGTAAGCACTCATCTCGGGCTTCTGGTCGTAGGTCGCCACTTCCTTGGGTGACGGAATGAGGCAGCGCTCTTCGTTGGGGAACGGTTCCTCGACCCCACCGTTGAAAAAGAAGGTGACGTGGGCGTATTTTTCGGTCTCGGCAATACGCAGCTGACTGAGGCCAGCGCGGCTGATGACATCACCGAAGATATTCTTCAGCTCTTCCGGGCCAAAGGCAATGGGGAGGCCGAAGGTGGCGTCGTACTCGGTCATGCAAACGTAGGATGCCAGCTGCGCCCGCTGTTTGCGTGCGAATCCGGGACAATCGTCCAGGGCAAGGGCGCGGGTGATCTCCCGGGCGCGGTCTGACCGGAAGTTGAAATAGATAAGACCGTCGTTATCCTGCAACCTGCCGACTGCTGTGCCGCCTGGGGTTATGACCGTAGGCAGCACGAATTCGTCGTTCTTTTCCGCCGCATAACTGGCAGAGATTGCTGCGGCTGCCGAAACGGCAGTCTCTCCCTCGCCGCAAACAATGGCATTGTAAGCCATTTCCACGCGATCCCAGCGGTTGTCCCGGTCCATGGCATAGTAGCGACCAATCACCGTGGCGATCGTGCCGATGCCGATCCGCTTGATCTCGGCTTCCAGCTGCTCAAGGTAGTCAATCCCGCTTTTGGGTGGCGTATCGCGGCCGTCCAGGAGACAGTGGATAAAGACATCATTCAGCCCCTCGCGCTTTGCCAGCTCCAGCAGGCCATAGAGGTGGGTGTTGTGGGAATGCACCCCGCCGTCGGAGAGCAACCCGGCCAGATGCAGCCTGCCGCCGGCTGCCTTGGTGCGGGCAATGCAGTCGAGCAGTACCGGATTGGTGAAAAAATCGCCGTCAGCAATCGACTTGCTGATCCGGGTCAGGTCCTGGTAAACAACGCGGCCGGCACCGATATTGAGGTGGCCGACCTCGGAATTACCCATCTGGCCATCCGGGAGACCGACTGCCATACCTGAAGTCTGGATCTGGGTGTGCGGGTATTCTTTGAGCAGGCTATTGAGATTGGGGGTATTGGCCAGGGCAACGGCATTATTTTCAGTCTGGGGGTTGATCCCCCAGCCATCGAGGATCATCAGGAGAAGCGGCTTTTTCGGCATATCAGCTCCTTGCTAAACGAGATAGTCAATGATGGTACGATTCGTTATTGAGAATGGTCAACCCCCGGTAGAGCTGTTCCAGCAGGAACGGGCGGACCATCTGGTGGGTAAAGGTCATCTTCGACAGCGATATGGAGCGGTAGGCTAACTTCCGTACTGCGGCATCAAAACCATAGGAACCGCCGATGGCAAAGGCCAGTTCCTGGGTGCCGGTGTCCCGCTCTCTGCCGAGGAAGGCGGCAAAGCCGGTCGAAGTGAACTGCTCTCCGGTCTCATCCAGCAGAACCAGCCTGGTAGCTTTCGGCAGGGCTTTCAACAGCCGCTCACCTTCCTTCAACCGCAGCTGCTCGGCCACGGTCCCCTTTTCTTCCCGAACCTCGCTGATCTCCAGAGGCAGATAGCGCTTGATCCGGCCGGCATATTCATCGATGCCGCAACGCACCCATTCCTCCTGGGTCTTGCCGACCCACAGGACGCGGAGCTTCACGCCCCTTTCGTCTCCCAGAGGAACTTTTCAGGGATCTCCACCTGGGGCGCAACCTGCCACAGGCCGTCCAGATCGTAGTAGCTCCTGAGTTCCTCGATAAAGACATGGAACAGGACATCGCCGTAGTCGATGACAACCCATTTTCCCTCTGCCAGCCCTTCTATATCCAGCGGCTTGCCGAACTTCTTCAATCCGGTGCGGACTGATTCGGCAATGGCCTGAACCTGCTTGTCCGAGGTCCCGCTGGCGATCACCAGGTAATCGGCAATGCTGGAAAGCCGCGCAATCTCCAGAATCTTAACTTCGTACGCCTTCTTGTCCAGAGCATATTCAGCGCATTTCAATGCGCGGTCCAGGCTGCTGATCTCTTTTTTAACGCTCATCTGCGTATAACCCCTGTTCAATAATATACCGTTCCACTGCAGCAGGGACCAGGTAGCGGATCGACCGCCCCTGTCTCGCCAGATTGCGGATGCGGGTTGAGGAGATGTCGAGCAGACATTCTCCCAGATAATGGACCTGATGGCCCGACCGGTGATCGAGACGATTGGCCGCCCGATCTAAAACAAATTCGCTTCTGACCTCTTCCGGCAGGGCCTCGGACAGGTTCGGCACCCGCGCCCCTGGCCGCTCCACCACAACGATGCTGGAGCATTGGAAAATCGCGCGGTATTCATGCCAGGTCCCGAATTCCAAGAATGAATCACTACCGATAATAAAGAACAGCTCATCAGCCGGCCGTTGCTCGCCAAGTGCCCGCAGGGTGTCGATGGAATACGATTTCCCCGCACGTTCGCCTTCAATCCGGGAAAGCTGAAACGACTCATTGTCCGCGATGGCCACCCTGACCAGCTCACAACGGAGCTCGAACGGCAATTCGCCATTCATCGGTTTATGCGGCGGTGATGCTGCCGGGATAAAGGTGATCCGGTCCAGGGCGAGATTTTCCCTGACCTCCTCGGCGATGCGAAGATGAGCAAGGTGAATCGGATTGAATGTGCCCCCCAGGATCCCGATTCTCATGTTCTCGCCTTCAGCACCTGACCTGGCCGTCTCCATAGACGATGAACTTGGTTGTGGTCAGGTCTTCCAGCCCCATTGGCCCGAAGGAATGGAGCTTGGTGGTCGAGATCCCGATCTCCGCGCCGAGCCCCAGCTGGTTGCCGTCGGCAAACCGGGTTGAGGCATTGACCAGCACGCAGCTGGAGTTGACCTCGCGGATAAACCGCTGGGCATTGGCGTAGTCACTGGTGACAATCGCCTCGGTATGCAGCGAGCCGTAGGTATTGATATGGTCAATCGCCTCATCCAGCGATCCTACCACCCGGCAGGCCAGGATCAGATCAAGAAACTCCTCGTGCCAATCCTGTTCGGTAGCCACCTTTGCCTGGGGGGCATGCTCCCGGAATATCTCATCACCGCGCAACTCTACCTTGAGGTTACTGAGTGCAGCCGCAATCTGCGGCACAAATTGCGGGGCAGCGTCCTTATGGATCAGCAGTGTCTCCAGGGAGTTGCACACTCCTGGACGCTGGGTCTTGGCATTGATGATGATCTTCTCAGCCATGGCGAAATCTGCCGAGGCATCGACCAGCAGGTGGCAGACCCCTTTGTAATGTTTGATTACCGGGATTTTCGAATGCTCCACCACGAACCGGATCAGACTCTCGCCGCCGCGGGGGATGATCAGGTCGATCAAATCCTCCTGCTTCAGCATCTCCAGCACCCCTTCCCGCTCAGTAAACGGGATGACTGCCAGTGCTTCCGCAGGAATGCCGGCCTTAGTCATCTCTCCCTGCAACAGGGCAGCAATGGCGCGATTCGAGTGAATCGCCTCGGAGCCGCCGCGCAGGATCACGGCGTTACCGGCTTTCAGGCAGAGGGCGGCAGCATCGGCGGTTACGTTCGGCCGCGCCTCGTAGACGATGCCGATAACCCCCAAAGGAATCCGCATCTTGCCGACCATCAGGTCATTCGGGCGTTTCCACATCTTGGTCACTTCGCCCACGGGATCAGGCAGTGCCGCAACCTCGCGCAAGGCGTCAGCCATCCCCTTAATCCGCTGATCATCGAGCATCAGACGGTCGAGCATGGCCGCGGACAGCCCCTTGGCAGCGCCGGCTTCCAGGTCTTTGGCATTCTCGGCAATCAGCCCTGGCGTACCAAGTTCCAGCGTCGTCGCCATTGCCAGCAACAGGTCATTTTTGGCGCCTGACGAAAGCCGGGCCATGCGGTGCGAAGCCTTGCGGGCATTTTCTGCAATCTGCCTGATCTGTTCAGCTATGGTCATTGAGCATCCTCTCTTATGGGACGATTACCAGGTTGTCCCGATGAATTACTTCGTCGCCGTAGCGATAGCCAAGGATTTCCTCAAGCTCGCCGCTCTGCCGACCAAGGATCATCAGGCACTCACGGCTGGAATAGTCAGCCAACCCCCGGCCAATTTCGCTGCCGTCCTTGGCGACAATGCGCACACAGGCGCCTCGCTCGAACTCCCCTTCAACCGCAACCATCCCGGAAGGGAGCAGGCTCTTGCCATGTTGCCTTAGTACCTTTGCGGCCCCGGCATCGACAATGATCCGCCCTCGGGGACGCAGGGTATAGGCAATCCAATGTTTGCGGCGGTTAAGGCTCTCACCGGCAGGGAGAAAGAAGGTACCAAGCTCCTCGCCGGTCATCAGTCTCTCCAGAATGCCTTCTCTGCTCCCGTTAGCGATTATCGTGGGAATACCAAACCGGCCGGCCTTTTTTGCGGCTGATATCTTGGTTGCCATGCCGCCGGTGCCGACCGACGAGCCGCTGCCACCGGCCGCCTGCTCGATTTCCCTGGTAATGCCTCTTACCAACGGCACAAGGCGGGCATCCGGATTGGTGCGCGGATCAGAATCGTAGAACCCGTCGATATCGGTAAGAATTATGAGCAGGTCGGATTCTGACAGGTTGGTCACCAGGGCCGAGAGATTATCATTGTCGCCGAACTTGATCTCCTCGACGGCAACCGTGTCATTTTCATTGATGATCGGCACAATATCGCAGGAAAGAAGGGTATCGATGGTAGCGCGGGCGTTCAGAAACCGCTGGCGATCGGAAAGGTCGTCGCGGGTCAGCAGCATCTGGGCGGTATTGATGGCGAAATGGCCTAGCGCCTCTTCGTAGGCGTTCATCAACCGCGGCTGGCCGACTGCCGCAGCTGCCTGCTTCTGGGGAATCGTCCTGGGGCGATCGACGCCGAGCATGCTCCGTCCGGCGGCAACCGCACCGGAAGTCACAACAATGACCTCAATTCCCTTGCTTCGGAGTTGGGATATTTCAGCGGCAATGGCGGCAATCCTCTGCCGGTCCAGATCGTTCTGCACAGTAGTCAGCACTCTGCTGCCGATCTTGACCACTATCCGCCGTACGTTTTTTAACAGCTCCCCTCGCATTTCATCCCTTTACCCGGAAATAATCTGCAGAATATTAACACTCTTGAGCCTCAACCGCAATCGGTTCAAGCTCCGG
This sequence comes from Geoanaerobacter pelophilus, assembly GCF_018476885.1. Classification (NCBI taxonomy): domain Bacteria; kingdom Pseudomonadati; phylum Thermodesulfobacteriota; class Desulfuromonadia; order Geobacterales; family Geobacteraceae; genus Geoanaerobacter; species Geoanaerobacter pelophilus. The sequence goes on from NZ_JAHCVJ010000002.1 coordinate 51,361, forward strand.
CATCAGACCATAGATAACGTGCAATCTCATCGAGCAGCTCCGGGATCCCCTCGCCGGTCAGGGCCGAAATCGAAAACACAGCAATGCCTTTATCCTGGAAATACGGGAGCATTACCGTCAGAAGTTCCCGCACATCCTGCAAGTCCATTTTATTAACAACAACGATCTGCGGCCGTTGCGCAAGCTCTTCATCGAACTTTGCCAGTTCGGAATTGAGGGTTTCATAGTCCTTGATTGGATCGGAATCATGGGTCCGGCAAGGATCGAGGAGATGCAGCAGGATTCTCGTCCGCTCCACATGCCGCAGAAAACGGTGACCGAGACCAGCCCCTTCGTGAGCCCCCTCGATAATCCCCGGAATGTCGGCAACGACAAAAGAGCGGTAATTCTTATAGGCCACAACCCCCAGGTTCGGCACCAGCGTGGTAAACGGATAATCGGCAATCTTTGGCCTGGCAGCAGAGATCTTGGTAATAAGTGATGACTTGCCGACACTGGGGAAACCAAGAAGCCCGACATCGGCAAGCAGCTTCAGCTCCAGGCGGAAGGTGCGCTCTTCGCCCGGCTCGCCCGGCTGGGAAAACCGCGGCACGCGGTTGGTTGAGGTCTTGAACCTGGCATTACCCTGACCGCCACGCCCCCCTTTGAGAATGACAAACCGCTCCCCGGCTTCGGTCAGGTCAGCAATAACTTCACCGGTCTCAGCATCCTTGACCACGGTACCGACCGGCACCTTTATGACCAGATCATCGCCGGAGGCGCCATGACGGTCTTTACCCATGCCGTGCCGTCCCCGCTCTGCCTTTTGATGAGGGCGTTGCTTGAGATCAAGCAGTGTGGAAACACCGGTAATTGCCTCAATAATGACGCTGCCGCCATCGCCGCCGTCACCGCCGTCCGGACCGCCATAAGGGATGAATTTCTCGCGGCGGAATGACACGCATCCGGCGCCGCCATCGCCCGAACGGGCATGTATCTTGACTTCATCTACGAATTGCATATTTTACCTTAACTTTTTCGCCTGACGCAGCTTGCAAACCAGCTGATTGCTGGTAATAATGTGATTGCAGGCTGCATAAGGGAGGTATCCCATGAGTATAAGCACTGTCTCAAGTCAGGCAATGATGCTTAAGGAGCAGATGTCGCTCTACCAGTTGGGGATGGCTGGACTGAAGCAGCAGGCCGATTCCCAGCAAAAACTGGCGACCATGCTCGACCAGCAGACACAAAAGGTGACGCCCCCGAAAGATCCTCAAGGGGGAGGTTTTTCAACCTACGCCTGACACACACGCAGCCAACCGCAACATACTTCTTCAACCGGGCAGTGGTTCATGCCCGCAACATGCCACTAACAAACAAAGCAACAGCAAGCCCCGTGCAGCCTGCGCAATGCTAAAGAACAGAAAGCCCGGAACCATAAAGCTCCGGGCTTTCTCATACATTATGCCATACCTGATCAGTTCGCCGGGTAGACAGAAACCTTCTTGCGGTCACGGCCCAAACGCTCGTACTTGACCACTCCGTCAACCAGGGCAAAGAGGGTGTAATCCTTGCCGCACCCGACATTGTTGCCTGGATGGATTTTAGTGCCATGCTGCCGGTAAATAATGTTGCCGGCCCTTACTGCTTCGCCACCGAACTTTTTACATCCGAGTCTCTGGCCGTCAGAATCGCGTCCGTTACGACTGCTGCCGACCCCTTTTTTATGTGCCATGGTGTTCTTGCCTCCTGCTGTTACCGGTTATCCGGTTACTGCATGTTATGCGTTGATCTTTTCAATTTTCAGGATGGTTCTCGGCTGACGGTGCCCGTTTAATTTACGGGAGTTCTTGCGCCTCTTCGACTTGAAAACCAGGATTTTCTTGTCTTTTCCCTGCTCGACAATAGTGCCGACCACAGAAGCGCTTGGCACTAACGGTGTTCCGATTTTAACCGTATCGCCGCCAACCATCAGGACTTCCCCAAGTTCGACAGTGTCGCCCACTGCCCCCTCGAGTTTCTCGACCTTAAGCAGGTCGCCCTCGGAAACTTTGTACTGCTTCCCTCCGGTTTTTACAACTGCGTACATATACCTTCACCACCTTTATAATTTAGATGAGCGTTGGAAAATACCCCATAACCACAATCAGAGTCAAGCTTTTTTTCGCAATACCGAATCACCCTACATCAAGAAAAACATCTTCCCCTTCAAGCCTTATGGGATAGGTTTTGAGCACATATTCAGGGTAATCGTTGCACGCACCGCTTCTCAGATTGAACTTGTATCCGTGGCGGGGACAGGAGAGAGTGGGGCCGTCCTTCACCACTCCGGCGTTCAAAGGGCTCCCCTGGTGCGGACATTCATTTTCGCAGGCGAAGATCTCCCCCTTGACATTTATCAGCAGGATCTGAACGCCGTCCAGCTCAACCACCTTTTTCCCCCAGTTAGGAATATCACCTAGTTTCGCGACCAGCGGCATAGTAATCACTCCTTTCACGCAGCATCAGTTAATAAGGATCTCGAACTGTTCCTGGTGGAAACCAGGCTTTGCCCTCACGGTGATCCTTTTCTTGAACTTGCGCTCCAACTCCTCAAGCCCCCGGCGCTCCTCGTCATAAAGGAGATCTGCCACCTGGGGATGAACGGTGAGCATCGCCTTGGTTCCTCTGATATCAAGCATCTCACGGCGCAGCTCACGGAAAATCTCATGACAGATGGTAGTCTTTGACTTGACATAGCCACGCCCCTCACAATACGGGCATGGTTCGCACATCATCCGCCCCATGCTCTCACGCACCCGTTTGCGAGTCATCTCCACCAACCCGAGTTCGGAGATCTTCAGGATGTTGGTTTTAGACTTGTCGGCCTTCATCGCCTCTTCCAAGGCAGTGAACACCTTCTCCCGGTTGACCTCTTTCTCCATATCGATGAAGTCGATGATGATTATGCCGCCGATATTGCGCAACCGGAGCTGATAGGCAATCTCCTTGACTGCCTCAAGGTTCGTCTTGAGAATGGTATCCTCAAGGTTGTGCTTGCCGACAAACCGGCCAGTATTGACGTCAATCGCCGTCAGCGCTTCGGTCTGCTCGATTATGATATAGCCGCCGCTCTTCAGCCATACCTTGCGGCCCAGACCGCGACTGATCTCGACCTCCAGCCCGAAGTTATCAAAAATCGGCTCTTCCTCGTCGTACAGTTCAATCGAATACTTCATCTTCGGCATGAAGGTGGAGATAAACTGCACAATTTTGTCGTGTTCAGGCTTTGAATCAACCACGATGCGATCAACCGATTCAGTGAGGATATCGCGCACCACTTTCTGCGTAACGTCCAGGTCGGAATGGATCAGAGCCGGGGCATGAACCTTTTCCTTTTTCTTGGCGACCTCTTCCCACAGTTTGAGCAGGTATTTCATGTCTGCAAGCAGGTCTTCTTCGCTCTTACCCTCAGAGACAGTCCTAACGATAAAGCCGCTCCCGGCCGGCTTTATCCGCTCAACGATCGACTTGAGGCGCTCGCGCTCTTCCTCCTCCTCAATGCGCCGGGAAATCCCGACATGGTCAACCGTGGGGATATAGACAAGATGTCTGCCAGGCAGCGAAATGTGAGCAGTTATCCGTGCGCCTTTTGTGCCGATAGGCTCCTTGGAGACCTGCACCAGCAGTTCCTGCCCTTCCTGCAGCAAGTCCTCTATTGGGTGCATAGGATGGAGTACCGGCTCATCAGGGTCACCGGTCTGCACCTCGTCCTTTTTGCTGCCGTTGCCTTCCATGAATGACTCATACTCATCCATTGCATCGAAGACATCCGCCACATAAAGAAACGCGGCCTTTTCGAGCCCAATGTCCACAAAAGCAGCCTGCATGCCGGGGAGAACCCGCACTACTCTCCCCTTGTAAATGTTCCCGACAATCCCCTTGACCTTGCTCCGCTCAATATAGAGTTCGGCAATTGTCCCATTTTCTATCAGGGCAATCCGGGTTTCGTGGGGAGCGGTATTTATTACCAGTTCATTTGCCATTGATGCCTCTGTTTCTAACCGAGAGAATCGGAAAATATCACTTCTATCTTTTCTATGCGGCTGCCGACCAGCTGCTCCAGCGGCAAACCGGTGATCGCGGCCGCGAACTCAAGAGGCTTGCCCCTGGCAATAACCATTTCCAGGACAGCCCCGTCCACACTCAGCTCTTTCAGCTCATGCCGCAAATCAAATTCCGTTGTTTTACCACGCTTTTGCCGTACCCACTTAGAGGATTCGAGCGCAACAAAGGCGTCAGCCTTCTGGCGAAGGTCTGAAGGAGAAAGTTCCCGAAGCGCAACCCGGTACCTCACAGCATCAATGATAACCGACAGAGACGGGCTGTTCAACGGGATTTCTTGGCTAGCGACAATTCTCACACCACTGGGGAGTACGCAATTCAGGCTATCTGCAATCTGAACAGCATCACCATTTTCATAAACATCCAGATCCATATACTCGCAGTACGACTCCACACCAACCGAAAGCGCAGTTGCAAAGGAAAAACGCGGGTGGGGATGAAACCCCTGAGAATAACGCACCGGCACCCCGGCCCGGCTCACTGCCCGGGAAAACATGTTGAGCATCTCCAGATGGCTCAGATACCTCATCAGTCCGGTCTTTTCGAATCTCAGGCGCATCCGTTTTGCCCCTGTTTTGTTTGACACAGGTTCAGTGACTGAAGCAACCTTTTCGATTGATTGATCACCCTCGGCACCCAGCGTTCTCATTTTAATCTGATCAAAATCGCACACGCCGCATCCTGAGCACACGCCATGGCGGCAATCCTCGGTGTAAACTCCGGTCCCGGAGCGTTCCAACTCGGCCAGCAGGAACTTTTTTGTTATGCCAAAGTCAAGATGGTCCCAGGGGAGAACCTCGTCCAGCCGCCTGCGACGAAGATACCAATCAGGATTCAAGCCACACTCGGCAAAAGCCTGTTGCCAACCGGCAACATTAAACCGCTCACTCCAGCCGTCGAAGCAGCACCCCAAGGCGCGGGCACGGACAAGGAGCTTTCCCAATCGGCGATCACCGCGGGCAAAAACCCCTTCCAGCATTGAGAGCGGCGAATCGTGCCACTTGAAGTTGAGCTTCCCCTTGCGCAGCTCATTGCGCAGGATGCGCTGACGCGCAACGGTTTCTTCTTCGCTGATCTGCGGCTCCCACTGGAACGGGGTATGCGCTTTGGGGACAAAGGTTGAAACCGAAACATTGACTTCACCGCCATGGCCGGTTCGCTTTCCTTGAGCCTTTACCTGTCGAGCCAATGAAACAATGGCGTTCAGGTCTTCTTCGGTCTCACCGGGGAGCCCCATCATGAAATAGAGCTTGATCACCCGCCATCCTGCGGAATAGGCAGAGTAGGCGTTCAACAACAGGTCTTCCTCGCTGATCCCTTTGTTTATGGCTGAGCGCAGCCGCTCGCTGCCTGCCTCAGGCGCAAGAGTAAACCCAGTCTTGCGTACTTTTTTAATCTCCTCAACCAGTTCCGGAGTGAGCGTTCCGACCCTTAATGACGGCAGAGACACAGCTATCCGGTCATCAGCATATTTTGCCATAAGGGAACTGATCAACGGCTCAATCCGGCAGTAGTCACCGGCTGACAGAGACAGCAGGGATATCTCCTCGTAACCGGAGTTGCGCAGTGCGTCGGCAACCAGTGCCAGAACCTTCTCCGGGTTACGCTCGCGTACCGGCCGGTAAAGATAACCTGCCTGGCAGAACCGGCACCCCCTGGTACACCCCCTGGCGATCTCGATGCTTACCCGGTCATGGACGGTCTTCATAAAAGGGACAACGGGTTCAACTGGAAACTCGGCCTGATCCAGATCAGCCACAAAGCGGCGCCTTACCGGACCATACCCCTGGCGCAGCGACACAACCCCACTAATGCAACCATCAACTGTATACTCCACCTCAAACAGCGAAGGGACATAAACCCCTTCTATCATTGCAAGCCGTTCCAGCAACTCTACGCGAGCAACCCCTTCCTTGCGGGCCTGCCGAACGACAGCCGCAATCTCCAGCACAGCCTCTTCCCCGTCTCCAAGAAGAAACGCATCAAAAAAATCAGCAAGTGGTTCGGGATTAGCGCAGCAGGGACCGCCGCCAATGACCAGCGGGTCATCATTAGCTCTGTCCTTAGCTAAAATCTCTATGCCGCCCAATTCCAACATGTTGAGAATATTGGTATAGGAAAGTTCATACTGAAGGGTAAACCCGACGATGTCGGCAGAAGAGAGCGGTGTCGCCGTTTCAAGAGAACTCAGCGAGAGCCCATCCCGGCGCATCAGCTCTTCCATATCCGGCCAGGGAGCAAAAACGCGCTCTGCTGCGAGCCATGGCTCTTTATTCAGGATTGCATACAATATCTTTATGCCAAGGTGACTCATGCCAACTTCATAAACGTCCGGGAACGCCAAAATAAACCGCAGTTCGGCATCAGATTTAATGATGGAGCCCATTTCCTGGCCGATGTAACGCGCCGGCTTTTCTATGCTCAGAAGATAATTGTCCTGCACGTAGCCTCCAAACTTAAATGACAGCTCCCTGAAATTGCAGCAGGATAGTAACAGATGGCCCGGAAGAGAGGCAAGCGAATTGCCGTGGCATAATCACAAGCCGTAATTCTACCCCATATAAGGCAGCCACTTACCCATTTAAGGCAATCCAGACACTAACCCATCCTCTGCCACAGCAATTTCTTCAATTATTTAAGCTAGATGCAAAAACAATACGACCTTGGCACGCTACCTGCTTTATTGTAAGCATTGATTCAACAAAACCCTAAAGGAGAAACAAAATGAAACAAGTTCTTGCTGCTCTCGTTGCTGTTGCTTTCGCTACCACCTGCTTTGCTGCTGAAGCTAAAAAAGAAGCTGCTCCTGCTGCTGCTCCTGCTGCTGCTCCTGCTGGCGAAGTGAAGAAAGAAGAGAAAGCTCCTAAGAAAGCAAAAAAAGCAAAGAAAGCAAAAAAAGCTGAGAAGAAAGAAGCTGCTCCTGCTGAAGCTCCTGCAGCGAAGTAATTCTTCCTTGATAGTAATAAAAAAAGCCACATCTTCGGATGTGGCTTTTTTTATTTATTTGATTATTGGATAAACGACAAGCAATGAAAAGTCAGCAGATGATCAGCAGTTTATTCTTTCTGCCAAACATAGGCGGGATCGAATATTGGGTCATAGAATCCGGGGTATGGCACCGGGAATGTCATTACCTCGATAGCACCGGAAACGGTCCTGACCAGCATCATGATAATCCCCTTGAACGGCCCAACAGCAAGCCCTTTACCCCAACCATCCTCTTTGGTCGTATAGTAAATTTGCTTGGGAAGTTCACCCCACCCGGTTGCCACATTTGCGATGCCCCGAGTAAACTTGGTTCCCATACCGTCGGCCACTTCCTGAGGTGAAGAGGTATCCGCGGTCTTATACCGATCTGCTGAGGCCAAGTTGGGTAAAGCAATTGATACCAGCAGGGCAGCAATCACTATAACGGTCCGCATCAATCGCATAGGATCGCTATTCAGTTTTTGTCGAAGGTTTTTCAATGTTCGCGTCCCCCCATCCATGCCAAACATACTCCGGATCCATCATCGGGTCATAATAGCCGGGCTGAGGCACCAGGAAAAATATCGCCTCCACCCCTCCAACCAGCCCGCGATAAATGGTCATCCCGATTCCTTTCAGCGGGCCGATCACGTAACCTACCGATCCGCGGTCACGAACCGTATTTACGGTCTGCTTGGGAATCTCCGCCACGCAGGTCGCGACGTTGGTCACCCCCCGGGCAAGTTTGAATGCCATTTTTTCCACAATCGCCGCAGGAGGCTGTGATTCCTGAGCTGATGCCGGCGCTGGCAGTGCCAGGCAGAAGAGAAGCAGAAGCAGGAAATAAGTATTGTTGCGCATTGCATCTCCTTTCCAAGATAGAGCTTCGTCTAATGTATGTACCACAAAGCATTGGCTCTCGCAACAACGCACACCCATAATAAAAAAGGCGCGGAAATTTCCGCGCCTTAACCTGCGAGACAGCTTGCAGCTAGCAATTACTTGCCATGCTTGGCAAGATAACTTGCGACCCCTTCCGCAGTAGGTTTCATGGCATCTTCCCCTTCCTTCCAGTTGGCGGGACACACCTGATCGCCATGCGTCTCCACAAACTGCAAGGCATCGACCATCCGTAATGCTTCATCCACACTTCGCCCCAAAGGCAGATCATTAATGACTGCGTGGCGTATTACCCCTTTGGTATCAATAAGGAAAAGTCCTCGCAAGGCAACGGCATCATTGAACAGAATCCCGTACGAACGGGCAATCCCCTTGTTGAGGTCTGCCACCAGCGGGTACTGAATGTTGCCAATGCCGCCATCATCAATGCTGGTATTTTTCCAGGCAAGATGGGTGAATTTGGAATCAACTGAAACCCCGATTACTTCACAGTTCCGAGACTTGAAAGCGTCGAGCTTCTTATTAAAAGCAATGATCTCGGAAGGGCAGACAAACGTAAAGTCCAGCGGGTAGAAAAAGAGCAATACATATTTGCCGCGCAAGGCTGACAGGGTGATCTGGCCGAAACTATTGTCGGGCATTACCGCATCTGCTGTAAAATCAGGGGCCTGCTGGGTAACCAGTGTACATACGCTCATTTAAACTCTCCTTTCACTTACAAGGGAAATTGAATTGTGTGAAAAAAAGATATCAGCAGGTCCTGGCCATGTCAACACAAAAAAGATTAAATCAATCCTTTTTGTCTTATTTGCGAATCTCGGATTTGATCCCGCCATCAATCCCGATGACAACCTCACGAAATGAGATCTCCTTACCACTATCTGCCAACGCCTGGCGAGCAGCCATCACGATTCCCGAGCAGCAAGGCACTTCCATTCTAAGGACAGTTAGGCTTCTGATCGATGCAACCTTGAACAGTTCCGTGAGTTTTGCCAGATAGAAGCTGTTGTCATCCAGTTTCGGGCAACCGACGACCAATGCCTTCCCACTAAGAAAATCTCTATGAAAATCAGGGTAGGCAAAAGGCACACAATCTGCGGCAATCAAAAGATCTGCGTTCTGGAAGTACGGTGCCGTTACCGGAACAAGATGAAGCTGAACCGGCCACTGGGCTAACTGGCTGCTTTGGGGATTTGCTGGTGTCACCTGCTGCTCGCTTGCAGGCCGGGCAAATGAGATTACCCTTGAGCCTGGACACCCGCCGGAACCGGCAGTATTATGATGTGCCGCCTGGTGATTATTCCCGTGACCTGCCTGCTTGAGATGCCTTTCTACAGCCTCTTCATCAAACTGCTCGGCATCACGTTCGACAATATGGATAGCATCCTGCGGGCAGTCACCCAGGCATGCCCCCAAGCCGTCGCAGAGGTTGTCGGCAGCAAGCACTGCCTTGCCATCTACAATTCTGATAGCACCTTCGGCACACGCAGGCACGCAAAGCCCGCAACCATTACATTTGTCACTGTCAATCTGTACAATTTTCCGAATCATTGCCTTACCTCTTTAGAAAAAATAGTGCCACAGATAGTCCAACCTGCCGCGCATAACCATTTGCCGCCCCGAATATGCCATTATCTCCTTCATCCGCGCCCGATATTCACCACTATAGCAGTGGATCCGGCAATTTTTGCAACTCGGCTTAGGGTCCAGAGGGCATTTCTTCCGTTTTTGTATCCCATATGCGACCAGTTCAGCACACACAGCACAGAGATTTACACCCCCGGAAACCTTGGGCCCCACTTCAGAAGGCAGTGCAACGACCACCTTCTCTCTATCATGATGTTTCTTTCGGCAATAAAGAGAGACGAAGGCGACAATTACTTTCAGGTCTTTCACTTGCTTCGAGGGAAGTTGATGACTGTTATTCGTCTTCATGTGGTTACCATATACCGCTGACCAACAATTCAGGATGACCTAAGTCAAAGAGAGTTTATTAGCGTGCTTCACCTGTAGAGAGTTGTTGCCGATCCTCTCGTGCTACCAGCGAATGGTCTGCTTGATGGTTTTTGGGGTATAATTCTCTGCCATCCGCCATTTTTTCCCACCGACTAGAACCGGTTCAAGCTTCATGGCAATATAACCGACCAGGCTCATGTCTTCAGGAAGCTCAGAGGCAATCCTCACGATCCTGAAGCCTACGAAATCGCCAACCTCCGGGCAGGTTTCAGCCTCTTTCAAGGTGCAGCCCCATATTTCCCGACCACCGTTAGTACCAGCAAGCCGAAGCAGATACCAATGCTCGCCATCTGAGCCCCGCTTGCCAACCTCTTGTACTAGCGCCGGAATAACGGCCTCGGCAAGCAACGAGTATTTCAAATGGTCGCAGGCAAAGTTGAAGGCAGCAGTATTGCTAGCAAAAACCTCAGTTTTTTCCTGATCGTGCCTGAACCAACCGAACATAACGGCCTCCACTGGTTTTAGATAGGAGTGATTCGGCAATTATACCCTGGTAATTGCGTTTTGCTTTGCTCGGAGCTTTTATGAAGAAATGCATACCCGAAACTCAGCGGGCAATAAAACATTCAGGCAAACGCCGAAGATGAGGATTTTCTAGGAAATTTCCATTGCACTCCAGTTAGGTTTTTGAGACTATAATGAGAAATCTGGCTCACGAATAGTAATGGGGGAATGCCTGGTGTCTTCACTCTCTGACAATACAATTCAGGACATCGAGTCCGGCGTACTGTCAAACTTCGTCCATGAATTCAATGTTGCCCGCCGCCACGTTCTGTCATACCCAGGTAACCACCCGATAATCGCTGCATCCTCAGAAAAGGTGCTCACCCTCCTCCGTGAACTGCTTGGAAACAACCCTGAAATAACCATTGGCATTGCCAAAGATACCTTGATAGCAGGCGATTCCCTGCTGGATAAAAGCAACCATGCCTACCGTAATCTGGCGAGACTCCTCTTTAGCCACGGCATCGCAACGATAACCTTCTCTGCGCGCCTGACCGCCGCGGAACTTATCAACTTTTGTAAAATCATATCGGTAAAACGGGAAGCAATCGACGCCAAAGGCGGGATTGCAGCAATCATGAAAATGGCGGCAATAACCGGAATTACGCTTACTGCCATCGACTACAGCGCGTTTCTTGCTACTGAATCAGGGCTTAATAATGAGCAGCCTGAGGTTTTGCCAGATAGAATATTTGAATCAATCTGGCAAGAGTTTGTGGTGAGTCTGCTGCAGGGGACCCTCGTTAAGAAATCTGATCTGAGCAACGTTCACATCGGCCTTACCCCCGCCGAACTCGCTGAGATGCTTAACAAAAAGCTCAATACAGCAGAAGACAACAAAGAGAAGCATGTCTCCAATGAACAGATCCTTGCTGCCTTTATCCAGCATTTGGAGCAGCATCCCCATGACAGTCACAAGGAAGAACTGCTCAGACGGCTTAACGCTTTGGTCTCCCACCTTTCGCCTGACTTGCGTAACCAGCTTTTATCCAGCGTTTTCAAGTCGCTGGCTGAAAAAAAGGAGCTGGCCGAAGCTTTTCTCTCGCAGATTCCCGAAGAAGCAATCATTGATACACTTGATGCAATGATCTTAAAGAAGGAATCCCTACCCCCGATGCTGTTCAGCCTGATTGGCAAGCTTTCTTCCAATCTTGCGGTTAAAGCCAGCCAGATGGCCTTCGAACTTGGTGGTTCAGAGACTGAGGAGTTAAAAAACAAGCTTCGCGAACTATTCAGGGAAGAAAGTCACGACAAATTCACACCTGAAAGCTACCAGGCCGGACTGAATTCGGTACTTACTGACAAAAAGGCTCTTCATTTGGGACGAGCAGAACTTGAAACCCTGAAACAATCCCTTAATACCCATAGCATTGAAAATCAGGTAAGCCGCATCCTCCTCGACATCATAAACAACGGGTTCGATGAGTTGGGCGGCGAAATAATGCTCAAAAACCTGGTCGATCTCTCAAGCTACTTTCTCAGCTGCGGGGATTTTGCCGCCTTGATGCAGATGTATGACCGGCTGAGCAGCCAGGCAGACAAAGAAAACGTCGAGCGCTATCACGAGATTTTGCAATTGTTCAACGAACCGGATTTTGTCCTGGAAGTGATTCAGGGAATCACCTTCTGGGGCAAGACCAAATACCAGGAAATCGGCAATCTGATCATCAAAATCGGCGCAAGTTTCATTGGTCCGATTCTCGACCGGCTGGCGGAAGAGCAGAACATGTCTCTGAGGCGTTATTACATGGATATTCTCCAGCGAATCGGTGACAGAGGAAGAGAGGAGATCATTGCCAGACTGCGTGACAACCGTTGGTACTTCGTCAGGAACTTGGTTCTCATCCTGCGTAATTTCGACGCTAACCTGGTAATCCCGCACATCCGCCGGCTGACAAACCATCCCCATTCCAAGGTTAAACAGGAAGCGATCAAGGCGCTGCTGTTTTTACAGGATTCCGAAGCTGACCGTCTCCTCCTTCGTGATTTTGCCAGTGGTGATCGGGAAACGGTCATCAATGCCGTGCGACTTGCCGAACAGAGCAAACATGCCGAGGTCATCCGTTGCCTGACAGACTTTCTAACCCGAGGAGGGCTGTCAGGGCTCGAATGCGAACTCAAGAGTGCCGTGATCCACTCCTTGAGCATGATTGGCTCACCAACTACGATTCCGGTCATAGAGAGCTTTCTCCGTTCCAGATCACTCTTCAGAAGCAAACAGTTGAACGGCCTGAAAATTGAAGCGGTCCGGTCGCTCAATCGCTACCCCAAACATCTTGCGGTCCCACTCTTAAATGACATTATTAAGTCAGGCCATCGCACTATCAGAGAGAGCGCCAGAGAAACAATCCAAGGTATCCAGGGGGGCGAGTCATGATAAACGACCGGCTCACGCACCTTCATACCTTTATCCGGCTGATAAGCACTGCGGTCTCCACCTCTCTCCTTTACTCGCTCGACCATCAGCAGGTAACCAGACTCTGCTCTACAGCTGTCGAGCAGTTGAAAGCAACCTTAGGGGATGAGCCTGAAGTTGCCTTGATGCTTATTGACGATGACCTTGTTGCCTGGGACAGACCGCTGTTACCAAGCATGTATGTCAATCGTTTCTCCCAGATTCTCAAAAACAGAGGCATCGGTCACGTGCGGATCTTTCGCGACATCGCAATGGAGGAAGTAGTTCTCCTCGTGAAGACACTGGCCAGACAGGGATCAGATAACGATGACATCTGTTCCACTGACAATCTCCGGTTTGGTCAAGTAGAGATAAAACAGCTGGATGATGAGAAGGAAGATCATGCACACCAGAGGAAACTGACGCTTGCCGACATCCCGATGGAAGAACTCGGCAAGTTCATGGAAATCTACGATGAAGTCCGCTCGGGCAATAAGTTCAGCGTATCAGGGATTTCCGATATCGTTAAATGCTTTATTGACTCGTTCAGGCAGGTAGGATCCCCCCTGCTTGCTTTGGCGCCACTGCGTGCCATGGACGAGTATACCTACACCCATTCGACCAACGTCTGTGTCCTTAACCTGGCACAAGCGATGTCTCTCGGCATAGATGGACCGATGCTGAATGAAGTCGGCATTGCTGCAATGCTCCACGACATCGGAAAGCTTTATGTCCCTGAAGAGGTTCTTTCCAAGCCGGGCAAGCTCGATGATGCCGAATGGGACCTGATAAAGCAACATCCGACCAAAGGCGCTCAGAGGCTGCTGGACACACCAGGCGTACCCAGACTTGCGGTGGTTACCGCATATGAGCACCATCTTAAATATAACCTGACAGGGTATCCGAGGGTCGCTGAAAACTGGCAGCAGAATCTCTGCAGCCATATGACCACCATCTCTGATGTATTCGACGCGTTAAGGACCAAGCGGGCCTACCGTGACGCCATGAGTTTTGCAAAGATATCAGGCATCATGCTCGAATTGGCCGGAACAGACCTGCACCCGGTACTTACCAAGAACTTTCTCCGGATAATAGGCAATCTCCCTGAACAGCCGCCAGTAGCGGGCCAGGAGCAGGAACACCCTGTTCTTGCGGAAAAGGGCACGCCATGATCAAGCGGGTATTGCCAAAGCCTTTTCAATATTTCGGCAATGTGCGATTTTTTCTTTTCAGCCTCTGCCTGATCATCTCGCTGTTTGTCGCCGGCATCTTTTTTGTTCTCTACAACCGCACCAATGACCTGCTTACCCAGAGAATCCATGAACAGGCGGTGAGCTACGAAAACCTGATCCGCCACACCAAGAACTGGAATTATAAATACGGCGGGGTCTATGTCGAAAAACGGCCGGGCGTAGAATCTAACGCGTACCTGCTGCGACTCGGCATGAATCCGGATTTAAAAACCGAAACTGGCGAAGTTTTAACTATCCGCAACCATGCAATCATGGTTGATGAAATAGCGCAGCAGACCAAACGTCATGAAGGCGTTAATTTCCGAGCGGTCAGCCTCAAACCGTTATCTGACAAGAACACCCCGGATGAAGTAGAGAAGGTCGCCCTGAAGGCATTCGAAAATGGCGCAAAGGAGTTTTCCCGCATCGAGTTGGCAGGAGCCCATGGATCATTCTACCGCTACATGATGCCGTTGTTTGTGGAGCCGGATTGCCTCACTTGTCATAAATCCCAAGGCTACAAGACCGGTGACATTATCGGCACCATGAGTATTTCCATTCCGATATCCCAAATGGTCAGTGAAATAAGCGCAAACCGCCTGCTCATTTCGATTGCAGCCATCCTCACTATCGGCATTCTTATTGGAATTACCTATTTCCTCACTTGGCGCTTGGTCATTCAACTCGACGCAGCGCAAAAGTCCCTCAAGAAACTTGCCTCTACCGACGAGCTGACAGGGATCAAAAACAGGCGCCAGATCATGAAGCGCCTTGAAGAAGAGTTTGAGCGGGCAAGCCGCTTACATGAACCACTTTGCCTGATAATCATTGATATCGATCACTTTAAAAAGATCAACGATAACTACGGTCACCCTTGTGGCGATCAGGTATTAAGGCAGGTGGCAGGCAGGATGAATGACAACCTCCGGCGCTATGACAGCATCGGCAGAATTGGCGGTGAAGAGTTCCTGCTCGTGTCTCCTGGTAGCACCATTGACGAGGCGGGTATTTTGGCTGAAAGATTGCGGGAGACCATCTGCGGAGAACAATTCGGAGAAGAGCCCTGCAGATTTTCAATCTCAATCAGTGCCGGGGTTACAACACTGCTTGAGACGGACAGCAAAGTCGATACCCTGATCAAAAGGGCTGACGAGGCCCTTTACCGGGCGAAACATTCAGGCAGGAACAGGGTAGAAGTCGCCTGAACCTGTAGTCAACTATTCAAACGCCTTACGGTATTCCATCGCCAGCTTTTTCCGGTTCTTGCAGCAGATCACATCCCATGGCAGCACTTCGTCAAGGCCAGCTTGACGGGTGACCAGTTGCTCCATATCCAGCCCTGCCTCTTTCAGCGCCTTGCGCCAGTTGCCGGTTTCAGCATAACGCACAATAGCAACGGAGAGCCTCCTATCGCCACGAGAGACCAAGGCCTGCGTCAACGAGTCCTTGATCCCTTCCATCTGCATCCGCACATTCGGCACCTTGGCAAATGCCTTCCTGAGGAAAGATGCCTTCGCTTCCAGCTCCCGCACCGGCGCCATGGCGCACCACTGAAATGGGGTGAATGGCTTTGGCACAAAGGGATTGATTGAAAGCGTTATCTGCCCCAGCCTCTTGTTCCCTTTAGCCGTCTCTGTAACCAGTTGCCTGATTCTTTCGACCAGAGATACCATCTCTTCCAGGTCTGCCATGGTTTCTGTCGGCAAACCGACGATGAAGTAGAGCTTCAGATTCAGGATATCGTGACTGATCAGCAACCGGCAGGCCTCAAGGATCTGATCACTGTTAATCCCTTTGCGAACCAGGTCGCGCATCCGTTGCGAGGCTCCTTCCGGCGCAAGACTTACTGTCTTGTGGCCACTCTCAACCAGCACCTTAATCAAATTGTCCTCAAGGGAATCGATCCGTAGCGAGGCAACCGAAACGTTGCCGCCTGCATCTCTGATGTCTCGGCAAAGTTCGCCGACCCCGGTAAAATCACCGACAGCCGCACCGACAAGACCGACCTTGCGGTGTTGTTCAAGAGCGATCAGCGCCTGGGCTCTGACTGATTCAAGGGAACGTTGCCGATATGGTTCATAGATAAAGCCTGCGGCACAGAATCGGCAGCCGCGGGGGCACCCCCTGGATACCTCAAGCAGATACATCCCGGAGAACTCGGTGTCAGGAGAAAACAGGCGTGAACCGACCTGCGCGTTGTCCAGATTGGCGCTCCAGACCCGCTGCACGCACTCTGGTGCCCCTGTGGACGAAGAAATACTGGCAACGGCAGGGCCGTTGTATTCGACTCGGTAGAATGCCGGCACATAGATTCCAGGCACAGTTGCGGCCTGGTGCAGCAGTTGTTGCCGCTCGGCATTGGCAGTGGCCTTCAAAAGCTCCAAGAGCGCCGGCACCAGCGGCTCCCCTTCGCCGATGCACGCAAGGTCCAGCAAGTCGGCAACCGGTTCAGGGTTAAGAAAAATCGCGGCGCCGCCGGCAATCACCAACGGCTCGCTGCTGCTTCTGTCCGAGGAACAGGCAGGTATGCGGGCCAGAGCAAGAATGACCGGGATATTGAGATAATCCGTTTCGAATGAAACAGAAAACGCCAGGACATCGAATTCGTTAAGGGGCTTCTGGGATTCGAGAGAAAGAAGCGGTTTGCGACTGGCGTTAAGCTCTGCCAGCTCATCTTTCTCCGGCAGGAAAGCCCGTTCGCACACCACGTCACTGTTTTCATTGAACAGGGCATACACCGCCTGAAATCCCAGGTTGCTCATCCCAGTCCGGTAATGATTCGGGTAGATCAGGCAAACCGTGAGTTTACCCCCCCACCCCTTGACCACTGCCCCCTGCTCTGCTGCCAGGATGCGTCGGTATTTCTCGATTGTTTTCCAAGACATAGCTTAAAATACCATTCTATGCGGCCGTAGGCAAAGAAAAACCCGGTATCTCCTTTGGGGGAAGGGGAATACCGGGCATATCACTTTCCGGAGATGTGGTGGCAGCCCCGGAAAACGCACAGAAACCAGCAATTAATTGAGGGTAACGTCAGGTGTTCGTTCTACCTGTCAGTCCACCGACTTCCTAAGGAATGTCGGGATGTCGTACTGCTCGTCAAAGTCATCAGCCAGGAAGCTGCTTTGGCGAGGGGTAACCTCTCTCTCGCGCAGCCTCTCAAAAGCCGGGCGCTCCCGGTCATCCCGCCGTGAAACCAGCGGGGAAACCTTTCTAACCTCCTGACGGCTCTTTTCCACATCAAACCTGTCGCCGAAACCGGTAGCGATCGCCGTGATCTTGATGGAATCGCCCAGAGTCTCGTCAATGAGCAAACCAATGATGATATTGGCGTCATCGTGAACCTTTTCGTGGATCACCCGGCTGGCAGCATCAAACTCTTCCATGGTCATTGAAGCAGACCCGGAAATATTTACCAGCACCCCTTTTGCTCCGGAGATATCGATATCTTCGAGCAACGGGCTGGAAATCGCCCTAGTGGCGGCCTCAACAGCGCGATTCTCGCCGGTGGCTATGCCGATACCCATCATGGCCATGCCGCGCTCGCTCATGATGGCGCGCACATCAGCAAAGTCGACGTTGATCATGCCGTGGGTAGTGATCAGATCTGAAATACCCTGGACCGCCTGACGCAGTACGTCGTCGGAAGGCTTGAAAGCATCGAGGATTGACATCGACTTGCCTGCCAGGCCCAGCAAGCGGTCATTGGGGATCACGATCAGTGAGTCCACATGCTGCTTGAGTTCCTTGATCCCTTCTTCGGCCTTGGCAAGGCGCTGCTTACCTTCGCGAGAGAACGGCTTGGTCACGACGCCGACCGTAAGGGCGCCGACCTGGCGGGCAGTCTCAGCAATGATCGGAGCAGCCCCGGTGCCGGTGCCGCCACCCATACCAGCAGCAATAAAGATCATATCAGCGCCCTGGAGAGTTTCGGCCAACCGCTCCTTCTCTTCCAATGCGGCATCCCGGCCAACTGCCGGATTTGCTCCAGCGCCAAGACCTTTGGTCAACTGTCCACCCAGTTGAATCTTGGTCGGAGCCAGGCTGGTCCGAAGTGCCTGGGCATCGGTATTGGCAACGATGAAGTCAACCCCGTGCATCTTTTGCGTGATCATCGTATTGACAGCGTTCCCCCCGCCGCCACCGATTCCGATCACCTTGATCTTTGCGTTCTGGTCAATGGTTTCATCGAACACGAACATAGACATCCCCCTTTTGGTCTATTTGATAATTTGCCACCACAAATTAAATTGCAACGTCACCCTTAGAAAAACTCGCCGAACCACTCCTTCATCCTGCGACTCACCCTCCGGAACAGGTTGTCGTCAGTCTGCGAGGTCGGAAACTCCCGAATCCCCTGGTTCTTGCTTCCGTAAACCACCAAGCCGACACCAGTCGCGTACGCCGGGGTGTTGACCACATCAACGAGACCGCCGATATTCTGCGGCAGGCCTCGGCGCACCGGAAGGTTGAATACCTGCTCGGCCAGTTCCGGCATCCCTTCAAGGATCGTGCTGCCACCAGTGATCACTACACCTGAGGCAATCAAATCTTCGTATCCTGACTTGACGATCTCGCGATTGACAAGGGTGAAGATCTCCTCAACCCTGGGCTCCAGGATCTCTGCCAAGAGCTGCCGGGAAAGCACCCGCGGTTTCCTGCCTCCAACGCTGGGCACCTCTATGGTCTCTTCTTTGCCAACCAGCGAAGCCATGCAGCAGCCGTATTTCTGCTTGATTCTTTCAGCCTCAGCCATCGGCGTCCTCAAACCGACGGCGATGTCGTTGGTCATGTTGTTGCCGCCGAGAGAGAGCACTGAGGTATGTTTGATAGCGCCATCCACAAAGATCGCGATATCGGTTGTCCCCCCGCCGACATCGACCAGGGCCACGCCAAGCTCTTTTTCATCAGAAGAGAGAACCGATTCCGATGAAGCAAGCTGCTCAAGTACGATATCCGCCACATCCAACCCGGCCCGGTTGCACGCTTTGATAATATTCTGGGCGCTGGCCACGGCGCCGGTTACGATGTGAACCTTGGCTTCAAGACGGACGCCGCTCATCCCCAGAGGCTCGCGGATACCGTCCTGGTCATCGATTATGAATTCCTGCGGGAGGATATGGATGACCTCTCTGTCCATCGGGATTGCCACTGCCTTGGCAGCGTCGATGACCCGCTTGACATCTTCTGAAGAGACCTCGCGGTTCTTGATGGCAATGATCCCCTGGGAATTGAACCCCCGGATATGGCCACCGGCAATCCCGGCATAGACCGACTTGATCTCGCATCCGGCCATCAGTTCTGCCTCTTCCACGGCCTTGCGGATAGCGGCAACAGTACTTTCGATGTTGATCACTACCCCTTTGCGCAAGCCGCGCGACGGGCTGGTGCCGATGCCAACTATCTCTATACCATCCTCAGTCGCATTGCCGACAATGGCGCAAATCTTGGTGGTCCCGATGTCGAGTCCAACCAGCAAATTGTCCCGTTTACCGGACATAGCTCTCCCCCCTAGGTTTCTGCTTTTTTACTATAGTTCGGTCACAAAAGTCGAGGTCAATATTGTCCGGATTGAAACTGTCTGTTTTCAGACCCCGGTAGACGATGGCTACCCCGCCATCAGTGAAGCTGCCGACCAGTGCACATATCTGCTTGTTCCCTAAAGCATAATCTGTGTTCAACCTTCGGTCTCTGGCCATCGCACACCCCCATTTAACCGGATTTCACAACTATTTTATCGGCATAATCAAGGTCAATGTACTCTACAGTCTTCATCTGTGGCTGCAATGTCCCGTATATCTTCCCGAGACGCTCAAGTTTTTCGTCAAACCCTGCCCGGCCCAAGCGCACCGGCACTCCCCGATCAGCCATGAACAAGGTGAACCCATACCCCTTGTCATAATGCACCTCGGAAACATCTTCCAGCCGCAGCACCTCTCGCCCCTTCAGCAGTTCAACCAGAGAGAGCATCGATTTCAGGGCTTCCCTGGACCCGGCCGGGTCTCGGGAGAGGTCCTCTTCGCTGATTCCGGTCAGAACCGGGTAATCGAGGTTGTCACCTTCGATCAACAGCTTGAAAACCTCGCCTTTTGCATTCAGGTAATAGAGATATCCCATGCTGGCAACAGCAACAGGTTCCTGCTCGGCGATCTCAATAGTTATCGTGTGCGGCAGATAGCGCCGGATCCGGACCTTTTCTATCCAGGGATTTTTCGACAGCTGCTTGCCGATATTGCCGAGACGCAGACCAATGAGATCATCGCCCGGCTTGATCCCGGCCTGGGCTATAACTTCTTCACGGGTAAGCCGCTTGAGTGCGGAGACCTCAATTCTTTCGAGCCGGAAAAACGACGACCGGGCAATCAGGGAATACGCCTCGTAGACAAGCAATCCACCCAGAGATACCACGGAAAAACAGACAACAGCGCGAGCTGCCTTTTTGAGAAAGCCGCGGATGTCGATCTGCCGTTTCTCACGCTTCATCCGATTCTGGGTACCCCTTACCGGTTTACCCCGAAACGGCTGACTACTTGATCTGCGATTCGCCGGCACGGCCATCTATCTTAGTTCCCCTGGCTCTTTATCTTCAGTGCTGCAGAAGAGACAATCTCCTCCACGAGATCGGCAAACCCGAACCCTGCTGTTTGGGCAATTTCTGGCATCAGGCTGAGTGCGGTCATCCCCGGAAGCGTGTTCACTTCCAACAGGAAGCATTCACCCTCTGCCGTGACCAGAAAATCTACCCGGCTGTACCCGGAGCAGCCAAGTACGCGATGCGCCAGTTCACCCAGGCGTAGCACCTTTTCATACAGCGTCTTTTCCAGTGGGGCAGGACAGATATGTTCGGCCATGCCCGCCGTGTACTTTGCTTGAAAGTCGTAAAACTCCCGTTTGGGAACAATTTCAATCGCCCCCAGAGCCTGTTCGGCAAGGATGGCTACCTGGATTTCTCTCCCCTTGATATATTGCTCCACCAGGATTTCGTCATCGTACTTTAAAGCCTCTTTCAGGGCGGGGAGTAGTTCCTCCTGCTTCCGAACGATGCTGACGCCAACGGAAGACCCTTCCTGAGACGGCTTGACCACCAGAGGAAAACCAAAGCCGGCATACTCTTCATTAAAGCTGTCGCTGTTTCTGAGCACTACATAAGGTGCGACAGTAAGGCCATTAGCCGAAAACACGACCTTGGCCACGGTCTTGTTCATGGCAAGGGCGCTGGCTAGGACACCTGACCCGGTATATGGGATCCCCATAACCTCAAGCAATCCCTGTATCGTGCCATCCTCGCCCAATCTGCCATGCAGACAGATGAAGGCCACTTCAATCCCCTCAGCAACCAGACGCGCTGCAATATCGCGCCCCACGTCAATGGCAACGGCATTGTACCCACGCTCAATAAGCGCAGCATGGACCGCTTTACCGCTGTTCAGCGAGACTTCCCGCTCTGCGGACAGCCCGCCCATCAGCACGCCAATTTTTTTATTTTTCACGGTTGCACGATCCATCACAATCACCCCTCGCCTACGATACGAACCTCTTCTTCAAGCTCAACCCCGGACACCAGCCTGACGCGCTCCTTGATCACGGTAGCCAACTCCAGAAAATCCCGGGCGGTCGCCCCGCCGCGATTCACCAGAAAGTTTGCGTGCTGTTCCGATACCTGAGCACCGCCGACAACGGCGCCACGAAGGCCAGCGGCATCGATGAATCTCCAGGCAGGACCTTCAGACGGATTCTTGAAGAATGATCCTGCATTCGGATACCGAACCTGCTGGCTGGTCCTGCGCTTCTCGATAAATTCATGAACCCTTACGCTAATTGCCGTGGGATCATCAGCCATCAGCTGAAAAACAGCGGCAACGATGACCGCACCTTCAGCCAGCTGCAAAGACCTGTAGCCATAATCAAGATCGCATGCCGCTATTTCATGCACCCCGCTGGCATCGATTATAATCAGACTTTCGAGGCACTCCATGATCTCATGACCGTGGCACCCGGCATTCATGGCCAGCGCCCCTCCGATGCTGCCCGGGATCCCGCTCAGGAATTCAAGCCCGGAAAGGCCTTCCAATTCGAGACACTTCATCAACCGCTGGTTGGAAATCCCGGCCTGCACCGATATCCGGTTGTCAGGCAAACGCATAAATGACTTGAGCCGTTTCAGCGAAATAACGATCCCTCTACAGCCGCCGTCACGAACCAGGAGATTGTAACCGCCGCCGATGACCAGCCAGTTAATCGAGTGCTCTCGGCACCGTCCAAGCAGCAGCTGCAAATCTTCCAGATCTTCGGGAGCAGCAAAGAGGTCGGCAGGTCCCCCTACTTTCAGCGAAGTGTGCCCGGCAAGCGGCTCCTCCTCAAGCAACCTGCCACGGAACCCTGCGAAAATAGCGCCGGAGGGCCGACTCATATTACGCCCTTACCCCTTCCCCTGGAGGACTGAGAGCAGTTCTTCTCCGATCTGCCACAGGTTTCCCGCCCCAAGGGTGAGAACGATATCGCCTTCGCGGATTACTCCCAGCAGATGCTTGCAGATCTGCTCCCGCTCGCCAACATATGTGACGTCTTTCTGCCCGTGCTGGCGGATGCTGGCAACAAGCTTTTCTGCCGAAACCCCTGGAATCGGCTTTTCGCTAGCAGCATAGATGTCGGTCAATACCAGCAGGTCCGCGTCATAGAAACAGGTCACAAAATCCGAGAACAGCTCCTTGGTACGCGTATAGCGATGCGGTTGGAACGCAACCACCAGCCGCCGCTCCGGCCAGCCGTTTTTTGCCGCAGCCAGGGTAGCCCGAATCTCGGCAGGGTGATGGCCGTAATCATCGACGATCATGATACCGTTAACCTCTCCCTTGACCTGGAAGCGACGGCCGACCCCGCCAAAGCGTTCAAATCCCTCCTGGATCTGGGCAAACGGCACGTCCAGTTCCATTGCCACAGCAATGCAGGCAAGGGCATTGAGCACATTGTGCGCTCCAGGCATGGAAAACGAGATCTCCCCCATCCGGTAACCCTTGTAGTGGGCAACAAAGCTTGTGGTGCCGGCAGCGTGCTTCACATGGGTCGCCCTGATGTCGGCCTGGGAGGTGAGTCCGTATGTTACGAACCGTTTTTTGACCTTCGGGATGATTTCGGCAACATTGCGATCGTCGAGGCAGAGCACGGCCAGGCCGTAAAACGGGATCTTGTTGATAAAATCGACAAAGGTGTCTTTTATCTGAGCGATCCCGCCGCTGTAGTAATCAAGGTGGTCGGCGTCGATATTGGTGACCACCGCGATTGTCGGCGACAGCTTGAGGAATGAACCGTCAGACTCGTCGGCCTCGGCAACGAGGAACTTTCCCTGGCCCAGCACCGCATTGGTGCCGAGGGTGTTCAGTTTGCCGCCAATGACTATGGTCGGGTCAATACCGCCATGGGTCAGCACGGTAGCAACCATTGAGGTGGTGGTGGTTTTGCCGTGGGTTCCGGCAATAGCAATACCGTACTTCATCCGCATCAGCTCGGCCAGCATCTCTGCCCGAGGAATGACCGGAATCATCCGGTTTCTCGCCTCAACAACCTCGGGATTGTCTTCCTGTACTGCCGTTGAGGTAACAACAACATCAACTGAGGCAATATTTTCGCTGGAATGGCCGATGTGGATCTCTCCGCCGAGCGAGGCCAGCCGCTCGGTGGTATCCGAACCACGCAAATCCGAACCGGAAACCTTGTAGCCCAGGTTCAACAGCACTTCGGCGATGCCGCTCATACCGATGCCGCCAATGCCGACGAAATGGATTTTTTCAATTTTACCGTACATGGCCAGTTCCTTTTGTCCCGATCATTTCATCCACGATAATTTTTGCGGCATCAAGCCGCGCCATGCTTCTGGCATTCCGGCTGATCGTCTCAAGCCTGTCCGGTGCTGCCATGATCTTTTCGATCTCTGCTGCAAGGCGCTCCCCTGAGAGTTCCTGCTCAAGGAGCATGAGGCAGGCATCGTGCTCCAGCAGCGCTTCGGCATTCTTGCGCTGGTGATCATCCACGGCATGGGGAAACGGAATAAAGATACAGGCCTTGGCTGCAGCCGTCACCTCGGCAACGGTGGTGGCACCGGCCCGGCAGATAATGAGGTCGGCCTGCCGGTACGCCGCAGCCATATCGTCGATGAACGGCAATACCGTGGACTTGATTCCGGACTTCGCATAGGCATCTGCAACCTCAGTCAGATCGTTCTTGCCTGTCTGGTGCACTATGGAAACGCGCTCCTTCAAGGCGGACATCTTGGGTAAGGCCGCCATCATTGCCTGATTGATACTTCTGGCCCCCTGACTGCCGCCAAACACAAGAATCCGGAACTCATTGCCCTGCGCTACCGATGGGAACGAATCCTCAGCAGTCACCAGCTCCAGAATCGACTGGCGCAAAGGATTACCGGTCAACAGGGTCCGTTCTGCAGGGAAAAACCGCTGCGATTCTTCCAGAGAAATGAAGACCTTGTTGCTAAAGCGAGCAAGTAACCGGTTGGTCAGACCGGGGATGGCATTCTGCTCATGAATGAAGTAGGGAATCTGCATGCCGCGCGCGGCAAGGCACAAGGGTGCCGAAGCATAGCCACCAACCCCCAGCACTACATCCGGCCTGAATTTTTTCAGAATCTGCCGCGACTGCGAATAGCCGAACATGAACAGGAAAAGCCCCTTGATCTGGGCCGAGCCGTTCTTGCCACGTACCCCTGAGGCGGAGATAGTTTCCAGTTTCATTCCGAGCTGCGGAACGATCCTGGCCTCAATGCCGCGCTCAGTGCCAACGAAAAGCACTTCATTTGCGGCATCCCTGCTGACAAACTCCTCAGCCACGGAAATCCCGGGGAAGAGATGACCACCGGTGCCTCCGCCGGCAACGATAAGTTTCATGGCGTTCCCCTCATCCTCGTCGAGATATTAAGCAATATTCCCATGGCAAAGAGGGTAATAAGCAGAGAACTGCCGCCGTAACTGATGAATGGGAGCGCCAACCCTTTGGTCGGCAACATCCCGGTAACGACACCCATGTTCACAAAGGCCTCTATTCCAAGCAGCACTGCGATGCCAAAAGCGAGAAATCTGCCGAAGGTGTCTTCCGCGCCAAGAGCCACGCGAATACTCCGCCAGACCAGCAGGAAAAACATCGAAGCGATCACGAGCACCCCGATTAAACCGAGTTCTTCGCCGACCACGGAAAGGATGAAATCGGTGTGAGCCTCGGGCAGGTAAAAGAGCTTCTGCTTCCCCTCTCCCAGCCCCTGGCCAAGCACGCCCCCGGCGCCGAACGCCAGCCACGACTGAATGATCTGAAAGCCGCTGTTTGACGGGTCGTCCCAAGGGTTAAGAAATGCCAGTACCCGCCTGCGTCGATAATCGACGTTCATGACCAGGAAGTAGAGAAATGGCAAGGCAATGAGGAACATGGAAATAATGTAGGTCGGTCGTGTGCCTGCCGCAAAAAGCATGATCACGGCAACTGCGCCCAGCGTCAAAGCAGCCCCCAGGTCCGGCTGCTTGAGCAGGAGGAGCAGCAGCACAGCCAGCACTACCATATATGGCAAAAAGCCGCTCGAAAAGAACTTTACCCGGTCCTGCTTCTTTTCCAGGGAATAGGCCATGTATATGATCAGAGCAATCTTGGCCATCTCTGACGGCTGCAGCGAGAAGCCGGGCAGCCTTATCCAGCGCGCCGCCCCTCCAGCACTCCCGCCGATTCCCGGTATCAACACGAAAACCATCAGGACCAGGCAGCCGATAAGCGCCGGAACAGCGAGCTTTTTCCAGAGATGATAGTCGATCTGCATCACTCCATACATGATACTGAACCCGACCAGGGCAAAGATCCCCTGCCGTTTGAGAAAATAAAAGCCATCGTGATATTTTTTGGCAGCCATCACCGATGAGGCCGAGTACACCATGACCACGCCGAAGCAGGTAAGCGCCACGACCATCAGCAGGATAACGATATCGCACGACGCAAGCCGTTTCATCTGGTCCCTGCCTCGGGGATGCCCCTGACAAGAGCCTTGAACTGCTCGGCCCTGTCCTCGTAATCGCGAAACATGTCGAAACTGGAACAAGCAGGCGAGAACAGCACGACCCCTCCGGGGACGGTAACCGCAGCTGCCAGGTTGACGGCCTCCTCAAGGGTAGCAGCCATTCTTGTTTCCGCGTACTCGCCGAGCTCGTGGGCAATCCGCTCCTTGGCCTCACCGATCAAGATCATGCAGCGGACCCGCTCCTTTACCAGATTGGCAAGGGGCAGGTACGATCCCCCCTTGTCCTTGCCGCCAGCTATCCAGGTGATGTCGTTGAAGCTGGCCAGCGCTTTTTCGACACTGCCGACATTCGTGGCCTTGCTGTCTTCGTACCAGCCGACCCCGTTCACTTCTCTGACCAGCTCCATCCGGTGCGGCAGCCCCCGGAATTCCTCTACACCCTTCTGTGCCAGAGCGGCAGGGCAACCGGTGAGCATGGCAGCGGCAAGCGAGGCCATGATGTTTTCGGTATTGTGTACCCCTTTAATTCGGAATGCCGCAGTGGAGATGACCTCTTCCCGGCCATCCCAGCGGAAGACAATTGTCCCGTCCTTGTGGAAGATCCCCTGTTCGAGTTCGCGGCACTGGCTCATCCAGACAACGCGACCCTTCATGGAACCGGCAAGAGCGGCAACCAGTGGATCGTCAAGATTCAAGAGCGCGTAATCGTCACTGGTCTGGTTCATGAAGATCCGGACCTTGGCATCAATGTATTCCTGGTAGCTGCGATAACGGTCCAGGTGATCTTCCGTGATGTTCAGCAGCACCGCGACCTTGGGCCGGAACCGGTCGATCGCCTCCAACTGAAACGATGACAGCTCGACCACGACCCGCTCGACCTTCTCCTGGCTGTCGACAAGTTCGATCAGGGGATTGCCGATATTGCCACCGACAAACGTCGCAAACCCGGCTTTCCGGCAGATTTCGCCGGTCAGGGTGGTGGTGGTGGTTTTGCCGTTGGTGCCGGTGATGGCAATGATCGGTTCCGTGATAAACCAGCTGGCAAGTTCAATTTCGCTGATGATCGGCCGGTTAGCGGCCCGCGCCATCTGCAGCGGCTGTATATCCATAGGCACACCGGGGCTCACCACGATGTAATCGGCGGCAAGAAACGATTCAACCTTGTGGCACCCTAGCTCCATCTGAAGCTTCAACCCGTCAAGCTGCGTCAGAAATGGCTCCAGAGCCGCCCCCTGCTTCATGTCAGTGATTGTTACCTCGGCCCCCTGCTTCACGAGAAAGTGACACACCGCAACGCCGGTTCGGGCTACTCCGACCACCAGTATTTTTTTACCTGAAAGATTCATGCTGTTACCGTAATTTCAGTGTTGAAATGGCGACAAGCGCCAGGATTAAAGTAATGATCCAGAACCGCACAATGATCTTCGGCTCAGCAACCCCTTTAAGCTCGAAATGATGATGGATCGGCGCCATGCGAAAGATCCGTTTGCCCCGGTATTTGTAGGACCCAACCTGAAATATGACCGAAAGGGCCTCGATCACGAACACCCCGCCGACAATCACCAGCAGGATCTCCTGCTTGGTGAGCACCGCCAGGATACCCAGGGCCCCGCCCAGCGACAGCGAGCCGACATCACCCATGAACACTTCGGCGGGATACGAGTTGTACCAGAGAAAACCGATCCCGGCGCCGACCATGGCGCCGCAGAAGACCGCCAGCTCCCCGGTTCCAGGCACGTACGGAATCTGGAGATAGGCGGAGAGCTTGGCGTTACCGGCTATATAGCTGAAGAGCAGATAGGTGGCGGCGTTAATGGTTACCGGGCCAATGGCAAGGCCGTCGAGGCCGTCGGTGAGGTTGACGGCATGGCTGGCGCCAACAATAACCAGAGCGGCAAATGGGATGAACATCACCCAGAGATCGGGATGCAGTCGCTTAAAGAAGGGGAAAAAGAGTTCTTCCGAAAAGTTCGGGTCGAGAAAAAGATAGAGCGCCACGCCACCTGCGACAAAAAACGTCCAAAACATCTTCTGCCGCGGTGATAGCCCCTTGGGGTTCTTTTCCACCACTTTTTTGTAGTCATCAACAAAGCCAATGATCCCGAAACCGACAACCACGAACAGCGTTAGCCAGATATAACTGTTGGTAAGGTCGGCCCAGAGCAAAGTCGGGATAACGATCGCGCCGAGAATCAGTACCCCGCCCATGGTAGGGGTTCCCTGCTTTTTCAGATGTGATTCCGGGCCGTCGGTCCTGATGACCTGTCGCGCCTGCAACGCTTCCAGTTTGCGGATCACCCACGGACCGATGATAAAGCAGAGAACCAGGGCTGTTATCATGGCATAAATCGATCGGAACGTCAGATATTTGAAGACATTGAACAGCTTGATGTTGCCGGCGAGTGGGTAGAGGAGATGATAGAGCATCAGTTGCCCCCTTTCCCGTGAGGAGTGGCACACCAGACCCTGATGCCTTCGGCAATGGTTTCCATTTTCATGCCCCGCGACCCTTTGACCAGTACGCAGTCACCTGCCTGCAGCGTCCCTCTGAGATCGACAAGAAGCTGTTCGTGATTCTCGGCCACCACAATCGATTCTTCCGGCATACCACCATCCAAAGCCCCGACCTTGACGGTTTCAGCAAATCGTCCTAAGAGATAAAGCTTGCAGACACAGGTCGCAGCAAGCCTGCCGACTCCGCGATGCGCTTCCATCGCGCCGCTGCCCAACTCAAGCATATCTCCGAGGACAGCAATGGCACGACCGTCGCCCTTCAGTTCGGAAAGGGTTACCAGCCCGGCTGCCATAGACCCGGGATTGGCATTGTAACTGTCATCAATGAGCGTGACCTGGCCGAGCTCTTCAAGACGGAAGCGCTTTTCCACCGGTTCAAAACGTTCAAGACCGGCAACGATCTCAGTTGGGGCGATGCCGGCAGCGACAGCTACTGCTGCCGAAGCAAGGGCGTTCTGAATATTGTGCCGCCCATACGCCCTGAGTTGAACCGCATATGCTCCGCCCGGCAGTCTCAGCATAAAGCGCTGGCCGTCGTGCCCCAACTTTTCGATGTTGCCGGCAGTAATATCACCTTCATGCATGCCGAAGGAAATCCGCCTGACTCCTTCCGGCACCGGCAAAGTGGCAACCAGCTGGTCATCACCATTATAGATCGCATAACTACCTGGCTTGAGGCGCATGAAAAGCTCACCCTTGGCCTTGGCAACAGCCTCCAGACTGCCCATGCTCTCCAGGTGCGCCGGAAAAACATTGGTAATCACGCCAATCGACGGCTCGGCGATTTCGGCCAAGCGGTCAATCTCGCCCGGCTCACTCATCCCCATCTCCAGCACGCACCAGTTCATCTCGGCTGTAGCCTTGAAGACCATTTGCGGCAGACCAATAAGGTTGTTCAGATTGCCTGAAGTCTTGAGTCCGGCCCCTTTGACCGTAAGAATCGCTGCCACCATCTCTTTGACTGTGGTTTTACCGTTGCTGCCGGTCACAGCAACCACCGGGAAAGTAAATTTCCGGCGATAACCGGCGGCCAGATCGCCCAGCGCCCTGAGGGTGTCGCGAACCAGAATACCGGTTACGTTTTCCGGGAGTGCATGCTGCACAGCCCAGGATTCCTCGGCAAGCACTACCGTTATCCCCTTGGCCGCAGTTGCAGCCAGGAAATCGTGACCGTCAAACCTCTCTCCTCGAAGCGGAATAAACAATTCTCCCGGCTGAACGCTGCGGGAATCCGTGGATACGCCGGATACCTGCTGGTCAGCGCTCCCTTGGAGCCTTCCTGAGGTCAAAGCCGCAATTTCACTTGCCGTGAACAACCTTTCACTCGGCATTACTGCGCACCTCCTCTAAGAGAAAGAGCCGCAGCAGCCTCTTCACGGTCGTCAAAATGGTGCTTGGTCGTGCCGATGATCTGGTAATCCTCATGTCCCTTGCCAGCCAACAGCACGATGTCGCCCGGTTCAGCCAGGCTGATGGTGAGACCAATAGCATCCCGCCGGTCAGGCACAACGATAAAACCTTTGTCACGCAAACCCTCACCGAGGGTTGCACGATCATACTCTCTGATGCCCAGGGCCGCTGCTCCGGCCCGGACCTGAGCAATAATCTCCTCCGGCTTTTCGGTCCTCGGATTATCGGAAGTAATAACCGCAAGATCAGAAAGCCGCCCGGCGATCTCGCCCATTATCGGCCTTTTCCCCTTGTCGCGGTCGCCGCCGCAACCAAAGACCGTCAAAATCCTGTTGGTCTTCAACTCGGAAAGGGTCTGCAGGACATTCTCCAGGGCATCTCCGGTATGGGCATAATCCACGAAAACACCGATGCCGAGATCGTTTTCCACGCGCTCCAGGCGGCCAGGCACCTTCTTGTGGTTTGCGATACCGGCGCTGATCGTTGCCAAGGGGAACCCCAGTGCATACCCGGTGGCAACAGCCGAGAGGATATTGTACAAATTGAATTGGCCGACCAGACCGGACGAAAACGCAATGGTCCCGGCAGGGGTTACCAGTTTTCCGCTGATCCCCTCAAGCGATGACTTGATCTCCACGGCATGCACATCGCCTGTGGTTGAGATGCTGTAGGTAATGACAGGGCAGACGGACTCTCGGGCGACCGCAGCGCCATACTCATCGTCAAGATTGACGACAGCCCGCCTGGTCGGCTTGACTGACGTCGGTTGCAACAGCTCCTTGAACAGCCTGAGTTTTGCGGAGAGATAACTCTCCATACTGCCGTGAAAATCGAGGTGATCCCGGGTCAGGTTGGTGAACACCCCCACATCGAACTGGCAGCCGTCAACGCGGCGCTGATCAAGAGAATGCGACGAGACCTCCATCACCACGCCAGTAGCGCCGCCATCAATCATGGTGCGCATGATACTCTGGAGTTCGGTTGATTCCGGAGTGGTATGCGACGCAGGCAGCACCATCTCGCCAAGCCGGTAGCTGACAGTGCCCAACACAGCTGCCTTCACCCCGTTAGCGGCCATAATCCCTTCAATCAGGTAACTGGTCGTTGTTTTGCCGTTGGTTCCGGTAATTCCGACGAGCGGAACATCTCTGGTCGGGAACCGGTAAAAGGCCGATGCCATGAGCGCCATGGCAAGGCGGGAATTTTCAACCTGAATGAAGGGGAACCCGGTCGGTACCGAGCTGCGGTCCTCCACGACAACTGCCGCGGCACCACGCTCTATCGCCAGGCCGATAAACCGGTGGCCGTCAGCAACTGTCCCTTTTAAAGCGAAAAAGAGACCCCCGGGCTGGACAATCCTCGAATCGTAGTAGAGCCCTTGAATCTCTTGGTCGCTCACACCCTTGGCAAGGGACGGTGAAACGGCTTTTATCAGGTCACTCAGTTTCATGTGGCCTCGACTGAATATAGTGTCATTATGCTGAAGGAATAAACTTTACCCATACCTTGTCTCTCGGCCCTATCCTTTGGCCAGGCAACGGATTCTGCTCCGCAGCCCTGCCGCTTCCGATAAGACGCACGTTCAGATTTCTCTTTTGCATGCTGCGCATGACATCACGCATGCTTTTCCCGCGAAACTCCGGCATCAGCACTCCTTGCGCAGTCCCGGCAATCTCTCCTTCTTCGGCAGAATAGTCAGTATCAATAACAGCTGCAGGCACCGGCCCCTTTTTCGAAGCGATTCCCGGCTCCAAACCCTTTTGCTTTTTGATTCGGGCATCAGGTGCAACTTTGAGGTAACAGAGTGCCTGCTGCGCTATGGCTCCGAATGCCGGGGCAGCAACGACTCCTCCGTACGGGCTGGTTTTTGGCTCATCGATAATGACCAGTATGGTGAGCTTAGGGTTGTTTGACGGCACAAATCCGACAAATGACGCCGTCCGCTTATCGATCGAATAACCTCTGGTTACCGGGTCTACCTTTTGGGCAGTACCGGTCTTTCCGGCAACGCGATAACCGTCTACTGCCGCGTTGGTTCCGGTTCCGCCGTCACCGGTAACCCCTTCCATCATGGTCGTAACCGTTTTTGCCGTTGCCGGGGAGATTATGCGTGCCTTGGACTGGGGAGCAATCTGCTGCACGACATTGCCCTCGGCATCGGTAATTTTTTCAACCAGATATGGCTTCATCAGCACACCGCCATTGGCGACGGCGGAAACAGCTGACGCGATCTGCAATGCTGAAGCAGTAACACCCTGGCCAAAAGAGATGTTGGCGAGATCTACCGGAAACCACTGGCTGCGATTTCTAAGATTGCCGCTGGTTTCTGCAGGGAGATCGATACCGCTTTTCTCTCCGAAACCAAATGATTTCAAATAGCGATACAGCCGTTCCGAGCCAAGCCTGGACCCGATCTTGGCTGCACCGATATTGCTGGAGTACTTGAGGATATCTGCTACTGAAATTCTCGCGTATTTATGGGTATCATGAATGGTTTTGCCGCCTATTTCAAAAGACCCCATTTCGCAGTCAAATGTGTCACGGGCATTGACTATCCCTTCCTCGATTGCTGCGGCGAGCAGGAACACCTTGAATGTCGAGCCCGGCTCAAAGCTATCCGCAATGGCCCTGTTGCGCAGGTTCGCAAGGGGATATTTTTGATGCACGTTCGGATTGAACCCCGGATAGTTTGCCATAGCCAATATCCTTCCGGTTTGCGGTTCCATTACCAAGGCAGTGCCGGCTTTCGCGCCACTGTCGCTTACGGCCTTGGCCAGCTCTTTTTCAGCCATGTACTGGATATTCTTGTCCAGGGTAAGGGTTACGTTCTGCCCCTTGGACCCTCCCTGCACTACTGCTCCATCCAAAGCAACGTCCCTGCCAAGGGCATCGCGTTCCGTTATCATATAGCCGGTGCTTCCGAGGATCGTTGCGTTGTATTTCCGCTCAATCCCCTCCAGCCCTTCAGGGTCAAGCCCGGTAAAACCAATGACGCTTGCCGCCATCTCCAGGTTTGGATAAAACCTCTTACTTTCCTTGACAAAGCCGATCCCGTCAAGCTTGAGAGCCTTGACCTTAGCGACCACCTCGGGTGCGAGCTGTCGCTGAATCCAGACAAACCCCTTGCTCCCGGTCAACTTCTGTTGCAGCTGGTTCTGGGGCATACCGAGTATCGGTGCCAGTTTTACGGCGCTTTCTCGTGGGTCCTCGATATTCCTCGGCTCGGCAAAGCAAGACTCCATCTCGATGGATACCGCGAGTGACGCATTATTAGCATCGAAAATGGTCCCTCGTGCCGGGGTCAATTGCACTGTTTTCTGGTGTTGCCGCTCTGCCAGCTTTTCCAACTGATCCCGTTTGATGACTTGAAGATAAAAGGCCCTTGAAGACGTCACCAGAAAGAAAAAGGCAAAGAGGGCTCCTATAATCCGGATTCTTGCCCTAGCCCATTTCTCTTTTTTATCCCTCACCGCACCTGCACCACCTGTTGATTTGTTGGCAACGACAGACCCAGCTCCTGGTGCGCAACCGCCTCAATCCTGGCAGGGGTCTTTAAGGAGGCGACTTCCAGCTTGAGCTTGCTCTGCTCCTGCTGCATCTCTTTGATCTGCTTTCTGCTCTCTCCCAGCTGGAGACTCAGGTCTACCACCTTAACCCGTGACCAAACATGGAATATCGACACCGTAGTAAGTATGGCCAGGATCACCAAAAGGGTCGGCAGATACTCCTCGCGCTTCCCTTCGAATACCGCTTCCAGCCGCCGTGGGGCTATTACCCTGCCGTATGCGGTTTTTGTGTTTGACATGTCAGTTCACCATTTCCTTCAGCATTTCTCTGCAACCCTGAGCTTGGCGCTGCGGGAACGCGGGTTTGCTGCGATCTCGTCCTTAGAAGCCAAAACAGGCCTGCTGGTCAAAACCTTCAGTACCGGTGTTCCGCCACAGGCGCAAACCGGGAGATCTTTCGGACAGCGGCAGCCAGTAGCCTTATCTCTAAAAAACTGCTTCACGATCCTGTCCTCTAGGGAATGAAAGGAGATGACCGCGATCCTTCCACCGCTTTTGAGGAGCGGGACCGTATCCTGCAGACATCGTTGCAGGCTTCCCAACTCGTCATTGACGGCAATCCGAATAGCCTGGAATGTCCTCGTTGCCGGGTGAATTCGCTCCTCCCAAGCTTTTCGGGGGATTGCCCGGCTCACCAGTTCTGCCAACTGTCCCGTTGTTTCAAGAGGAGATTCGAGTCGTGCGGCAATGATTCGCCGGGCAATCTGCCTTGCCCAGCGTTCCTCGCCGTAATCCCGGATAACCCTTGTCAGCTCATCTTCCGATGAGCTGTTTACCAACTCAGCGGCTGTCAACGATGCCGAGCGATCCATTCTCATGTCCAGCGCAGCGTCCTGCTGAAAACTGAACCCTCGCTCTGCGGTATCCAACTGATGCGATGACACGCCGAGATCAAGCAGCAGTCCGTCGATAGCCTCTATACCCAACTCGGTCATTACCGAAGCTATGGCCGACACGTTGCGTCCGACAAAACTGGCCCTGTTTCCGTACGTTGCCAGGATCGACTTCGCAGCTGCCAGGGCCTCTTGATCCTGATCGAAACCGATCAATCTGCCTGAAGGAGACGATAGTTCCAGTATCAACCTGGAATGGCCGCCGCCACCCAAAGTGCCGTCTACATAAATGCCGCCAGGTCGAGGAGCCAGAAACCTGGTCACCTCTTCCGGCATTACCGATACATGCCGGAATGCCACCGGCTATATCCCCAGCGAGGCAAGCTCTTCAGAGTCAAGAGGCAGTGCTTTTTCATCCTGCTCGCTGACCCTGAGATAGGTATCCCTGCTCCAGATGTCAAAACGATTGCCCATACCGACAAAAATTATGTCTCGATCAAGAGCTGCATGCTCACGCAAGGCCGTTGGAACGAGCACCCGTCCCAGCTTATCCGTGGTATACTCATCGGCAGCGCCCAGATACCGGCGCTTGATGCTGTTCAATTGAGCCAGTGGAAACCCGCCTTCATTGGCGTTGATTTTTCTTTCTATTTCACGCCACTCGGAAATAGGGTAGACGGAAAGCCCTCGACCGAGTTCACCACCAAAATCCACCGGGGTAGCCTTGGTGATAACGAATCGCTCGTCACCATAAGTGGCAACAAGTATCTCCCGGAACTTTGCCGGTATACTTGTCCGCCCCTTAGGATCTATTGTACTTGGCCATTCGCGGGCAAAAGACATATAACCTTCCCAACCATTGCCACCATTTTCCACAAATTACCACTCAGTGGAAAAACTATACAAGCCGACCCCGGGGTTGTCAAGGCAAAATCATTTGCGCCATACATGTTTTTTCTATTTACAAATCAGGATGTTAGACAAGACTTACATGAGACTCGCGGGAGTAACGGCGTGGGAGAGATAAAAAGTTTCCAAATGGCCAGAAATTGGCTGAAAACAAGAGGGATTAGCGGTCCACTCACCCCTTTTTTTTGTGTTCGGCAAGAAAAACAACCTTGGGGGAAGAGGCTGGCTTAGCAGATGGCCCTTCAGGGGCAACGGCTTTCGGCGATTCGGCTGAGGGATTGCTTTGCGGGCGATTGCGCAGCGGTGGCGCTACGACCTTTTCAAGCATCATGGGCGTGCCGCCCATGGTAAACGGTGCGCCATCGATCTGGGAATCGTCCAGTATCCAGGTGTAAACCTGCAAAGGAGAAGTAAGCACCAGCAATGACACCTGCCACCACCCAGGTTTGACATCAGGCGATATATCCTCGATCCGGGCAAAGAATCCCGGACGATTATCAACATGCACCAGAACGAGATCGTTAATCGTTGCCATGCTCACTCCAGAGAATGCCAATTGAGCGCCCTTCAGCAAAGCGCCTGCTGTTGTTGAGGATACCGTAAACAAAACGGTTTGCAAAGAGTTGTTCAAGCCTCTGATAGAGTACGAACAGGTCTGCAGAGAGTGCGGCAAACCTGGCGCGCGCATTCGAGTCCATTCCCGCATCGACCCGATCGCACACGAAAGTGACACAGTTGTATGGCCTGTAGTGCGGTGCCATCATGCAACCGCTGTCCCCGAGAAAAGGGCAGGCACCATTGTCAAATCGTGGGGAAAAGAGCTCATGGCCAGTAACCAGATACCCAAGCAAGTCAACCACGGTAAAGTGGTAGCATCCGGACCGGCAACACTCGCCTTGACACAAACGGCAGATTTCGACGCCATTCAAGCCATCGAAAATGGCATCGACTTCTCTCTTCACCACCAAGATCTCTCTAACGATTCCAGCAACCTGTGTCGATAAATGACCGGGCAGTTCCTTGAATTCCCTGGTGGCAACAGCTATGGCGGTGGACCAGGCATCTGAATGCGACACAAGCTACCTCAAGCAAAACCGGTCGGCCACCCTGTTAAGGCACCGACCGGGAAGAAAATTTTGGCCGAAGCAGACCGTAAGCCGGGTTCTGTTCCGCCTCATGGTTACCCACGAAGCAACGATGATCATTCATCTAGGACCGCCGTTACCGACGGCCTCCAGCAGCCAACCCGGAAGCACGGGCGGGCCGCCCTTAACGCTCCCCTATTTGGCCTTGCTCCTGGTGGGGTTTACCTGGCATCCACCGTCACCGGCAGACCCGGTGAGCTCTTACCTCACCCTTTCACCCTTACCTGCCTTTGCCGAGGCTTCGGCAGGCGGACTTCTCTCTGTGGCACTTTCCCTGGGGTCACCCCCGCTGGACGTTATCCAGCACCACGCCCTATGGAGCCCGGACTTTCCTCCCCCTCTAAGAGGCGGCGATCATCTGTTCTGCTTCGACCAAAGCTGACAGCCACAGCAAAAAATCAGCTGCGGCCTGACACTAGAGCCGTTACCCCTGCTGCGGCTGACGATATACCACCATTCTCTGGCAGTGCGGACAGGTAATCAGCTCATCGCCGCGAAAAAGGGTATTGTAAAGTTGAGGCGGAAGGTTGATGTTACACCCCAGACAACTGCCGTCGCGAGCCTCAACCACTGCCAACCCTCTGCGCATCTTGCGCAGCTGGGCATAGCGCTTAACTACTGCCGGAGGCAGAGTCTTCATTTTCTCGTCTCGTGAGGTCTGATCTACGGTAATATCGCGTTCAAGGGCATCAACCTTAACTTGAACTTCTGCTTTTTGTGCCGCGATATTCCCTTCAAGAGCGTCAAGATTGCTTTTACGCTCGGCAATCTCCCCCTTCAGCTCATCTGCCAGAGAGATCTTCTGCAGCAACTGCTCCTCAAGCTCAGTCTTCATCTTGCGAGCGGCAGTAATCTCTTTTGAAACAGCAAGATACTCTTTTTGGGTCTTGATCTCCTTGAGGCGGGCTTCAGAACGAGCGATATTTTCCGCCTCCGTCGCCAATGTCACCTCCAACCCTTCCTTTTCGGCATCCAAGGAGGCACAACTCTCCTCTCTGGCAAGCAATTCCTGGCGAGCCTCGGCCACCTTCTGATCAAGGGTGTCAATTTCTGCCAACAAAGAATTCCTGACTCCCTCGATCCCATCAAGCTTGAGATCAATCTCTTGTAGCTCGTAAAGCGTCTCCAAATTTTTCTTCACCGCCTGCACCCCTTTCAACCTACTTGGAATATGGCAACCGCAAAACCGGAATTAAACGTACGAAAACGGCTCTTTTTCACCATTATATGTTACAAGTTCAGCCTTAAAACCGAGAATAGAGAGTTCCTGCCCCAAACGCTCTGCCAGACCTGATACCATTATCCGCTCAGTGGCAAAATGACCGGCATCGACAAGGGCGATACCATGCGCCTCAGCATCACGGGCCTCATGATATTTCACATCACCGGTGACAAGGACATCTGCGCCCTTAAACCGGGCAGCATTCAGCAGGGACACCCCGCTCCCCCCGCAAATTGCCACTCGCTTGATTTTTCGTTTTCCATCACCGACAAAACGCAGCGCAGGGGTCTCCAGGCGCTCTTTTACCTGCTGGGCGAAGTCATAAAGGGCTACCTGCTCCGGCAATTCACCGATACGCCCCAGCCCGAAGCTTTTACCGCAATTACTCAGTTTAAAAAGATCAAAAGCTGGCTCCTCGTAGGGATGAACCCGCTTCAAGGCGCTTACTGCGGCATTAACCTGATCGCTCCGGAGCATCAGTTCAATCCGCGACTCCTCAACCGAAGCAAGCTCACCCTCTTTGCCAAGGAACGGTCTGGCCCCGGCAAGAGGCCTGAAGGTACCGGTTCCCGCGATGCGAAAAGTGCAATCCGAATAGTTGCCAAGCTGTTCACTGAAAGGGGAAAGAACCTGCAGAACACGATCTTCATGCCCCACTGGCACAAAAACCCCTAACTTGACAAGCTCATCCCTGGCGGTTACCTGGAGCGGAACGGTTTGTTCAAGCCCGAGCCGCTCTGCCAGAAGGTCATTAACCCCTCCCGTGGCAATATCATAATTGGTGTGTAAGGCGACGATCGCGAGCCCGCCCTCAATTGCCCGGAAGACGATAGCGCCATCGGCATCCTCACGGCTTACCCGCTTCAGCGGTTTAAACAGTAGCGGGTGGTGCGTGAGCAGCAACGTGCAGTTATGGGCAATTGCCGCTTCCACAGAGCCCTCGCTGGCATCGAGAGCGATCATGATGCGCTCTACTGGCGCAGCATTGTTGCCGACCTGCAGACCAGGGTTGTCCCACCCTTCCGCAAAACGCAACGGCGCTATTTTATTAATAATTCCAACAACATCAGAGACGCGCGGCGTATTCATGGCCTCACAAAGAAAAAGAGTGCAACCGGAAGGTGTGCACTCTTTTCATTCCCTGGCTCGCAGGCATTTTGACAACTCTTGCGCTTTATGGGCTTCCCCTCTGCTTTCCGAGAGTTAATGAATGGTGGGCCCACCAGGATTCGAACCTGGGACCGACCGGTTATGAGCCGGTAGCTCTACCAACTGAGCTATAGGCCCGCAAAGCGAAAGTGTATATTAGGCGACAGCTAAGGCAGTGTCAAGCACTTTTCAATCTTTTTCTTGCAGTTTTCAAGATGTTGCGATGGCGGAGTCTATCAATTTCAAGGCGGCAAGCGCCCCGAACGGAATCGAAAGATGGGGTTTCTCAATCTGTGCCTCACGGGGATTGATCCTGATGACGGTTGCTCCGCAGTACCGCCCCAATCGTTCACTTGTCGCACGAATTGTCGGGATTGCCGTCCCAGCACCCAGTTCAATGACAACCATCGGTGCCGCACGATGATCAATGACAAATTCGTCAAAGCAGCGCTCTTGACTCCTGGTTCTCGCAGAAAGCCAGGAAAAATCGCCGAACATAAGAATATTTGGCCGAGCGACGCCTTGGCAATTAAGGCATTTCGGAATATTGAGCGCCCGCATGGTTGCTGAATCGACTTTTATCGACTCCCGGTTGTCCCAGATAGCCTCAGAACAAGGTTCAAGGCACTGTAGATGATGTATTGAGCCATGAACTTCCAGAATTGAGGCATCAGCAAACCCTGCTTTTTGAAACTGACCATCCACGTTGGAAGTAACGATAAACGATGCCATGGCAAACCGCTCAATCCAACCCTGGAGAATGGCAAAGCCGTCATGGGGAATCGTATCGCGGTAGAGGTTGGTCCGGTGGCCATAAAACCCCCAGCCAAAGGCAGGGTCCCGCTGAAAATGTTCCGGATTTGCGGCATCAACAAAGCTGAGACCCAAGCGCTCATACATCGGGTAGGCGTTCCAGAAACCGCGATCACCGCGAAAATCAGGAAGACCGGAGTCAACGCCCATTCCCGCGCCGGCGGTAATTACCAGAGACTGCGCACCCTGCAGCGCTTTTGCAGCAAGTCGTATCACCTCGTCCATGCACTCTCCTTCAGATCGCCACCCTGACCATAACCGGGGCAAGCAGGCGCGCCACATCCCTGGGATCAAGACCTACCAGGTAGCCGCGCTTCCCCCCGTTAAGGTAGATGCGCGGCAGGGCCATTATTGTCTCCTCCAGGTAAACCGGCATCTGTTTTCTGGTGCCAAAGGGGGAGGTTCCTCCAACCATGTAGCCGCTGTGACGGTTTGCCGTATCAGGAGCACACGGAGCAATCATCTTGACCCCAACCAGTCGGGCCAACTCTTTTGTGGAAACTTGGCGATCACCATGCATCAGGACCACAAGAGGGTTCTTCAGCTCATCCTCCATGATCAGAGTCTTGATGACACTATGCTCATCAACGCCCAGTTCGCGGGCCGAGACAGCAGTGCCACCCTTTTCCTCATAAGCATAGAGGTGATCAGTGAACTGAATCCCGGCTTGTCTGAGCATGCGCACTGCCGGTGTCACCGGGGACTTATCTTTTGCCATTCCATACCTCGAATTTCTACTATCGTGCCGGCGCTGCCATAGGCGCCACCGGAGCAGCCGGAGCTTCGGGGACAACAGGAGCTGACGGCGCCTCCACATAAGGGGATCGCGGTGACACTGGCCCGGACGGGACCTTTGATGGACCGACAGAGAGAGCTTCTCCGGGGTAAGACCCGGGCAGCCCCCCCCGGTAGACTCCTGCGCTACCAGCGGCATCACCCGGCGGAGTGCTGCCATAAAACGCGGCCTCTTTTGCTTCGTTTCTATAGGCGATAGAGTCGATCATGACGATGACAGCAGATACGCAGACAATCGCAACGTACGCAGCCCACGTTGTCTTGTTCGATCTGAGCCGGGACACATTACAAGCGATTGCAAAGATTGTCGGCAAAGCGAGCAGCTCCAGCGCATAACCGGCACCGGACAACATAGAACCAAACCGTGCAGTTGACATGCCCATGACGATGACGACAAAAGAGAGAAAGACCAGATTCTGCCAGGCAGTGAACATCTGGAGAACATGACCGCCAAGATAGTCGAAGTGAGCAGCATTTTTGCGCAATGCGGGGCCGGCATTATCTGAGCACGGGGAGCCCTGAGGTTCCTGAGGCTGCAAAACCGGTGCCCCCGAAAACTCTGCATAATCGCCGGGATGACTGTTCACTCCCTTCGCGATCTCAGCTCTGACAAGTTCATAGGCCTCGTTTATATTCTTCAACATCTCCAAAGCCCGGTGCTGTAACCGGGCATCATTCTGAAAACGATCCGGGTGCCAAACCATGACCAGTTCCCGATAGGCCTGTTTTGCCTCTTTCCCCGTGGCCCCGAAAGAGATGCCCAGAGTAGCATAGGCCCATTTTATTGTCTTAATATCAGTCATGCGGCTTCAACCCATCGAATCAGGTCTTCTTCTGCAGGTAATCGCCAAGTTGCATCCGGCTATGCTCATCATCATGACAATAGACACACAGGTTTTCCCAGTTACTGCCATCTGCCGGGTTGTAATGGTGATTGCCGTCCCTATGATGAACTGTCAGCAAATGAAGGTTCGACTCATCAAACTCTCTGCCGCACTTGGCACAGATCCAGCCGTGCAGCTTCAGCGAACGTTCACGATAATTTTCAGGCCCGGCCTTGTCCGCCTTTAGCAAGCGCACCAGATTATCAAGCTCTTCCTGGCTGGCAGCAGGCACAGACTTAGGCCTTCTTGGTCCAAACGAACGCGGCATGGCAAAGCACCCTCCATTAAAAGTCCGGTATCCCAAAGCTACCCCGGCCACTGATAACTGTCAAGATGTCAGATTGTACCAAGCACAGCGCTACACCTTCTCCAAGCTGCGATAAAACATCTTTTTTTGTTTATCGGTTGAAAGCAGCCGGCCAGCTGCTATGTTATAACATGGAACGATGTAATCGCCGTCACCTCGGCATCGCCGCGGCTGTGGCACATGAAGTAACGCTGAAACCGGACCAAGCCC
Source organism: Geoanaerobacter pelophilus (assembly GCF_018476885.1). Lineage (NCBI taxonomy): Bacteria > Pseudomonadati > Thermodesulfobacteriota > Desulfuromonadia > Geobacterales > Geobacteraceae > Geoanaerobacter > Geoanaerobacter pelophilus. The sequence goes on from NZ_JAHCVJ010000002.1 coordinate 93,222, forward strand.
AACAGGAGAGGATTTAGAGATGTCCTTTGTCGGTGAACTGGAGCATCTACCCATAGTTGATGTCATACAACTGCTCAACTCCACCAGGAAATCAGGGACGCTCTGCGTCAAAAGCGGCAAGGGCGAAAGCCAGCTGGTTTTTGTCGACGGTTATATCGTGGGGGCCAACCATGTCAACAACAGCGTCCGTATCGGCCAGGTCTTGGTCGACATGGGGGCCATAACCCAAGCCGAACTTGAGGAGTCCCTTGCGGAGCAGTTCAATGCCGGAGCGAACAGAAAACCTTTGGTCGCAACCCTTATCGAAGGAGGCCGGATCGACAAGGATGTTGCATATAAAGGACTGGAAAACCTCATTGAGATGACCATCGTTGAAGTGCTTACCTGGACAAGCGGCACCTTCGAACTGGACATAGACAAGATTACCGTATCTGACGAATACCGGTATTTCCCGGAAAAACTGCAACAGGACATCTGCCTAAATACTCAAAGCGTCCTGATGGATGCCCTGCGCATCTATGATGAAAAAATGCGCGACGGCACCCTGACTCCGGAAACCTTTGCTGCAATGGATATTCCGATTGAAGGCTTTGACAGCAACTGGGAAGCTCCGGAGATTACCGCCGACCTGCTCGGACTTGACGATCTTGACAACCTGGACCGAACCATTCCGGATGTTTTTTTAGGAGTGAAGGAGATCATAGCAAAAAATGAAGTCGATCCCTCTGACGTACACAAGAAAGCAATAAGTGCTGAACTTGCCGGCATTCCCGAAGACCAACAGGAGAAAATCTATACCCTCCTGGCCAACCTGTCAGGAAACGTCAAGGAGGATGACTCCTTATACACCACCCCGATTGCGGTAATTCTTTTCACCCGGAATGAACTGTTACGCCACATCATCACGACCCTTGCGCGGCATGAAGGGTATCTTGTGTTCTCAACTGACGAAGCAGAAACCCTTGATCACATAATAGACAAGGCCATAGCTCGGGAGCTGACTCCGGTACTTGTTATCGATCCTCCCTCAAGCAATGACCCGCTGTTTTCAGCTAACGCTATCATGGAGCTGTTGCTCCGGAAACGGATGAAATACCCGCAGATTGCCATCATCCAGATGATCTCATCTCACAATGGACACTTTTCTCTGCAGGCGTTACAGTGGGGCGTCAGGTTGTTGCTCCCATGGCCGGACAAAAGAAATCCGAATGAAGACTTTGCCGAAGAAATTATCAGTTTGCTCGAAACTCTCAGGGTATACCTCAGCACAACCTTTTTAACCCCTGAGCACAAGGCGATCAAGCAGCTTCGGGAGTGCATCTTTGAACTCGACGCCTTGCAGGAAGCGCCTGAAGTTTCATTTGTTATCCTGAAATTCACTGCAGCAATCTTTGAACGGTCCATGACATTTGTTGTCGGAAAATCCGAGCTTATTGCAGAAAGAGGAATCGGGATCCACAGAGACAAAGGCGAAGGGGCATCCCCCCCCATGATGTTCAGAATACCTATCGGCGAGCAGTCACTGTTCAAAACGGTCATCGAAAATGGACAGCTCTACCATGGAGACACCAAGGACGAAAGCATCACCGCCGATTTGCATAAGCAGATCGGGGCGCCTGACAGCTCGACTATAGTTCTGATTCCGGTCAGCAGCATGGGGCGGTGCGTTGCCCTGATTTACGGCGATTTTGGCAATAAGCCGGGCTCGCCTGTTCAGATCGAATTACTGGAAATTCTGGCGCATCATGCCGGTCTGGTCCTGGAAAATACCCTGTACCGCAAAAAGTTTGCAAAGACCTCTTGACCCTCATGCTGCCGGCACACTAAAAAAGGGAAAGTTCTGCCATGGATGCTAACACTTTGCTGCAAATTCTCGATATCGCTTTTCAGAAGAAGGTCTCCGATGTCCATTTTGAAGTGGACAATCCACCCATTTTCAGGGGCAGGGGCCAACTGATCCGCTCAAAACTGCCGAACCTGACTGACAAAGACACCGAATTCATCGCGTCACGGATTCTCGAACATAACGGTCGCACTCTTACCAGCGATTTCAAAGAGATTGACGCCTCCTACTCTCTCCCCAGCGGTGGGCGCTTCAGGGTAAGCATATTCCGGCAACGCAACAAGTACGGAATAGTGATGCGGGTCATTCCACCTCACATCGGCAGTTTCGATGAACTGCACCTCCCACCAGTCCTCGGTGAGATCGTCAAAGCTCCAAACGGCCTGATCCTGGTAACGGGTCCTACCGGTAATGGCAAATCGACAACCCTTGCTTCGATGATCAGGTTCATCAACGAAAGCTGCAACTACAACATCGTCACCATAGAAGACCCGATAGAATTTCTCTTCACTTCGCAGAAGAGCTGCATCATCCAGCGTGAGGTGGGGATTGACACCGAGAGTTTTAATGCTGCCCTTAAAGGGGTGCTGCGCATGGACCCCGATGTGATAATGGTTGGAGAAATGCGGGACAAAGAGACCATTGAAGCGTGCATCAAGACCGCCGAAACCGGGCACCTGGTGTTATCGACACTTCATACTCAAAGCGCCGTATCAACCATTAACCGGATGCTCGGACATTTCCCGCCAGAAGGACAAGAGATAATCCGCCAGAGACTGGCAGATATCCTCGTCGCAACCGTATCCCTCCGCCTCGTCAAGGACAAGAGCGGAGAAAACATCCTGCCGGTAGTCGAAATCATGCGGTCTACAACGACTATTCAAGCGTGCATCAGGGAGGGGCGGCTCGACGAGATCGAGAAGCATATCGAAAACGGACAATCGTTATACCACATGCAGACACTAGACCAGCACCTGCTGCAGCTTTACAAGCAGGACTTGATTACCATGGAAGACGCCAAGCGGATCTCGCATTCCATGGACTTTGAAAGAAAACTGGTTTTCGAGCAATAACCATTTACCTGCAAATCAAAAAGGCCGCCCCATTTCTATGGGACGGCCTTTTTTCTACTATTCAACAAAACTCTTCAGCTTCTTTGCCCGGCTGGGATGCCTCAGCTTGCGAAGCGCCTTGGCCTCTATCTGCCTGATCCTCTCGCGGGTAACCTCAAAGTCCTGACCAACCTCTTCCAGGGTATGATCGCTCTTCTCGCCGATACCAAAGCGCATCCGAAGCACTTTTTCCTCACGAGGGGTCAATGTTGAAAGAACCCGTGCCGTCTGCTCCGAGAGATTGGCCTTAATGACAGCTTCCAGAGGGGAAACAACGCCCTTGTCCTCGATGAAATCACCAAGGTGAGAATCCTCCTCCTCACCGATTGGCGTTTCAAGTGAGATCGGTTCCTTGGCAATCTTCAGTACCTTGCGCACCTTATCCAGTGGCAGGTTCATCCTCTCGGCAATCTCTTCCGGCGACGGCTCTCGACCGATCTCCTGCACGAGCTGCCGACTGGTGCGGATAAGCTTGTTGATCGTCTCGATCATATGGACCGGAATCCGGATGGTCCGGGCCTGATCGGCAATGGCGCGGGTGATTGCCTGTCTGATCCACCAGGTGGCATATGTTGAGAACTTGTAACCGCGCTGATACTCGAACTTGTCCACTGCCTTCATCAGGCCGATGTTGCCCTCCTGGATCAGGTCGAGGAACTGGAGTCCGCGGTTGGTGTACTTCTTGGCAATGGAGACAACCAGTCGTAGGTTGGCTTCCACCAGCTCCGATTTGGCGAATTTCGCCTTGCGCTCACCCTGATCGATAGCCTTGATGGCGCTGGCCAGTTCACTGGCATGGAACCCTGACTCCTGCTCCACCTTTTTCAGCTTCCGTTCAACGCCCTTGAGTCTCTTTTCCAGCTTCTGGGAATCTTCAAGCGTCATTCCGAGCTTTTTCAGCCCCTTCTTTTCGGCGTCAGCGCTTTTTGACATCTTTTCAAAGAGCTTGTCGAGCTCATCCGCAGCAACACCACCGGCTTCACGTTCAATTTCGGAGATTTCGCGGGTAACTAAATCTACCTTTATAGCAAGTTCCTTGAGCCGGTGCGCGATCTTTTCAATATGACGATCCCGCATGCGCAATGACCGTACCAGCTCAGCGAGCTTCTGCTTGTGGCCTTGCTGCTCGGCCAGCAGTTTCGTGCGGGTTGCTGCCGGCAGAGTTCCATCCAGTTGCAGAGCAAGCTCCTCCATCTGGACATCGAGCGCCCTTATCTCTTCGATAATCGAAAGCAGCCTGATCTGGTTGACATCTTCCTCGTCTTCCTCAAGCTCCTCCTCCTCAACCTCTTTACTGATCTCGGCAGGGAGAATCTGCCCCTTGCTCAATTTGTCACCAAGGGAGAGGATCTCTTTTACGGTAATCGGGGTATTGAGGATAACGCTGGCTACATCGCGCTCGCCATCCTCGATCCGCTTGGCGATCTCAACCTCGCCTTCCCGGGTGAGAAGCGAGACCGAGCCCATTTCCCTCAGGTACATCCGAACCGGATCGCTGGTTCTCCCCAAAGCGCCTGGTTCAAACTCCTGCTCTTCCTGCTCCCCTTCGAGCTCTTCATCTTCCTCCAGGTCCATCTTCACTTTAGGTATCTTGACCTTCTGAACCGAGTCGACGATTTCAATATCCATTTCGCCGAACATGCTCATGACGTCATCTATCTGTTCTGAAGACACGATGTCTGGTGGCAAGAGGTCATTGACCTCGTCATAAGTAAGAAAACCCTTCTCCTTACCCAAGTCTATCAGCTGCTTGACTTCTTCCATGCTCTTCTTGGCCATGCCTACCTCGAACGTATGACGATAACTTCTATAATAATTGCGATTTCTTATTTCGCAAGGTCTCGATTTCTTTCAGCAGCTCCAGATAGCGCTCCGAATCCTGCTCAGTCCGCGCCAACTCCCGCGCCAGCTCTTTCAAATCTTTCAGCGGACTGCGCTCAAGCGAAGCACAACACTGGTCAAATGCCTTCTGTGGATCGATCCCCTGCAACTGCGCATCGTTGACAAATAGAGAGGCAAGTTGCTGTACACTCTCGTGGCTATCGCTTCTTTCAAAGAGATGACCCAGATCAACGCTGCCTTGTTGTTTGCTTTCAGTTATGAGACGGTCGGCAATCGCCTGAAAATGATGCGGCAGCAGCCTGACAACCTTGCGCTCGTCGCCTAGCTGCGCCAATTCAGGGAATGTCCCCATCAGCAGCAACAGCATTTCAGCAGGACTGGTACCGCAATTCTGGCGCGCCTTCTGCGGCGTTGGCCTTAACTGGCGCTCCGTGCCGGAAACCCCGGCCATGAGTTTGAGCTCCGCCTCATCGACCCCAAGCACCCGAGCTATTTCCGTTACATACAGCTTCCGCTGCATGCGATCTTCCAGCAAGCGCAGCCGCGGCAGCAATTCGTCCAGAATCTGACGCTTCCCTTCGATGGTTCCTGCCTGCCGGCTATTCAGCAACAACCTGAAAAAATAATCGAGCACCGATCGCGACTTTTGCATCCGGGTTAGCAACCCTTCTGCGCCTTCGCGCTTCACAAAGCTGTCGGGATCGTCGCCTGCCGGCAGTTCGATTACTGAAGCCGGTATTCCTTCAGGCAGCAACATATCCATTGCCCTGACCGTTGCCTTCTGACCGGCACCGTCTGAATCAAACAGGATGTAGAGCTGGCCGGCATAGCGATGGAGCAGCTTGACCTGGTCCGATGTCAGGGCTGTCCCGCAAGTGGCGACAACCTCTCTGATCCCTGCCTGGTACATCGAGAGGTGATCGAAATAGCCTTCTACGACGATCGCAACTTTCTTCTCCCTTATGGCCTGCTTGGCAAGGTCAAGGCCGAAAAGGATGTCTCCCTTGTGGTAGATGGGTGACTCAGGCGAATTGATGTATTTGGGCAGCGAATCGTCAAGCACTCTGCCGCCAAAAGCGACCGGTCGACCATGCAGGTCGGAAATAGTAAAGAGCAAGCGGTTACGGAACGTGTCGTAATAGCCGCCGCTTTCCCTCTGGCGCACAAGTCCGAGTTTCTCAGCCTTGGCCAGGTCTATTTTGCGCCGCTCAAGGTACCGGCACAACGAGTCCCACTTTTCCGGAGCAAAGCCTAGCCGGTAGGCTTCGACCGTTGCCGGATCCACTCCTCGCTGCTTGAGGTAACTTCTGCAGGACTCTCCAGACTCACCCGACACGAGAATCTCGTGATAAAAGCCGGAGGCAATCTCTGCAATCCTGAAAAATTCCTCTTTTTCGTCCTTTCGCGTCTGCTCCGCTCGCGAAAGGGGCCGCTCATCAATAGCAACCCCTGCCTTCTTTGCAAGGTGCTTGACCGCTTCGGGGAAGCTAATCCCCTCAATGCGCATGATGAAACTGAAAGCATTGCCGCCGGCCCCGCAGCCAAAGCAGTGAAAAATTCCCCGGCCGGGGTTTACATTGAATGATGGCGTTTTCTCGCCGTGAAAAGGGCACAGCCCCTGATAATTCGCTCCAGCCTTTTTGAGACTTACATAGTCGGAGACAACATCAAGAATTGTCACCCTCTCCCGAATCTCACGAACTGTTTCCTCGGGTATCATGGATGACGACCTCCAGTGAAGGGCATACCATCAAGACTATGCAAGTTTTAGCAGCCTCAGGAACGCCTCACCTTGTTTTCTTCACGCTTTGAACCCCGCCAACCATCAATCATGTCTATTCCGGCCTTGCAAAAGGCGCGCGCCGTAGGAGATGACTGGATATAGCCTTTCAGTTTCGCGGGAGCAGGTCCATTTATCAATATCGCCAGGGCGATACAGATCAGGAAAGCTCCCTGCATAAGACCGAAAAGTATCCCTCCGAAACGATTGAGCCAGCCGAGCAGCATGACCTTGAAAATTGTAGTCAACAGGTGACCGGCAAAAAAGAAGAGCAGCCCAAGAACAGCATAGATAAGAACAAAGGAGATGGGTATTGCTACCAGTCTGGGCAGCCTTATCAATCCAGACAGTGCAGTTGCAACATACCCGTAGTAGGTGAATGCCGCCCATGCGCCGGCAACCACGCCGAGCAGAGCGCAAACCTCTCTGACAAGCCCCTTCATGAACCCCTTGACAGCACACGCTGCAAGGACACCCCAGATAAGAATGTCAAGAAGTGAGAAACCGGACATTGAGTGAGAACCCATAAAAAAGAAAAAGCAGGGGCGATCATTCACGATCTACCCCCACCTAGTCTCTCTTCTTAGTTTATTTCAAATTTGAGCAGGAATCAGCCCAAAAGCCCTTTAACCACGTCACTGACCAGCTTGCCATCAGCACATCCCGTTACCTGCGGCTTCAAGACCTTCATTACCTTGCCCATGTCCTTGCCACCCTGAGCACCGGATTCAGCGATCGCTTTTTCCACTAGGGTGACAATCTCTTCTCTGGAAAGCTGTCGAGGGAGAAAATCCAGCAGAACCGACAGTTCCCGCTCTTCTTTTTCCACAAGGTCGACCCTGCCGGCTTCACCGAACATCCGAATCGACTCTCTGCGTTGCTTGACCAGAGAGGCAATCACTTCTTGGATACCGGAATCGTCCAGAACAAGCTTCTGGTCAATCTCCTTGTTTTTAACAGCAGAGCGGACAAGACGGATGGCAGACAGCCTCAGATCATCCTTGGCCCGCATCGCATCTTTCATTTCATCATTTAACCTGTCCCGCAAAGACATCAGGATCACTCCATCATTTTGCGCTGCTTTTTAAGGGCGCGTTTACGGGCAGCAATTGTTTTTTTCTTCCGCTTGATGCTTGGTTTTTCGAAATGTTCACGTTTACGGATTTCCGACAGGATTCCTGCCTTCTCGCACTGCTTCTTGAACTTCTTCAGCACGACCTCAAACGGCTCATTTTCTTTTACCTTGATTCCCGGCATTCATACTCCCCCCCTTCTGTCGCAAATTTTTAGCATTAAATAAGGGTAAGCCGGTACTATGAAGAGATGGTATATTACCTATCGGCTACCATCATGTCAAGCAACTTATTCATAATTTTCAATAATTACTCGATCGGCCGCGACTGTTTTTCCGCAATCCCGGAGACACCGAAGCGGCGCCGGAGCTCGTCATAAACGGCATCGAGAGGGATATCGTGAAAACCGAGCAGCACCAGGGAGTGGAAGAACAGGTCAGCAGCCTCATAGACAATCTCTTCCCGCTCTCCTCCCTTGCCGGCGATGACCAGTTCCGTCGCCTCTTCGCCGAGCTTTTTGAGGATCTTGTCATTCCCTTTCCGGATCAGGGAAGCGGTATATGACTGCTCCGACGGATTGGCCTTGCGCTCAAGGATAACACGGTACACGGCCTGAAGTATGTCGTCATGTTCGTAGCTCATAGCCTTACCGGAACCCCTTTAGCTTTCAGATACTCTTTAGCCTCGCCAATGGTGTACTCTCTGAAATGGAAGATCGAGGCTGCAAGGCAGGCGCTGGCGCCAGCTTTGGTAAATCCGTCGTAGATATGCTCCAGGTTGCCGACCCCACCGGAGGCAATGACCGGAATGGATACGGCATCGACGATAGCACGGGTCAGCGGAAGATCATAGCCGTCCTTGGTGCCATCACAATCCATGCTGGTAAGAAGAATCTCCCCTGAACCGAATGCTTCCATTTTTTGCGCCCACTCGACAGCGTCTATACCTGTCGGCTTGCGGCCGCCATGGGTATAGACCTCCCAACGAGCTTCCCCCGGCACCCGGCGGGCATCGATCGCCACCACCGTACACTGGGAACCGAATCGCTCGGCGGCCTCGCGCACGAAATCCGGGTTATGCACTGCCGCCGTGTTGATCGAGACCTTGTCGGCGCCGGCATTGAGCATCCGGCGGATATCTTCCACCGTGCGAATCCCTCCGCCGACGGTCAGCGGCATGAACACCCGCTCTGCCGTCTTACGCACAACTTCCACCATGGTGTCTCTGCCGTCGCTCGATGCCGTGATATCGAGAAACGTCAGCTCATCAGCACCTTGTTTGTCGTATATCTCGGCAATCTCCACCGGATCACCGGCATCGCGGAGTTCCAGGAACTGCACGCCCTTGACCACCCTGCCGCCGGTAACGTCGAGACAGGGGATAATGCGCCGGGTCAGCATGACTTGCCCCGCTTCGTCATGGCAATCGCCTCGGCCAGGTCGATGGCACCGGAATAGATAGCCTTGCCGGTAATGGCGCCACTAACCCCGGAAGATTCAACAGCCATGAGGTTTTCAATATCCTTAAGGGTTGACAGGCCGCCGGAAGCGATCACCGGGATAGAGATCGCCTCAGCCAGGGTCTTGGTGGCCTCGACATTGGGTCCCTGCATCATGCCGTCGCGGCTGATATCGGTATAGATTATCGCAGCTACGCCGAACCCCTCGAATTTCTTCGCCAGCTCGACTGCCGTAACGCCGGTCACCTCTGCCCACCCCTGTACCGCAACCATGCCGTTCTTGGCGTCGATGCCGACCACGATCCGGCCCGGAAATTTCTGGCACGCCTCTTTGACCAGTTCCGGGTTGCGCTGCGCGGCAGTGCCGATGATGACCCGCCCGATACCCAGTCCCAGATAGGCCTCGATGGTTGCCAGGTCACGAATGCCGCCCCCTAGTTGGGTTGGAATTTTCAGCACGGCGACGATCGCTTCTATGGCACTCCGGTTGCGCGGGGTACCGGCAAAGGCGCCGTCAAGGTCGACAATGTGCAGCAGCTCTGCGCCTTTTGCCTCCCAATCAAGGGCCTGGGCCGCCGGGCTGTTACTGTAAACCGTGTCCCGATCCATCAGCCCCTGCTCCAGGCGGACACACTTCCCTTCCTTCAAGTCAATCGCTGGAATAATAATCACTTCATCTCTCCAAAGTTTTTGAGAATTTTCAGGCCGATCTGCTGGGACTTTTCCGGGTGAAACTGCGTGGCCACGATGTTGTCCTTCCAGATGGCCGAGCAGAAATCGATACCGTAGGTGGTGGTGGTCGCAACAACTGACTCGTCCTCGGGCTTGACGTAAAAGGAGTGGACAAAATAAACGTTAGCCCCCTCCTCGATTCCGGCAAACACCGGCGCTCTGTTGTGGAAGGAGATCTGGTTCCACCCCATGTGCGGCACAGCCAGTTTTTCATTATTTTCGATCATTCCCTCTGGAAAACGAACGACCCGGCCAGGGATCACCCCCAGGCCTTGGTGCAGGCCAAACTCCTCGCTCTCGGTGAAGAGTAGCTGCAACCCCAGGCAGATCCCGAGGAACGGGCGCCCCTCTCCGATCACCTTAAGCAACGGCTCCACAAAACCGCCATGCTCGAGGTTGTGCATGCAGTCCCGGAAGGCGCCGACACCGGGGAGAACTACCTTGTCAGCTTCCAGCACCATTTTCGGATCAGCAGTAACAACGGCCTCGAAACCGACCTTTTCAAACCCCTTCTGCACGGAACGGAGGTTACCCATGCCGTAATCGATGATCGCAATCATATGGTTCCCTTGGTGGACATGACTCCTTGAATCCGTGGATCCAGCTGGGTGGCCATATCCAGCGCCCGTGCCGTTGCCTTGAAACAGGCCTCCAGTATGTGATGGACATTGTCGCCGTACATCACATTGAGATGGAGATTGGCAGCAAGGTTGTTGGTGAGCGCCTGGAAGAATTCACGGGCAAGCTCCACGTCGAATTCGCCGATCTTCACCTTGGGAAGGCGCACATTGTAGACCAGATAAGGGCGGCCCGACAGGTCGGTGGCAACAGCTGCCAGGGTCTCGTCCATCGGAACCGTTGCCTGGCCGTAGCGCCTGATCCCCTTCTTGTCACCCAGCGCCTCCCGGATCGCCTGCCCCAGGACAATACCGATATCCTCCACGGTGTGGTGAAAATCGATGTCTATGTCTCCCTGGGCCTCTACCGTCAGATCAAAGAGACCGTGGCGGGCGAACAGGTCGAGCATGTGGTCGAGAAACGGCACCGAAGTACAGACCTTTGCCTGACCGGTTCCGTCAAGATCAATAGCCAGCTTGATCCGAGTTTCCTTGGTAACGCGTTCAATTGAAGCTGAGCGGGACATAAAGCCTCCTTAGCCGATTTCCTTAATTGCCTTCAGGGTTGTTTCCATTTCATCTCTCGTTCCGATGGAAATCCTCAAACCAGCAGAGAGTAGAGGGTCCGTGAAATAACGAACCAAGATCTTTCGCTCATAGAGCCCATCATAGACACGTTTCCCGTTCCGATCCGGTGGCGCCGCAAAGACAAAGTTACCCTGAGACGGGATCAGGTCATAGCCGATCTTGCGGAGCTCGCCGCTGAACCAGTCGCGGGTTGCCCGAATCTTCCGGCAGCATTCGGCAAAATACTCCTGGTCCTTAAGAGCGGCGCCGCAGGCGGCCTGGGCCAGCCGGTCCAGGTTGTAGTGGTCGCGGATCTTGTCCAGCGCTGCAATCACTTCCGGCCGGGCAATAGCCAGGCCAAGCCTCATTCCGGCAAGAGCATAGCTCTTGGAAAGCGTTCGGGTAATCACCACATTTTCATATTTCCTCACCAGATCAAGGGCATTGCTGTCGGAGAAATCAGCATACGCCTCATCCACCACCAGCATGCCTTTGCACCGCTGGGCAATTTTCTCGATGTAGCCCGGAGTAAAGGCAAAACCGAGCGGGGAGTTCGGCGTGGTGAGGAACAACAGCTTCCCTTCGTAGTTCTCGGGAAAACCGGCAATCCATAAATCATCGGTGAGGCTGAAGGTGCGGACCTTTGCCCCCTGAATCTCTGCCAGAGTGGCGTAATAGGAATAGGAGGGGTGGACAAAGCCAATCTCCTCCCCCTCAGCGGCAAAGGCGCGGATCAGGTTGTTCAGGACCTCATCGGAGCCATTGGCCATGATGACCCAGGACGGATCGAAACCGTACAGGTCACCGGCGATCTCCCGTAGCGTCTGACTCGATGCGCTGGGATAGGTGCGTAAGCTGGCACCATCCTGTCCGAGTTCCGCGGTTATCGCTTTTACCACCTCTGGTGATGGCGGGTACGGATTTTCATTGGTGTTGAGCTTGATCCAGGAGGCGATATCCGGTGGCTGATAGCCTGGGACATAACCGGCCATGGAAGCGATATTGTTGCGAAGAGGGATCATTCTTGTCCTCCGAGACGAATACTTACTGACTTGCCATGCGCCTCCAACCCTTCCAATTCGGCAATGCGGATAATATCCTTACCGAGCCGGTTGAGGCCGGATTCACTGAAGTAGACGATCGATGATTTCTTCACGAAATCGTCAACTGACAGGGGGGAGAAGAAGCGTGCCGTGCCGCCGGTTGGCAGGGTATGGTTCGGCCCGGCCAGGTAGTCCCCGGCAGCCTCAGGGGTAAAATGCCCCATGAAGATGGCACCGGCGTTCTTTATCTTCGGCAGGATCGCGAACGGGTCAGACACTGCCAGCTCCAGATGTTCCGGGGCAATCCGGTTGGAGAACTCGATCACCTCGTCCAGGTTTGCGGCAGAGATAATCGCACCAAACTTGTCCCAGGAGGCACGGGCAATCGATTCCCTGGAGAGCTGTGCCAGTTGCCGCTCAACCTCTGCTGCAACCTTTTCTCCGAAACCACGATCCGTGGTGATAAGAATAGATGAGGCCAGTTCGTCATGCTCAGCCTGCGACAGCAGATCAGCAGCGATATGGCCAGGGGTGCCGCTGCCATCGTTGATCACCAGAATCTCCGACGGGCCGGCAATCATGTCGATCCCAACCTGGCCGAACACCAGCTTCTTGGAGGTGGCAACATAGATGTTCCCCGGCCCGGTGATCTTGTCCACCTTCCGGATGGTGGTGGTGCCGTAGGCAAGCGCTGCCACTGCCTGTGCCCCGCCGATCCGGAAGATCCTGTCGACGCCAGACAGACGTGCAGCCACCAGGACATGGGGGTTGATCTCTCCGCCCGGGGTGGGCGCGACCATGATCACTTCTGGCACTCCGGCTACCTTCGCCGGGACCGCGTTCATGATAACGCTAGACGGATAGCTCGCCTTGCCTCCGGGGACATAGATACCGACCCGCTGCAGGGGCGTAACCATCTGGCCGAGCATGATATCGGTCTCTTCGGTGGAGAGCCAGGTCTCCTGCTTTTGCTTCTCGTGAAACCTCGCCACTCTTTCGACAGCGAGCTTCAGGGCGTCGATATCCTCCGACTTGACCTTAGCAAAGGCGTAATCGATCTCTTCGTCCGTAACCTGCAGTTCGGTGATGGATTTGGCGTCAAGCCGGTCGAAGCGGTTGGTGTACTCCAGCACCGCCTCATCACCGCGCTGGCGCACGGCAGCGATGATATCGAGCACCACCTGCTCCACCTCGCGACCGGTCTCCTCCCCTCTGGAGAGGATCGCGGCAAACTGCTGATCGAAATTCTTGTCGTCTATGTCGAGAAAGATCATACCAGTTTCTCCAGCCCCTGGATTATTTCGGTAATGCGACTGTTCTTGGTCTTGAGGCTCGCCCGGTTGACGATCAACCGCGTGGTGATCTCGGCAATGGTCTCAACCTCCACCAGGCCGTTCTGCTTCAAGGTCTCGCCTGTAGAGACCAGGTCAACGATCCGCTCAGAAAGCCCTACCAGCGGCGCCAGTTCGATGGAACCATACAATTTGATCAGCTCTATCTGGACCCCTTTTGCCGCAAAATATTTTTCCGCCACATGCGGATACTTGGTGGCAATCCTGATGTTGGTCCAGCGCGAAGGATCGTCGTCCTTGGCAAGCCCTGCCGGTTCGGCCACCATCATCCGGCAGTAGCCGAACTTGAGATCCAGCGGCTCATAGACATCCTTCTCCTGTTCCATGAGCGTATCCTTGCCGACTATCCCCAGATCCGCGGCACCATACTCCACGTAGGTCGGCACATCGGTGGCCCTGACGATCATGTAACGCATTTTCTGGGCTTCGTTTTCGAAGATCAGCTTGCGGGATTTGGACAGAAGCTCTTCGCAGTCGATACCGATCTTCTTGAACAGCTCCACCGACTCTTCGAGAATCCGCCCCTTGGGGATGGCAATGGTAATGTAATCGTTCATTCCTTAACCCTAACAATGTCTGCCCCGAGGGCAGCCAGTTTTTTCTCAATCGCTTCGTAACCCCGATCCAGGTGGTAGATACGCGATATTTCGGTAGTGTTATCGGCGGCCAGCCCGGCAATAATAAGAGACGCGGATGCCCTCAGGTCAGTAGCCATAACCGGTGCCCCAGAGAGCTTCTTTACCCCTTTGACCGTGGCGGTATTCCCCTCCACGGTTATGTCTGCCCCAAAACGCAGCAGTTCCGAGACATGCATGAAGCGGTTCTCGAAGATGTTCTCGGAAATCACGCTGGCCCCGTCAGCCACGCACATGAGCGCCATGAACTGGGCCTGCATGTCGGTCGGGAAGCCGGGATAGGGACGGGTCTTGATGTTCATCGCCTTGGGCCTGCGCGGTCCCTTGACCCGAACAACGCCATCCTTGTTGATAATCTCTACACCGGCATCCTGCAGTTTGAAAACCAGGGCATCGAGGTGTTCGAGCTGCATGTTTTTTATCCTGACATCGCCGCCGGTTATGGCTGCCGCGCACATGAAGGTGCCTGCCTCGATCCGGTCCGGCATGACGCGATAATTGGCAGGCCCAAGCTCGTTGACACCGGTAATGCGAATGGTATCGGTCCCGGCCCCTTCGATCTTTGCCCCCATCTGATTGAGCATGTTGGCCAGATCGATGATCTCCGGTTCGCGTGCCGCATTCTCCAGAAGGGTCTCTCCCTTGGCCAGCGCTGCAGCCATCATCAGGTGCTCGGTACCCCCGACTGTGGGCATGTCGAAATTGACCCGCGCCCCTTTCAGCCTCTTGGCCTTTGCTTCCACATAGCCATGTGCCAGATGAATATCGGCGCCAAGCGCCTTGAGCCCCTTGAGATGCTGATCAATCGGACGGGCGCCAATGGCGCAGCCACCCGGCAGAGAAACCCTGGCGCGACCGTGCCTGGCCAACAGAGGCCCCAGGACCAGTACCGAAGCGCGCATGGTCTTGACCAGATCATAGGTCGCCTCGACATTGTTGACATCGGTCGCATCTATCTTGACGATGTTGCCGTTCCCTTCAACCCGCGCACCGAGCGATTCCAGCACCTTGATGGTGGTGTTGATATCACGCAGAAACGGCACATTGCTGATTTCGTGGACGCCGGAGGCCAGAATGGTAGCACAGAATATGGGGAGCGAGGCGTTCTTGGAGCCGCTTACCGTAACCTCGCCCGAAAGCTTTTTCCCGCCGTGTATGATCAGTTTATCCAATGAAAATATCCTTTAAATGATTTTACCGCCAACAACCCGCTCGATCTGCTGAGGGTCTCTGGCAATGAAGATCTCCGTAAAGCCTGTTGCTGCGAACAGCTCCCTGACTGCCATAGACTGGTCGATGCCGACCTCCACCATGAGCCAGCCGCCCGGATTCAAGTGCTGGGAAGCTGACGCTATGATGGCCCGGTAAAAATCGAGACCGTCTGCGCCACCGTCCAGTGCGCCGAGCGGTTCATAGTCGCGCACCTCCGGCTGCAAGCCTGCCAGGTCGGCAGTCGGAATGTAAGGAGGATTGCTGACAACAAGATCGAACCGCTGGCCAAGAAATGGCTCAAAAAGCGATCCCTCGCACAGGGTGACCCTGACACCGAGATGCTCTGCGTTCCTCTGGGCAAGCTTAAGCGCTTCAGGCGATTTTTCAACCCCGCAGACATCGGCCTCCGGAAGGGATCTGGCCAGGGCAAGCGCAATGCAGCCGCTGCCGACTCCGATATCCAGTACTGTTTTTGCTTGGGGCGCCCGTTGCAGGGCTTCCATGACCAGAACTTCCGTGTCATGCCGAGGGATCAGCACTGCCGGGGAGACCTCAAATTCAACCCCGTAAAACTCCTGGGTTCCCAGGATGTACTGCAGCGGCTCCCGTTTGGCCCGACGTGCCACCATGCTGCGATAATTAGCAAGCTCCGCATCGGTCAGCGGCTGATCATAGTTTACATACAACCCGACACGGTCGTGCCCCGTGATAGCGGCCAGCAGCCATTCCGATTCCAGCCGGGCGTTGTCCACACCTTTATCGGCCAGATATGACTTTGTCCAGTCAAGTACCTTGCGTATTGTCCACGTTTCAATTTTTTCCGTCATAACACCAAGTTCCTGAGAACGTGATTTTTTGATTCGGCCTTGGCCTCACCCTCCGGGCAGCCTCCGCGGTCTAATCCCTACGGGATTATCGCAAGGTCAAGGCGTCCTAGACGGGACGCGGAGACGTAGCAGCGCTACGTCGCACAAGGAGCGGCGACGGACAACACAGAGATTGCGAAAAAGGCGCGTTCTCTATGCAGCCTCAGACTGTGCTTGTAATGCCTCCATCTGATAATGGGCTCTCAAAGCATCGACAATCTCGGATACCTCGCCCTGCATGATGGCGTCAAGCTTATAAAGGGTCAGGCCGATCCGGTGATCGGTCATCCGTCCCTGCGGGAAATTGTAGGTCCGGATTCGTTCACTCCGGTCGCCGCTGCCAACCTGCTGCTTCCTGTCGGCAGCAAGCTTGGCGTTCTGCTCCTGCAGAATGTTGTCGAGTATCCGGGTCTTAAGGACCTTCATTGCCTTGGCGCGGTTCTTTATCTGGCTCCGCTCCTCCTGGCAAGCAACAATGGTCCCGGTCGGGATGTGGGTGATCCTGACCGCCGAATCAGTGGTGTTGACGTGCTGCCCTCCCGCGCCTGACGAGCGATAGACATCGATTTTCAGGTCCGCCGGGTTGATATCGATATCAACGTCTTCTGCCTCGGCCATGATGGCCACTGTGCAGGCGCTGGTGTGAATCCGGCCCTGCGCCTCGGTCTCTGGCACCCTCTGCACGCGGTGGGTTCCCGACTCATATTTCAATTTGGCATAGACATCCTGGCCTTCAATGGAGGCGATGACCTCCTTGTATCCTCCCCGCTCGGATTCGGAACAGGAAAGCATCTCAACCTTCCAGCGGTTCTTTTCGGCAAAGCGACTGTACATGCGAAACAGGTCACCGGCAAAAAGTGCCGACTCGTCACCGCCTGTCCCGGCGCGAATCTCAAGGATAACGTTCCTGCTGTCATTAGGGTCTTTCGGTAACAGCAGCAGCCGGATCTCGTTCTCAAGCTGTTCTTTCTGCTCTTCCAGGCTTTTCAGCTCTTCCTCTGCCATATCTTTCATATCGGGATCGGCCAGCAGCTCACGGTTACCCTCGACCTCCTCCATGATCTTGCGATGGCGGCGATACGCCTCCACCAATGGAGTGAGATCGTTGTGCTCGCGGGAAAGCTTGCGAAATTCCGGCTGGTTGGCGATTATCGCCGGATCCGACAGCATCGCTTCCAATTCCTGGAAACGTCGTTCAAGTTCTTCTATCTTTTCAAGCATTCAGCAGTTCCTCTCAAAACTTTTCGCAAGGAATTATCCGTTCCTTAAATAACCAGTCTGTCGTCTTTATAGCCTGCGTTGATCGCAAGGGCTTCTTCCATTGACCGGATGGCAACTTCCATCTGACTGTCATCCGGCTCCCTGGTAGTCAGTCGCTGAAGAGCCAAACCAGGGGCAATAATCATCTTTACCAAAGGGGAGTTATCGTTCTTGGCACTCCATTTAAGAAACTCGTAGGAAATCCCGGCGATCAGGGGCAGCAACACCACGCGTGACCCGGCCTTAAAATAAAATGGCCAGAGCTTCGGAATCATTGAAAATACCACAATACTGACCACCATGACAATCAGCAGAAAGCTGGTGCCGCATCTCGGGTGCAGGCGGCTGTACTTGCGGACATTCTCCACCGTCAGCTCATCGCCGGCCTCAAAGGCAAATATCGACTTGTGTTCAGCCCCATGATACTGAAAAACCCTCTGGATATCGGACATTCTGGAGATGGACCAGATGTAGAGGAGAAAGACCAGCACCCGGATCACGCCGTCCACCAGGTTAAATACAATATTGGAGTCGCCGATCACCGGAATCAGCAACTTGGTCAGGTACAGCGGCATGATGAAGAAGAGCAGGATGCCGAAACCAAAGGCAACCGTCATAGTTCCTGCCATGGCCCAGGAAGACAGTTCCGTCTTCTCGCCACTTTTCTCGTCTTCCTCGGCGATCGCCTCATTCGCCGAGAAGTTGAGCGCCTTAATTCCGACAATCAGCGATTGAAAAAGCGCAACAGCTCCTCGCACCACGGGAAGCTTTACAATGGGAAACCGTTCGGAGAGGGGAATCACTTCTTCTTTCTTGACCGCAATCTCGCCGTCCGGACGTCTGACCGCAATGGCCAAGGCACGGGGAGCGCGCATCATTACCCCTTCGATGACCGCTTGACCGCCAATATTGATTTTTTCTGCGAGAAAAAGCAGCCGGGATAACGTTCGAATCACTATTGCATCTCCTTGAAAAAGGTTCTGACCGAACCAGCCTTGCCACAGGTAAATGAACCCTCTGGACAGGTCCCGGCAACACAACCCGGCCCGGCATCCCTGAATATGGTTGGAGCCAATGGTTTTATAAGCCTGAGCATCTCGATAGCCATTGCCCGAATCTCCCACTGGGCCCGCTCACAACAGCGAAGCTCAAAGAAATGGAGCAGTTCCCTGGCATTCATGGTAACGATAATCTTGGTTTCTGCGGCATTGGGGAGCACGAACCGGGCATCCTCTGCAGGCACACCGTCATCCACAAGAGCGCGGTATGCCTCGGCAGCAGCCTCCATTGTGCGGCTGAACACGGCTTGCCGGTGTTCGCTTTCAGCGATGGAGGCAGGAATGACCCGCGGGAAATCGGCCCCCTTGAATTCCACATACCGCTGCGATTGCTGGGAATAAGACGCCACTCGGTGCCGAACCAGTTGATGGGAGCAGGCACGAGAAATCCCTTCAATGCCAAAGGTAAAAGAAACATGCTCAAGTACCGATTGGTGGCCAAGAGACATTATTTTATCCAGAAAAGATGTGACATCGGCTCGGGAAAGCTTCTCCCTGAGGTCGTTTATCCCTACTTTTGAATAGCAGAGTCTGGCAGCCAGTGCCACAGTGACTTCGGGATCAGGGGTGTGCTGAAGAAGGGTAATATCCATAAAGCTCTCTGGGTGTAAACTCGGGAAATTTGCATCGCAGAAACAGAGAAGGGGATTTCGCCACTCGACAAAATCCCCTTCACGAAACGCAGTAAATCCGGATTACATGCCGTAACGCTTCTTAAATCTCTCCACGCGACCGGCAGTGTCGATCAGTTTCTGTTTGCCCGTAAAGAACGGATGGCAGGCAGAGCAAATCTCCGTAGAAATTTCAGGTTTTGTCGAACGGGTCTGAAAGCTGTTGCCACACAGGCATTTTACAGTCACTTCAGTGTACTTGGGATGAATTCCTTCTTTCATTTCAATCCTCCTCAACGGCCAAATTTATATTTGTCAGGTAGTTAGATGCGGCGAAAGTTAAAAGTTAGCACTCCGGGTTTTTTATTGCAAGACATTTTTACTGCATGCTGCATACAATTACTTGCTCATTGAATCCAAAAACTCCTGGTTCGTTTTTGTTTCCGAAAGCTTGTCCAGAAGGAACTCCATGCTGTCCACCACATTCATAGGATGCAGCACTTTTCTAAGAATCCAGATGCGGTTTAGCGCAACTTTTTCGATGAGCAACTCTTCTTTTCTCGTACCGGACTTGTTTATGTCGATGGCAGGGAACGTCCGCTTTTCAACCAGTTTGCGGTCGAGATGAACCTCCATATTGCCGGTTCCCTTGAACTCTTCGAAAATAACCTCGTCCATCTTGCTTCCCGTGTCGATCAACGCTGAAGCGATGATTGTCAACGATCCACCTTCTTCAATATTCCGGGCGGCACCAAAGAACCGCTTTGGCTTCTGGAGAGCATTAGCATCAACACCTCCGGTCAGAATCTTGCCTGAAGGCGGAAGAACGGTATTGTAGGCTCGTGCCAGACGCGTAATTGAATCCAGCAGAATCACGACATCACGTTTATGTTCCACCAGCCGCTTGGCCTTTTCAATCACCATTTCCGCGACCTGAACGTGCCGGGTGGCTGGCTCATCAAACGTCGACGAAACAACCTCTCCCTTCACAGAACGCTGCATGTCAGTCACCTCTTCAGGGCGCTCATCAATCAGCAGAACGATCAGGTAGACCTCTGGGTGATTCTCGGCAATGGAATTTGCAATATTCTGGATCAGCATGGTCTTGCCGGTGCGCGGAGGAGCAACAATCAACCCTCGCTGACCTTTGCCGATCGGAGAGGTCAATTCCATTACCCTGGTCGGCATATTGTCCGGAGCAGTTTCCAGCTTCAGTTTTTCAAGAGGGTAAAGCGGCGTAAGGTTATCGAAAAGTATTTTATCCCTGGCCACTTCCGGGGACTCAAAGTTGACGGACTCGACTTTAAGCAAGGCAAAATAGCGCTCCCCCTCCTTAGGCGGCCGGATCTGTCCGGACACAGTGTCTCCAGTCTGGAGGTTGAAGCGACGGATCTGGCTTGGAGAAACATAAATATCGTCGGGGCCAGGGAGATAGTTATAATCAGGAGAGCGAAGGAACCCAAACCCATCAGGAAGCGTTTCCAGAACCCCCTCGCCAAAAATCATCCCATTCTTTTCAGTCTGGGCGTTGAGAATGGCAAAGATCAGATCCTGCTTACGCAGGCTTGACGCCCCTTCGATATTGAGGCTTTTTGCAATAGCCGCAAGATCATTAATTTTTTTGCCTTTAAGTTCCTGTAAGTTCATCTGTTCTCCTGGGGGATCCCACAAATCAGCCCCTAAATTTACTTCGACTGAAATGGGTAGTGTGTTCAGAACCGTCAACTATGTTCCAACTTGGATATGTGCAGGAATGATCGTATTAAGAGATAGTCTTCCGTAGTTTATGTAATTGAGTTTAATGCAGGATTGCCGAGGCAAGCACGAATATGTGCATAGTCATGGAATTAACTGGGGTATACAAAATAAACACTAAGGGAGACATATTGTCAACTGTAAATTCGCTGACGCAAACAATATACTCAGCTTTTACTGTAATCGCAGAGCTGAAGGTAAACTAGTATTGAGTCGATACCAATCTAACCAGCAACAACGTGCTATATCGCAGATTTAAATTCATTTTCTGCGAGTTCCAGAATTTCCCGATAGATTGCGATCATAACGCCAACATCAAGCCACTTCTTTGCAACCTCGCAGAGCAAAGACCAAGCATGGGCAAGAGTGCCTGACACAACAAGGATGCCGAGCAGTCGTGATTCTTCCTGGCTCGCAAGGTACCCCCCGAAAATGGCCACAACAATCATGGCCCCAAGCCAAGCCATCTCCGGCCCCCGGAAAGGATTTTCCATTACATTCAGAAAATTGATGTAATACCGGGAAAGCCCGCCCACTTTCTTCATGAATTCTGCAAGTTCATCCCCGCCATGCTTGAGATAAGCATAGGTCAAAAAGCGCTCGCTTGCCGTTTTTTTCCCTTTTTTCATGCGTTCGCTGACGTACTTGTCAATGGCCTCGTCAATAGTGTCGGTATTCATGATCAACCTCGCTTCCTTTACGAAGAATCGACCAGTTTTAGATGCCTGTCATGTATAAATTTTACTACATAAATCATGCCTGTATTGTTAGTAGAAATGAATACAATATATGTACAGTAATTATCGTCATTTCAAAGAAATCTTGAAGTAAAATTTTTACCTCAAAATGCCTATAAAGTTGCATTACTGCAACAAACGCGTGGTATTTTTGCATCAACGCAACAACACCTCTGCCTAAATTACAGGCATGCGTCTTAACTAAGGACAAAAAAAGGCGGCCTATGGCCGCCTTACAGTATGAAATAATTATACAGCTTGTTTTAGTTGAAGAAGAATCTGACGCCAAACATCCCTGAAAAACTTGACGGATCAAAATTGCCTTTTCTTCCCGATGGACCGTTAATATCGGTTTCAGGGGCAACAACAACCTTACCCTCTGCATTCAACGCAATATTGCGGGTCAGGAAATAATCGATCCCGCCGCTTGCATGAACACCTACTGTCGTGTCAACAGAAACGGAATCTTGCGGATGGCTGTAGTCACTCAGGAGAATATCAAGACCCGCTCCAACGTAAGGTGTCAAGGTAGGATGATTAATTTCAAACCGGTATTGCCCACCTAAGGAAATATTGGTAACTTCAAAATCCCCGGTATTTGCGCCGGAAACCCTGTTGGAACCAAATTCAGTTCGAGTGATATCAATCTCAGCCGCCCAGTTTTTATCTATCCCGTAAATAAAGCCGCCACCAAAGTTAAATCCGGCATCTGTCTCAAGCTTATTATCATTATAATCGCTATCAGCCGGGATCAGGAAACCCAACCTCGCGGTAACTCCGACTTTGCCTTTAATATTCTGGGCTTCCGCCTGAGCTGTTGAAATTGCCAGAATCGCGGTCATGCAGATCAGTGCCAACATTTTACGCATAATAGTTTCTCCTTTCGAATTAAACAGTTAAATAAGATCAATTACCGCCTTTACTGCCTTTTCAATGCCGTCAGCCGCCTCAGCAATATTACTGGCAAGCATGTATGCCGGTGTTGATACGATCTTGTTTTCCCGGTCAACAACAAACTCGGTCACCGGGCAATCGACATGACTACTGCCTGTCTGATTAATTGCGCTGGCAGTCCCGCTATCGTTGCCAATAGTCACTTTCGGGGCATATTCCTTGCCGAGAGTTGCGGCAATCAGCGCTGGGGCTATACAGATCGCCCCTATCGGCTTTTTTGCTGCAACCATCTCTTTCAATAACCTGGCAACATCCGCTTGAATAGTTGCTTCCGGCCCCTTAAAGGCAAATGTGCAGAGATTCTTCGCCGCCCCGAATCCTCCCGGAAAAATCACCGCGTCCAAATCTGCAGCCTTGACCTCAGCGATGTTTTTGATCTTCCCCCGGGCGATCCTGGCCGATTCAACCAGCACATTCCGTTTGGCACCGGTTTCATTTCCTGTCAGGTGGTTGACCTCCGACAGTTCCATGTCAGGTGCCATGCAGATTGACTCAGCACCATTCCGGTTGATTGCCAGAAGAGTGCAGACAGCTTCGTGAATCTCGCTGCCGTCAAACACACCGCATCCCGACAGGACGACTCCGATTCTCTTCTTCATAGATGTTCCCCCTCTCTGGATTGTATTGGCAGAACGTCGCACCAGCAGAAGACCTCTGGGCTCTCGGATTGGCGAACTATAGCATATCAATCCTGAGCTGTTAACCGCTTTTTGCTTGCAAACAACAGCCGATGCCAAGAGAGCGCGGGACAAGCCCCTCTCTTTATGCTATGGTTGATCAATATCCCTCAGGGAGATCCCGATGTTGGAGAAACGCCGCAAACCACGGAAAAAAATTGGCCTCCAGCAGGTTCTGTTACAAGACTCCTCTGTTTTTTCGATCCAATGGATTGTACTCCCCCCCGCCTATATAGGACAACTCACACCAAATGATCTTCTGAGTAGATATTTCCATTATATCAGAATGTTTACCATGTCGCTGATCAGACCTTACCAAGCACACGACACCGTTGAGTTCCGCCTCCTGAACACAGGCATCAGTCTAATCAGTTTCACCAGCCACCCTCCTACCAGTTCCGAAAACTCTGAAACCGCAACACTGTCAATCAGTGGCGGCTTTCTGGTTCAAAAAGACAATTGCAGTCGCGGTGAGCTCTCTTTCATCTCAAAACCGGTACCAAGTGGCTTAAAGATAGTCCTGCAACTCTCCAACTACTGCCCCATGCTCCTTGGCACCAAGCCTTCAAGGTTGCGCAAGATCATATACCGGATAACCCAGGCGTATATTCATAAGATAGTCACCGTAAGGTTTCTGGCAAAAACCTATTACGAGCTAGAAGGGGTGCGCCCCAGCATCAAGGTAGTTAAAGCAAGGATTAAAAAAGGAGAGACCACTTGATTGTCTGAAATAATTGCTTTTCAGTTTTTTCAGCTGCCCGTTTGCACCTGAAAACCACGATGATATACTGCTTGCTCAGTTGCTATTGTTAATTACTGAGGAAATAAGCCATGGCTGAAAAACGTTACATCAAGAGGCATCGGCGCAGGTTTGCACTTCGATTCGGGGAACAAGAGGCAACAAGGCTTGGTTTCACTGAGGATATAAGTCCTGAAGGAATGTTTATCAAGACAACAAATATCTACCCTCCTGGGATGCTGATCAAAGTAACCCTGACTCTTCCCGATGAAAAATCCATCTCAGTCATGGGAAAGGTCATGTGGGCCAAAAGAGTACCGCCCCAAATGGCAAGGCTGGTAAAAAAAGCGGGGTTCGGCATCAAAATAGAAAAATTCATTGATGGAGAAGAGTTATACCGCCAGGTTTGTGAAAAAAGCCTCACCCCGGCATGATTAACCTTCATCCGCTGTTATTTTTAAAGCGACGCGTCTCTGCCTGGGGCCATCAAATTCGCAAAAATAAACCGCCTGCCATGTGCCGAGCAACAGCTTGGAGTTTTCAATAAAGACACTTTTAGCAACGCCGATAAGTGACGACTTGATGTGGGCGTCAGAGTTACCCTCTGCGTGGGTAAAATAGGGATCGTGGGGGACAAGCTTATTAAGAAAGCCGATCATATCGCGCTGCACTGCAGGATCCGCCCCTTCGTTGATCATGATTCCTGCAGTGGTGTGCATGACGAACAGTTGGCAGATGCCGTTACGAATACCGGCATTTTTAACAACTTCCTGCACCTGAGCAGTAATGTCGATGAATTCGGTGCGCGCCCGACTTTTTATCTCAATGTATCGGATCATATCTTCCCCCGATTCATGCCGATCTACTGACTAAGAGAGTCAGGACCAAATCAAAGAGGGCATTACCAATTCGTGGATAATGCCCTCTTTCACCGGTCGCAGCTGTTATCAACAGGGATGGACTGCCGAACTCCCCACAATGCGCGGCGCAATGTATTGCTTTTTCATCCGTCCCACCTCCTTCCGTTAATTAGACTGAGATCAGTTTACCCGCAATTCCAACAATTTCAAGTTCAATGACAAATTGCTCCAATTGCGGGAAAACAATAGTCACAATCGGAGCCTCATCCAGATATTCGAATTAAACTGTATACCGGAGTCAGGAAGTTGTCAACCAGCGGTCGCAGCGATAGAGTACAACCTCGACTCAGCGAATTGCAACATTCTCTATGGACAGACTACCTCTTTGGACGGTTAAAGTTCCTTGCAGTACGGTAACACCGCCATTGCTGGTATAGGTAGGCTCATAACCCCCTTTGAGGGTTATCGCTACCAGCCTGTTCAATACGACATTCTCAATAAAAGTTGTCGCCATCGCCTGAATTGTACCGTTGTTCGGCACATTGTTAAACGCTTCCTGTAATGACGAATAGGTGGCATCAGGAGGAACCTTGACAAGCGGGGCAATCACGATTGTCAGGCTTTTTGTTGCAAGTGCATTCACCGCATCAGTTACTCTGAAGGTAGATGAGAAGGAACCTGAAACGCTCGGAGTACCGGAAATAACCCCGGTGCTTTGTGCCAATGAAAGGCCTGCAGGGAGGCTCCCCGATTGGACAGTCCAATTGTAAGGCATCATACCGCCACTTGCAGTCAGTGTCTGATTATAAGCGGCGCCCTGGAATCCTGACGGCAAAGATTCGGTCGTTATTATTAATGGCTGAGCAACTATCTGGATACTGAGCTGTTTCATCACTGTTGTGTTGAATGGATCAGTAACCTGGGCAACGAACTCATAGTGCCCTGGAGTAGATGACGGCGTACCAGAAATGACCCCGGTGGCCGGGTCCAGACTCAGGCCTGCAGGTAGATAGCCTGGTGGGATGTACCAAGTGAACGGTGGCGTACTCCCCGTCGCGCTCAGGGCTTGCCCATAAGGGGCGCCAATCATGGCATTTGGCAGTGAGTCCGTGGCAATCGCCAGAGGAACAGTATAGATACCCCAGCTGTAGCTCGCTGGGGGCGACTCTATCTCCCCTGCATCTCCGATAGACCTGACCATGAAGGTGTGGGAACCATCACTCAGAGAATAATAAGTAATGGGGCTGGTGCAGGTGACAAACAGTTCCCCGTCCATACTGCATTCGGTTTTAACTGTGTATGTAGCCGGGCGAGATTCGAATGTGAACGCAGCTTCGGTACTATTGCTCGGAGATGGCGGAAAGGAACTGATCGTGGTAACCGGCGCCCCTGGTGTGGGCTGCGCATGGCAATTTGTACAGTTTCCGTATCTTGACGGCATGGTCTCTGGCAAAACCACTCGGCCAGAAGAAATATTCAGAAACATCTGCTTGCTGGCAGTTGCCGATAGGGCATCGGTAACCTTGACCAGGAAATTATAGTTTCCCCCTGATGTCGGGGTACCGGAAACAACTCCGGCGGAGGATACAGTAAGGCCTGGAGGCAGAATCCCCGAAGCCTTCCATGAATATGGGGAGGTCCCCCCAGATGCAGAGAGTAATTGCTCGGTATAGGGTAGATCAACCGTACCAATAGCCAACAACGGCGCAGTATCAATGGTGAGCGGGTCGGCGGCCACGCAAAGGCCCGGCAGCACCAGCGCAAGAAGCATTCCGATTACTGTGACCTGCCGGTAAACACCCTTCATGATCAACCTCCCAAATTCTTGCCAAAGGCGAAATTACAGACCCAATAACCCCACCCGACACGATGAAACGGGGTTTAGTGGACAGCACAAGCGATGCAAGGGTCAAAAGAATGCACCGTCCGGAGAACTTCCAGCGGCTGCTGCTGATTGACAACCGGAGTACCGATGAGAGCCTGCTCCACAGGTCCCGCCACATCGCTCAGATCTCGTGGCCCAAAGTTCCAGGTGGAAGGAACAACCATCTGGTAATTGACGATCTGCGGATTGCCTCCACCGGAAGAGTAGCTAACCCAATGCCCCAAGGCCCCGCGCGGCGCCTCAGTGAGAAAGGAACCACTACAGGTAGGTTGAGGAGGCAAGGTAAAACCGACCCGACCGACAGTATCAGTGGTAAATTGAGGGTTTATCCTATTCATAAGTTCATTGACCCAGTCAGCATACATACTGTCGATGATAAATTTTGTTTCGATGGCTCGGGCAGCAGTGCGGCCGATGGTCGAATACATGTCAGACAGTGCCATGCCGGTATTGGCAAGAAAATCACCAACAAGTTGGGTAATGGCCGGTACAGCCCCCAGACCGTAGGCAACCATGACACGTGCCAGAGGGCCGACCTCCATTGGTTGGCCGTTGTAACGAGGGGCTTTGAGCCAGCTATATTTTTCATCGAGATCAAGCCCGGTATATGATGGGGCCGTTGCTCCACTGGCAGGATTCAGCGCCGCAGAACCGGCGTACCAGCTCCGCGCCACATGTTCCGTGATTGCGGCCTCGTTCACCGCCTGCACTGAACCAGTCGCTCTGTTGAAAATAGCGCCACGCGGGAACATCAGGTCACCCGCAGAAGAGAGATCGGCAACGCCGCCAAAGCAAAGGAGGTTATCCGTGCCGCCGATGGCTCTGTATTCAGGGTATGCGGAGGCAATAACCGCAACATCCGGGAGATAAAAAGTATCAACGAAGGTCTTTGCCTCATAACAGAGATTGTTAAGGTCAGAGTACAAAGCAGACCATTGGGATTCGTCCATCGCCAGGTCCAACGACACCCCCCCGATCAACATGCTTTGGGGGTGAGGATTCTTGCCGCCCAAGAGTGCGTGAATCTTGATGATCCGCGTCTGGATACGAAGCGCATCCAAGTAATCGGCCATCATGATCAGGCTGAGTTCCGGAGAGAGGTTGGTGTATCCGGAATGCCCCCAGTAGCCGTTTGCCAGGGGGCCGAGCTGGCCGCTGCCGGCAATGTCCGAAAGCCTTTGCTTTACATCGGCAAAAAAAGCGGCATCTCGTGTGCGGCTGGACGATATTGCCTGGTCTGCTGTGACCACCGCGTCCATATCGGTAGCCGCAATGGCCCTGGTAACATCAACCCAGTCAAGGAGGTGGAGGGCGTAAAAGTGGACGATGTGGTCGTGGACGAACTGAGCACCTCCAAGGAGGTTACGAATGATTCGGGCATTTTCGGGAACAGTAAAAAAGGAGTCAATTGAATTCTCAACAGCTCTGATCGACGTAATTCCGTGTACATAGGTGCAGACTCCGCAGACCCTTTGGGTAATCATCCAGGCATCACGCGGATCGCGGTTTTTCAGGATCGGCTCAATCCCCCGGAAGAGAGTCCCTGTGCTCCAGGCTTTAATTACCTGGCCATCGGCTACCTCTGTTTCCACCCTCAGATGACCCTCGATGCGGGTAATCGGATCTATCACAATCTTGCTTGACATGAACTGGGTCTCCTTAATGAGCTCTTTCAGAAGCAACTAAGCTTCATGGGCCTACTGGCTCACAAGCATTAATGTAATGACCGTTATATAAGAAGAAATTGCTGCGGTCCCAGAAACGCGGCTCGCTGCACCCATAACAGGGGGCATTGACCTGCACTGGCCAGCACCCGTCAGGAGAACCGGGAGTGTTCACAATATTATTGAACTTCACCAAAGAGCAGTTGTTATAGGTTGTCCTCCCTCTGCAGCCGTAATAGTACAGGCATTTGGCAGAACAGGAGAGTTTGCGTTCACAGTTTTCGTGGTTAGTGGTCCCGTAGGCAAAGAGGGGGCGGCCATAGCCATCAAGCGGAGGGAAAGAGCCGTTAAGCAAGTAAGTGGTGAGAGTCGCGACGAGTGTGATCGGATTGGGCGGGCAACCGGGGATGTTGATTGTAGGATACCCTCCGAGCGCCTTATGGACCCCCCTTGCACCGGTGAGATTGCCGTTTGCTGCCGCAACACCGCCGAAAGACGCACAGGCGCCGAAGCTGATAACTGCTTTGGCTTTTGGGCAGATGTCCTTGGCTATCTGAAGCATGGTCTTGCCGCCGATCATGCCATAGACACCATTGTCTGCCGTAGGAATGGCTCCTTCGCAGATGCAGATGAATTGTCCCCGGTAATTTGCAGCTGCATTCAGCAGGTTTTGGGTGGCGTTCTGACCTGAAGGCGCCATGAGGGTTTCATGGTATTCCAGTGAAGCGGCTCCAAAAATAATGTCATCAAGAAAAGGGTTGGTCGAACGGAGGAAAGATTCGGTACATCCAGTACACTCTGCAAACTGGAGCCAAATTATAGGAGGACGAGTACCACCCCAGGCTTGGGCAATCCGGGGGATGAAGGTTGCATCAAGCCCGAGAGCAGCTGCTACTAAGCCGCAATATTTAAGAAAATCGCGACGCGAAATCCCTTTTCTCGGTGGCGCGAAATCAAGATCGGCTTCGCCTCGATTATCCTCATGCATATTCACTCTCCTTCATTAAGATAGGCATAACGCAGAATCCGGTTACGTTAAATAACGTGAATCTATCCTGCAATCGATCGGTGAATTTCCCTCATATGACCGGCATGAACCAGATGACTGCCAGCCGGCAAGGCTAAAATTGTCATTGGCATGAGACTATCTGTTACAAACTTACAATTAAAGGCGAATAATTATATAATTTTATTCTTGAACGCAATTTCCATACCACCGCAGCCCCCACAGGCTTATTATCCGGCACACCCAACTCTAGCCAACTCCTGCAAAATCATTAAGAAAAACATGACAAAAGCGAGCGGGAAACCATGCGCCATTTGGCTTACCCCACGGTAAAAAGCAACCACCCTCAATAATTAAAACTATATTATTAGCACAAGTTATCGTAATTACTAATATTAGCTACATATAATTATATGGTAATAATATTGCATGCCTAACTATTAATAAATTCATTAACTACTGGACGACCGGACTTACCATTACAATTGGAAAATTTCTCCAGCGTCTGCCGGGCATTCGCGCAGATACAGGATGAGCTTATAAATGTGAAAGACATCTACAACTGAATACCCACCAAAAGCTTGCATCAAGGAGGCACCATGAACCGTTGGCCAAGGAGCGGGTATCACTCCTGCTCATTTATAATAATGGCTCTGGTTGCAACGTTTATCTTTATGCGCCCGGCAACGGCACAAGCGGCTATCGACTGTTATGGCTGTCACGGCAACAAACAGCCTGCCGACATCCGCCCGCTGGATGACCCCTCTGGTGAAAGAAACCCGCTAACAGGTGCTTTTCGGGGTAGCCACCGAAAACATCTCCCGCAAAACTCTTCAAGTTCCAATTGCGAAAAATGTCACTCCGGAAGCTCTACCTATTACAGCGGGCACCGCAATGGTGTAATCTCGCTCAATGCCAAGGTTAACAAGTCCCCGAAAAGGACGGTTTACAAAAATCTTTCTTCAAACGACGCTGCCATCGTTTTCCCTCAGACTCCGGAGCCCGTTGCGGCAGCATGCAGCGGAGCGAACTGCCACTTCGAAGCGCCAACCCCGACCTGGGGTGACCATCTACCTGCCGATACTTGCGCTTCTTGCCATGACGCTCCCCCCAAAGACGGTGCCCACGGCAAGAAGCATGGCGATTATTACGGCACCGGCACTGGAAGCTGCATCAAATGCCATCCTGACCACCGAAATGACCTGAACCCGATCACGCATCCCCTTGAGTCCGGGGAACGGTCTCTCACTGTCGGATTCAACACCCCGCCGAACAGTGGCGGCAGCTATAATGGCGATGTAAATTACCCGAACTATCTTCCCAGCCAGCATCCGGCTCGAAACGGCAGCTGCAGCAACATTTACTGCCATGACGACGGTCAGGGACATGGCCCCAACATGCCCATCACCTGGTCCTCCACCAAAACAACAGCCTGTTTTTCCTGCCATAAAGGAAGATCCGTCGACAATAAACAGTTCAACTGCTACTCAAGCGGCGGGACCTGGAACAGCGACACCCAGATCTGCTCCCCGTACCTCAACATGACGTCTAATGGCCATGGCAGGCTTGTCGGCCCCCAATGGATCAGGAAATACTCCTGCTATTACTGCCACTACAACACCGTCAATACGGCAGGAGAGATCTCAGACAAGACAAAACACGTCAATGGGGTAAAAGATGTAAAAATGGCTCCGGAGTGGAACATTGTCGGGAAAGACGAAGCAAGTTACGAGCAGGCGACCAAGAAATGCTACAACGTTTACTGCCATAGTGACGGCAGCCCGAATCCGGCATCGGTCAGACCGTTCTCGTGGACAGAACCCCAGACCAAATGCAACACGTGCCATGGCCATCCCATCGAGTCGTGCAGTGACACCAGCTGCCATGACGGCAGGACCGACAGCACCGGTAAGATCTGGACCCTGCCGTCCAAATTCCTGAAGCCTGGTACTACCAATGAGTATCAATGGCCACGCGGCGAAGAATGGAAATCAGCAATTCCGATGTTCGTGAACGCGGGCGCCGGCCAGACACGGGCCAACTCACACACAAGGCACATAGAAACCAACTTCTCCTGTGACTTGTGCCATTACCTTACCATCAAACAGGCTGACAACAGCTGCAATGCCACGGGATGTCATCCGCACACCACCGGCTCCATGAACGAAGTCGCCCACCTGAACGGCAACAAACACGTCAACCGTATCCTCGATGTCTCCTTCAAGAATGGCGGGAGTTACAATAAAGACACCAAGACCTGCTCAGGCACGAGCTGCCACATCAACATGGGAACAGACCCCGTATGGGGCGAAACAGTTAATGGCACCATCATCTGCCTAGGCTGCCATGGGACGACCAACGCCGACGTTGACGACTTCGGCGCGATTTTCAACGGCACTCAGGCAAAAATCAATCTTACCGAATGGGCAAACACCGGTCATGGCCGGTATTCAACCTCAGGACGCTATCCCTCGTCAGGAAACCCTGCAGCAAACTTCCCCGGAAACCCCTGCTGGTATTGCCATGACAATAGAGTCTTCCATAATTACAGCAGCAACCCATTCCGGCTCAGGATCCACAGTCAGTTTGAAAATCGGTTTGAAAAGGAGTGCGTCTATTGTCACATGGAGTGGACCGCCGACGGCAGCGAGTGCGTCGGCTGTCACGTGAACCAGACGGAATCGCTGGCCCCACAGGCGATGACAACCGGGATCCGCTTTAAACTGGCCAACGGCTCCACTGAAACCCGCTATACGAACCACAAATATACCGCCAACTGCATCAACGGGGTTGATGGCGCAATTACCTGCCACACTTCGGACAGTGGGCTGTTCACCAGCGGAGCCCATCAGGGGCACAACAGCAACGCCGGCACCTGGAGCAAAGCCCAGAAAGACGACATCAAAAACCAGTACGTTATGATGGGTGTCTGCCTCAAGTGCCATGACGACGACAGTGGCGACAAGTGCGTGAACTGCCACACCTCCAGCGACCCGTTTAAATATTCGCTGGGCTTCAACCCGGGAACCGGATGGATCAAGCCGAAGAAGGCGCGGGCGACATCGGCCCATTTCGGCTACAAGCATTATAAGACCCTGCAGGACACTGGGGTCACCAAGGGCGGTAAATTCTGCTGGGACTGCCACGATCCGCATGGCGACAAGAATATTTATATGATCCAGAGCATGGTCGCCACCACCACTGACGGCAAGTTCGGCAAGCCGCTAACAAGGGCCGCCGTAAGTTTCACCCGCAAGCAGAGCGGCCTTGACTATGCCCGGATCGTCCCGAACAGTGAAGGCAAATACGACGGCATCTGCAATGTCTGTCACTCTTCCGGAAGTCAACATTTCCGGAGTGATGGAGGCGATGGCCATAACTCCAGCCGCGTCTGCACTACCTGCCACGAACACCGCTTCAGCGACAGTCACGGCAACAAGCAGAGCTGCAACGCCTGTCATCTGAACAAACCAGTGCCACGCCATTCCGGATTCGGTCTCCCGCGCGACTGCACCAAGTGCCACGGCGGCGCGATCGGCTTGCGAATGGACGTCATGAGCCAGATGAAGGCCAACTCGCACCACGTCCAGGGGGTTGAGGTCAACAACAAGCACTGCTATGCCTGCCACTGGGAAGCAACGCCGGAAGGGCTGATCGATGTCCGGCATCACGAGGGGTATAACTACAAGAACCACTCCACCGTCAAGAACGCCAAAGTCGACCTGGTGGTATGGGGTGCCCGGTTCCGTCCGGCAGTATACAAGAACAAATCCACAGCCATCCAGTTCCTGGCAAGCAAAGTCAGTTTTGCAGTCCTTTCCACCTCAAGGAAAGAGGTCACCAAACTGAACACCCACTGCATCTCCTGCCATAGCGACCAGAACAACGACACCCAGCCGTTTGGCGATTGTCGGACACCGCGAGAGTACGCCTGGGATAAGAAAAGTATCGATGCCCGTTACTCCCAGACTGGCAGCGCCCGGTGGAGCCAGTACAACACCACCGGCAAGTACGGCGTAGCCAAAGCGTTCTCGGCACACGGCAATGCTACGGCCAATGCCGGCGGCTGGAGCGCGACCACCGGTACCGACTCCACCATCAGCAACAGCAGGAATGGCAGCTACAGCGTTACCTGCTTCGACTGCCACAGCTCGCACGGCTCCAAGGTTACCGGCAACACCACCAGCTACGAGACCTTTAACGGGACCAAGAACGGCGGCAACCTGAAAGAGACCCAGGCGGGCAAGGGCGGCTATACAATGAGCTACAAAGCGTCCTCCAACGAAAACCTGGCGGCGATCAACCCCTACAGCGCCGGTGCCGGGCAATGCTTTGACTGTCACCTGACCCAGAACGCCGGGACTACGCCGTGGGGCTACCAGTCAACCTTCGGGGCCACGGCAGCAATCATGGGCTATAAAGACACCCCGAAATTCGGCCAGGGAACCAAGGGGTCAACAGCCCGGTTCAGCGAGCGGGCCACCAAGGCAACCATTGTCGGCGGGCACATGAAGGCATCCTCACCCCTGGCGACTACGCCGGCCGACACAATCGGTGGAACCTGCGCCGCATGCCATGACCCGCATGGGGTCTCGCCAACGTTCGGCACCGACCAGGCCTATGCAGTGCCGCTTCTGAAGGGAACCTGGATGACCTCTCCGTACAAGGAGGACTCTCCGCCGCCGGATCCGTCCGGGGCCTCCTCAACTGCACTCTCGTGGGGACAGTACAACTGGTATCCATCCGTTACCCCGATAACGAACCACAGAATCGACCGGAACACCTTCGGAGCCGGCGGAAAAATCAGTGAGGACGACAGCAAATTTGCCGGGCTCTGCCTCCAGTGCCACGCCAAGTCGAGCCTTACCAATGGCATAAACAAGGACAAGGGGTGGAAAAGCATCGACCGGATCCACGAATCGGTCAAGGGTTGGGGTGCCAACACTGAACACAACTACACCTGCTCCAAGTGCCACCAGCCGCACAACTCCGGCCTGCCACGGCTGATGCAGACCAACTGCCTCGACTACCAGCACCGAGGCAACCGGGCATCCGGAGGGGTTCCCTGGAAGGCCAGCAGCCAAGTCTCGTATGCGGGGAGCCATGGTCAGTATCGAGGGTACCCGAACGGCGATCTGCTAGGCAACTCCGCCACCTATGAGGCAGGCATCGCTTGCCACACCAGCGGGACCTGGCCGAATAAAAACTACTGGAACCTGAAGACACCATGGCCGACAGTGCCGTAAACGACGTGACTGCATCCAATACACCCGGAGGCTCGCCAATGAACCTACTTGATCATAGAAAAACCTGCCGCACCATCTTAAGAGGATTGCGGTCACTCCTCTTGCCGGCCATAGCCGCAGCATCGTTTCTGGCCATCGGGGCAGGCGAGCTCTTCGCGGCCGGGGGTGACGTCATCTGGCAAAGTCAGGATTCCCAGGCCGGCAAGCAGGAGGCTCGCCGTTCCGTAGTAGATTCCAGCGGCAATGTCATCGTCACCGGTTATCGCAATCTTAACGGAGACACGGACAACGATTTCTGGACGGTAAAGTTCAAGTCCGATGGTAGCGGCGTTGCCTGGCGGGCCCACTTCGACAAGATCGGCGGCAGTGATCAGGCCAATGCCATCGCTGTGGACAAGGATGACAACATCATTGTCACCGGTCGTGTCCTTGACGGCACAACCGGCACCAACAACAACATGCACACCATAAAATACAACGGAGCCAACGGCACCGTCATCTGGCAGCATACCTACGACGGAGCAGCCGGCGGCATAGACAGTGGCATGGCGGTGACCACCGACGAGAACGGCGATGTATTCGTTGCCGGCTATACCCAGAACAGCCAGGGCAACCTCGACTACATTATCCTCAGATACCCCAAAGACGGCCGGATCGACAACTCAAATACCCCCAACTGGACAGCTATCTATGGGCACCCCAACGGCGACGACATTGCAGAGTCTATTGCCGCCAGGAACGGCAAGGTTGCTGTTACCGGCCGCTCCTGGAACGGCAGCGACTACGATATCCTGACGATACGTTACGACATCGCAGCAGAGACATCATGGCAGAAGCGCTATGCAACCTCGGCACAGGGCGGCAGCAAGGATGATATGGGCGAGCAGGTCCTTTTTGATCCGCTCGGCAACGTGGTTGTCACCGGGGTAACAGTCAACAATCTGGACAAGGACATCTACACAGCCAAATACTCTGCCACGACCGGTGATGTAATATGGGAGCAGGTCTTCAATGGCGCCTTTGACGACGAGCCTACCGGCCTGGCTGTTGACGCTTCCGGAGTCTATGTCACCGGATATACCTGGACACTTAATGCAAAGCACGACTTCTACACGGCAAAATATGTCGATCCCGCCGACCCGCAGGTAAAAACCCCGGTCATCGCCTGGGAGAAGAATTTCAACTCTTACAACGGCAATGATGATATCGCTTCAGCCACTGGGATCGTCGTAGATGAAAGCGGGGACCTGTTTGTCACCGGCTACACAATCTCCAACAATAACAACGACAGTTATCAAACCGTCAAATACAGAAAAAGCGACGGGACCGAACTATGGCAAGTCGGAATGGATGTCTCCAGCGGCAGGAACGACCGCACCATAGGGATCGGGATTGAC
Source organism: Geoanaerobacter pelophilus (assembly GCF_018476885.1). Classification (NCBI taxonomy): domain Bacteria; kingdom Pseudomonadati; phylum Thermodesulfobacteriota; class Desulfuromonadia; order Geobacterales; family Geobacteraceae; genus Geoanaerobacter; species Geoanaerobacter pelophilus. Next base: position 129,204 of record NZ_JAHCVJ010000002.1, read on the forward strand.
CCCGCAGGCAACGTGTTGGTGGCAGGTTGGACCGACTCAGCGGTCACAGGCCTTGATTACCACGTGGTCAAATACGATCCGGATCTCATCAATCCTCCGACCAACCTTAAAGCCACCCTTACCAGCAACAGCTCCGTGACCTTATCATGGGATTACCTGCACTCTGTTGAGACCGGGTTCATCATTCAGCGCTGTACCGGCTGGGGGTGCACCAATTTCGCCGACTTGCCGATCGATCCGCTGCCAGTGGGCTCGACAAGCTATACCGACTCCACCATTACTGCCGATGCCTTCTATTACTATCGGGTCAGGGCATTCAACGCAAACAACTCCTCCCATTTCAGCAACACGACCCGGACCATCGCGCAGTACATCAACTTTATCCCGAACACAACTCCTTATATTTTTGACAGCACTTACAACGGCGACGACTTTGCCAAAGTAATAGCAGTCGGACCGGACAATAATCCGGTCGTGACCGGATACAGCGACAGCAAGGAGATGATTGAAGGGGTCCCGGGCAGCGGCGGCGGACTCGATTACCTCACCATGAAGTTCGACCGGTCGCTCAGCCAGCTCTGGAACGACCGCTACGACAGCGCCCAGAACGGCTTGGACGTGCCGACCTGCCTCTTTATCAACCAAAACAATGATGTCCTGGTTTCAGGACACTCCGAACTGTTCTTAGCGCAGGCCGGCGGCAACATCAACTCCATCTTCACCATTAAATACCCGTCCACCGGAGAGGACTTTGCCTGGGAGGACCAGTTCAACGGGCCGGGAGGAATCGATGACCGGGCCACGGCCATATCATCCAGCGCCGATGCCAACAATAACATTGCGGTAGTGGGCTACGGCAGGAATTCCCGGAACAATCAGGATATTTATCTCATCAAATACCTAGCCAACGGCACCCGTGCATGGATCCCGGTAATCATCGACAAGTTGGGAGACGATATCCCTTCGGCTGTTGTCTTTGACAAAAACGGCGACATCTTCATTACCGGGACCAGCCATAACGGCAGCAATTTCGACATCTATACCGCAAAATACAATGGCGCCACCGGCGCGCAGATCTGGGAAGATCTTTATAACGGCGGCTATGGCGATGATCAGGGGTTGGCTCTGGCCATCGACCCGGCCGGCAATCCGTATGTGAGCGGCTTTGTCACCACCGCCAGCAACGGTCGGGATTTCTACACCATCAAGTACGATGGGGCCAATGTAGCACCTAAAAGAAGACTCTGGGGGAATCCATACGACGGGCCGGCGCACGGCAACGACTGGGCGGCCGCGATATCGGTCGACCCCATCGACGGATCGTCCGTAACAGTAGCCGGAACGAGAACTACCCGGAACAACGATGATGATTTTCATGTCATCCGTTACAACGCAAACGGTGATGAAGTTTGGTCGAAAACCATCCTGAGGCCGGATACCGACGAAGAGCTGAAATCGATGAGTACGGACCTCTCGGGCAATATCTTTGTCGCCGGAAGCACAACCGACTGGACCAACACCTCAGCCCTGGCATTCAGAATCAAAAGTGATGGGACAATCCTCGACGGAACTGCGATCCCCAGCATAGAGGAGTGGACAACAGACCCAAACACCGAGGGGTATATGGCCGAAGCATCCTCGGTTGCCGTCAACCGCCTGGGCGAGGCGTTCATGGCCGGCTACAGCGAAAACGAGTCACTCAATGCCGACTACCTGGTCTTCAAGATGTCGGGTGCCACCCTCCAGCCCCCCTACCCGGTAACAACCGCCACCACCAACGCCAGCGTCACCCTCACCTGGAGCGACAACTCTCTGGCGGAGGACGGCTACCGGATCTACCGCAAGGCCGAGGCATGCAGTTCAGCGACCCTATCCTTCTCCCTGCTGGCAAGCCCGCTAGCTAACCAGGTCACTTACACCGACAGTACCGTCACCCCGACAAACAGCTACTGCTACCGGGTAACCGCCTATGCCGGGGAGACTGAGACGAAATACGTGCAGACCGACACGCAGCCGCTCGCCCCGGCCCCGCTGACCCTGACTGCCGTCTCTGCCACCCAGATCAATCTCTCCTGGACCAATGTTTTCGGCGAGACTGGCTATACCATCGAACGCAAGGTCGGCGCTGCCGGTAGCTGGACAGTCCTGACCTCCAAGGCTGCCGATGTAACCACCCACAGCGACACCGGTCTCACCGGCGGCACGGTCTACTACTACCGCATCAAGGCGTCCAACGCTGTCGGTGACTCCCCCTACATCGAGCAATCGCTCCCCTCAGTACCGGTGATGAGTGCCCCCGTGGTCGTATCGTCAAGCCAGATCAACCTCGCCTGGACCGATCTGGCAACCGAAACGGCGTATATCCTGGAGCGCAAAACCGGCACCGGGGGAACGTGGAGCCAGGTCGGCAGCAACCTGGCACAGAACAGCATCACCTACAACGACACCGGGCTGTACTCCGGCACCCTGTTTTACTACCGCCTGAAAGGGCGCAATGCTTCCGGCGACTCGGCCTACAGCGCCGAGGTGTCGGCCACCACCTTGCTCCAGGCGCCGACCCTCAATACGGCAACCGGCACTAACACCACCACGGTCGCCCTGGGCTGGACCGATACCAACAACAGCCCCAACGGCAACGAATCAAACTACCAGGCATCCTACGCCGCCTGCACCAATACCGACCCCGTCTCCTGCGCCGATGTCAACGGCGCCTACTGGGGAGGATGGACGAACGTCACCGCCTTCGCGACCAACTCGGTCTCCGGGAATGTCACTTCGCTCATCCCCGGCCGCAGCTACAAGTTCCGGATGCAGGGGCTTTTGACTGGCGCCAACTCTACCTTCAGCTCTCCGGAGCGGACAGCCACTACCGTACTTCCCACACCGGCTGCGCCAACCACCTCTAACATCTCCAACAACTCGGTAACCCTCACCTGGACTGATATCCTCGGGGAAACCAATTACGACATCATCAAGGACGGAGTGCGGCTGAACCTGGCCCTTGCCAAGGACACCATCACCTATACCGTTACCGGACTGTCCCCGGCCACTGCCTACAACTTCCAGGTCTATGCCTATAACGGCCTCAGCAGCTCAACATCCACGGCCACGCCGGCCACTACCACGGTCAACCCGACCAGCCTGTCATCGGTTGTTCCGCAATCGGCCACTGCTATCCAACTCACCTGGGCCGACGCCACCGGCGAGAGCGGTTACGAGATCCAGCGACGAACATTGAACAACCAGGAAGAGAGTCCGGCCAGCCCGCCGACCGGCTGGACCGCCTGGACCACCCTGACCACCACGCCGATGCCGCTCGCCCCTGACACGGTAACCTACCTCGACGGCACCCCGGCGCTGACCGCTGGCAATACCTACCAGTATCGAGTCAGGTACAAGATCGGCACGTCGGCTTACTCAGCCTACAGCAACGAGATCTACGCCACTACCACCCCCAGGACCCCGGCCACCATGACCGTGACTGCCGGCGTCATCAACTGGGAAAACGTACCCGGTGAAGCCGGCTACTACCTCTATCAAAAGCAGCTGGCCGGAGCCGACTGTGCCACTGAGGACTGGTCAGCCGTCACCCCGAGCACCATTGCCGCCACTACTTACAGCTACACCCCGTCCGGGCTGACCGCCGGGGCAACCTATTGCTATCAAGTCAAGGCGTTCAACAATGCCGGAGTATCCGCGCCACGCGTCATCACCTACCTGCAGGCACCTACCAACATCACGGCGTCAGGGGCAACCCAGACTACCGTCAACGTTTCGTGGCCCGCAGTCGCCGGAGCCACCAGCTACACTCTCCAATGGAGCACCGCCAGCACTTTTACCAGCCCCGGGAGTTTCTCCGGTAATGTCACGTCACGTACCGTGCCTGGACTGATCGGCGGCACGACCTACTTTTTCCGGGTCCAGGCAGTATGGGGCAACGGCAACTCCATATGGACCAGCGCAATCCCCAGCGCGCTCACCATCCCGACGACGCCGGGCACTCCGACCGCCACTCCGGCCTCCACTACCTCGGTCACCATCTCCTGGTCCTCCAGTTACGGTGCCACCGGCTACCGATACCAGTATAAACCGAGGGTAGCGGCAAGTTGCTCAGCTGAAGACTGGACCGGGATCACCGAAAATCCACTAGCAGGCGTCACGGTAACCATCGGCAGCCTCACCACCGGCTCGGCCTACTGTTTCCGCGCAAGATCCTATAACGCTTCCGGGGATTCCCCTTACTCCACCACTCCGGCCACCCAGACCACCCTGCTCGCCACGCCGACACTGAACCCGCTCTCCGGCATCACGGCAGGCAACATCTGCCTCAGCTGGAACAATGTGGCTGCCAACGAAGGATACCGTATAGAGAGAAGCCTTGACAACACCACCTGGCCGACGACCTTCAGCACTCTCAAGGATGTTGCCAGCTACTGCGACACCTCTGTTCTGGCGGGAACCGTCTACTACTACAGAGTTTCGCCGAAGAATATCGTTAACGGCTATTCAACGGCGAGTAACGTGCAATCGACCACAACGACCCCGGCCGCACCGGTCGCATTAACGGCAACGGCCATATCCAATACCCGCGTGGATCTGACTTGGAACGCCAGTCTGAATGCCACGAAATACCGGCTGGAACGCAAGGAAGGAAGCGGCAACTGGGAGTTGGTTATTGAACAGTCCGGCACCAGCTACCAGAATACTGGGCTCAAGGCCGGCACAACCTATTTCTACCGGGTCCTGGCCTGGAATACATCGGGCCTTTACTCCACACCGAGTAGCGAGGCAACGGTGATAACCCTCACTCTGGGGAACGTTGCCATCTCTTCACTGACTCCGGCAAACCCGACAAGTGTCACAGTGGTATGGACCTACGATGGATCAGTCTGTATCCCGTCCGGTTGTGCTCTCCCTGAAGGATACGAGATTGAAACTAAGCTGGCTTCCGGTCGCTGGGCGAATATCGCAACTATCACCAAGGGCGATGAAACTTCATATATCGACCGGAGCGGCCTGCGACCTGGAAAAACCTATTACTACAGGGTGCGTTCCTACAGAGGGACCGAGCGTTCGCCATACAGCGCCGAACAGAGCGTGACCACTCTGCCTTATGCCAAGACAACCTGTTCCTACGGCCCTAACGAGGCAAGCCATGCCCCTGTGATCACCTCGACACCGCAAACCTCTGCCAGTCAAGGGACAGCATACAATTACCAAATGACTATCAGCGACCCTTTCAGCGGGGACAGCTTTTACTATACTCTCTTGACCGCGCCGTCAGGCATGACGGTATCTACTACCGGCCTCGTCTCCTGGACACCGACCTCTGCCCAACTTGGGGCAAAGAATGTCCTCATCAGGGTCAGCGATATCGTGGGGAACTCTGTGGAACAGAGCATGATTATTACTGTGACTGCCAATTAGCTGATGTTCGCAGACAGTGCAACCTGAGCGTTGCACTGTCTGCTATCCTCGCCGGGCCTCTTACCCCATCCTTCTGCAGCGCCTCTCCATCCCGCGGCATCGCCATTGAGCTTTTGTGCTACTGTAAGTGAACATTCCGCTGCCGTTGTTCATTTTTCAGGTAGAATGTCTATGATATAAAGGAGGCGAACCATGCCACTCCCCAAAGATCTCATCCGCATTTCCCCCACCACCTGGGAACTGCCGGTCACCTTTAAAAAAGGGATGCTGGTGCCTGCCCGGATTATCGCATCAGAAAAACTGATCAACGCCATGGAAGATGCAGTCTTCGAACAGGCCGCCAATGTCGCCTGCCTTTCGGGAATTACCGGCTACTCCTACTGCATGCCTGACGGCCATTGGGGTTACGGTTTCCCCATTGGAGGTTTGGCGGCAATGGATCCCGAACGTGGGGTGATCTCACCCGGAGGGATAGGATTTGACATCAATTGCGGCATGAGGCTGGTGCTGACAAACCTGACTGAAGAAGAGGTTCGGCCGCGGCTGCACGATCTCGTCAACCGGCTTTTTTCGCGAATCCCTACCGGTGTTGGCTGTCATGGCACCCTGAAGGTCAAGGAAAGCGAGTTCCGGCATATTGCGGAACAAGGTTCGCGCTGGTGCCTGAAAAAAGGGTATGCCGTTGCCGAAGACCTGGAGTTGACCGAAGAGGGGGGATGCTTTACCGGTGGCGACAGCGCCAAGGTCAGCAACAAGGCGATTGAGCGCGGCCTGGAGCAGTTGGGGACTCTCGGCAGCGGCAACCACTACTGCGAGATTCAGGTAGCTCGCCCGGAAAATGTTTTAGACCAGAAAATTGCCCGATCATTCGGCATCACCATCCCCAACCAGGTGGTCATCATGTTCCACTGCGGCAGCCGCGGCTTCGGCCACCAGATTGCCACTGACTACCTCCAGCGGTTTCTGAAGGTCATGGGGCCCAAATACGGACTATCCGTCACCGACCGGGAACTGGCCTGCGCCCCGTTCCGCTCCCCGGAAGGCCAGGATTATTATGCAGCGATGAAGTGCGCCGTGAACATGGCCTTTGCCAACCGGCAGATGATCCTGCACCGCATTCGCGAGGTGTTCAGTGACATCTTCCATCGCGATCCATTCGATCTGGGGCTGCGGATGCTCTACGATGTTGCCCACAACACGGCAAAGCTTGAACGCCATCTGATAGACGGTGCCCCCCGCGAACTGTTGGTCCACAGAAAGGGCGCCACCCGCTCACTGGGGCCAGGATCGCCGGAACTGCCCGCTTGTTACCGGGAAAGTGGGCAGCCGGTTATTATTGGCGGGAGCATGGAGACCGGATCATATCTGCTTTCCGGAATGACGGGCAGCAATGCAACCTTTGCCACCACGGCTCATGGCAGTGGCCGGACCATGAGCCGTCACCAGGCAAAGAAGCTGTTCCGCGGAGACAGACTTCAGCAACAGCTCGAACAACGGGGAATTTATATAATGACCGATTCACTGGGGGGATTGGCAGAAGAGGCTGGAGGAGCTTACAAGGATATCGATGAAGTGGCTGCTGTCACCGAACTCGCAGGGCTCAGCAAAAGAATCGTCAAACTGCTTCCTATGGGCAACATCAAGGGGTAGCCATGCCGTACCGCTTTCTCGAAACAGTAGCCACTGCCGACATCGCCTTTGAGGCATGGGGCTCGACTATGGAAGAGATGTTTGTCGAGGCAGCTGAAGCAACCTTGAACGTAATGGTGGCAGACGTGACCACGGTTGCACGACGCGAGACCTTGACCCTGGTACTGGAAAACGATGCTGTCGACATGCTGCTTTTTGACTTTCTCGGGGAGCTGGTCTTTATCAAGGACACCCATCGCCTCTTGCTGCGAGTGATAAACATTGCCATAAAAGACGAAAACGGCATGCTGGAACTGGCAGTGACCCTGGCCGGGGAAAAGATCGATCCGGGACGACATCCGTTACAGGTTGACGTGAAAGGAGTTACCTTGCATCTCTTTGAAGTCGTTAAAACCGGGGGAGTATGGAAAACTACGGTTGTGCTGGACATATGAAAGGTGGTGGAAGCCTCAAACAGGCTTCCACCAGACAACAGGTTCAGTGAGTGATATCCTTTGCGGGATCAGCTCCGGTGAACTGCATCGATTCTTTGGCCTGCTGGAGCGCCTCAAGTTCCTTGATCCTCTCTCCGAGCCAGCCATGAATGGTGCGGGCACTTTCATAATTCAGCACTATGCCTGACTCAACCGCCCGATACAGGGTTTGGTTGAAATCTGCCGGGACTTCGTCGATTACCGCGCCAATGGTCCCGTTCGCATTGATTTCCTGGGTGATTGCCACCGGGATACCGGACCTTTCCAGGTAAAAGTGGACTACCAGTTCACCACGCGGCGAAACGCCTCCATGCGCGCCGTTAACGTAAACCGGGTTATAATCTTCTGCAAACAGGTACTTGAAGATGATCTGAGGCTTTTTCACTGAACATTCCTCCTGTCTCAATTTCCCGTTAGCCGGGAGCATTCCGGTTCTTTATCACGGTTGAGGAAATGATACAAGATGCATTACTTGAAAGAAATGACATGAACTGCCCGTCCTGCCTTACCATCGGCGCCAAGCTTTCCTGCGACATCCGCGGCAACGGCCCACAGTCGCTGCTCTTCATCCATGGCTTTGCCGCATCCTCGGTTACCTGGGACGAGATCGCGCCGCACTTCCCGCATGACCGATACCGGCTTTATCTGCTGGATCTCAAAGGGAGCGGCAGGTCCGACAAACCGCGGGACAATGCCTACAGCCCGGAGGATCAGGCCTTAATGGTTCTGGATGTCATTGAAGGATTCGGGTTGCGCAACATAACCCTGATCGGCCACTCACTCGGCGGGGGCATCGCCCTGCTTGCCTGGCACAAGGCCAAAGCTACCGGGCGTTCAGCACTCATTTCACGGCTGGTACTGATCGATGCCGCCGCCTACCAGCAACCATTCCCGCGATTTTTCCGCTGGCTGCGCCAACCGGTACTCGGCTGGTTTCTCCTTACCATGATACCGTTACGGCTAATGGTGCGCTATAATCTAACGCATGTCTACCAGCAGCCAGCCCAGGTAACACCGGCACGAATCACGCGCTACATGGACTGCTTCCGCGGCACCGGCACGATTGCCGCCTTGCTTGCCACGGCACGGCAGGTAGACCGATTAACAGCTACTCCTTACCATGGGCTGGTTGACGTCCCCACCTTGATTATCTGGGGGCAACACGACCGGGTCGTGCGTCTTGGCAACGGACAACGCTTGCACCAAGAGATCCAGGGGTCTGGTCTGGTAATCCTGGCTTGCGGGCACAATCCTCACGAGGAAGAAACTGCAGCCTGTGCTGCCGCCATTCTCGAATTTCTGGAGGGAAGCAATGACTGATAACCGACTTATCCTGGTCACCGGCGCCACCGGCTTTGTCGGCACCAGGTTGGTAAAAGAACTGCTGGAGCGCGGCAAAAAGCTGCGGCTGCTGGTCAGAGGTTCCGCGCCCCCAGCGTTTGCCGGCAGCGAAACCGTAGCCGGGGACCTGCTGCAGCCGCTTTCCCTAGGGAAGGCGCTTGATGGGGTAGACACCGCCTACTATCTGGTCCACTCCATGTCCGGTGGCAGGGCAGGGTTTGAACGCCGCGATCGCGAAGCTGCGGACAACTTCCGCAAGGCAGCAGAAAAGGCCGGGATCCGCCGCGTCATCTATCTCGGCGGCCTTGGCGAAACAATCAACGGCCTTTCCGAACACCTGGCCAGCAGGCTGGAGGTGGCCGAAATTCTCCGACAAGGCGCCTTTGCCACGACCTTTTTGCGGGCGGCAGTCATCATCGGCGCTGGCAGCGCCTCTTTCGAAATGATTCGTTCTCTGGTGGAGCGATTGCCGGTGATGATCACCCCCCGCTGGGTCTCAACCCGTTGTCAGCCGATCGCCATAAGGGATGTGATCTCATATCTGGCCGGGTGCCTCGACAATGAGGAGACCACTGGCAAAACCTTTGACATCGGCGGACCGGATATTCTCACCTATCGCGAAATGATGGAACGGTTTGCCAGCTTTGCCGACAGGAAGCTCTTCATCCTACCGGTGCCATTGTTGACCCCCCGGCTCTCCTCGTACTGGGTCGCCCTGATAACCCCGGTAAAGCCATCGGTCTCCATGCCGCTCATCGAAGGGCTTGCCAACGAGGTGATCTGCCGCAACCACAGCATCCGTGACATCATACCACTGCCGCTGCTCTCCTATGATGAGGCGGTAAAGACAGCACTTGCCGAAGAGCAGCAGGCCGCTGGCCGCTAGCCCAGTCAATCATCGGTCCGGTTAATACCAGAACCCTCCGATCCGCCGCCGGGGAGATTTTCGCGGCGGTTCCACATCGACAATCACCGGCCTGCCGTACTGATCGTGGGCAATCACCGTATCGGCCCCTTTAGGTCCTGAAGATCTCCCTGACAACTCCAGGAGACGCTTGATCCTCTCTGCAGTTGCCGGATGGGTCCGCAGCACCGAAGGCACCTCGATCCCCCCACCAGGGACAAACAAGCGCCGCACCAACGGCATCTCATTCTGCTCGATCCGGTCCAGGGCCGCAGCAAGCCCCTCGGCATCACCGGTCAAGCCAACAGCGGCAAGATCAGCCTCATACTCGCGCGAACGGGACAGGGCCAACTGCAACATAGTCATGACATATGGGACTGCAGCCATTATAAACAGCGGGAACCAGGGCAGCGCGTGGTCGCTGAACAGGTACGCAGGGAGATTGATGAAAATGAGCAGCTGCCCGGCAAGTGAAATAGCCGCGGCAATGCGGCTTGCCAGGTCGGCGATCCCCATGACCCTGGTATCGTGACTCGCAATATGACAGACTTCATGGGCAACCACGCCAACCAGTTCGCGCCAGGTAAGGAGGCGCAACATGCCGTCGCTTAGCGCAATGGCGCCGCTACGTCCCAGGCCGACGGAAAACGCCAAAGCCGCTCTGCTCGGAATGTAGTAAAGGAGAGGTGGCTCAGACATCCCGGCGTTGATAGTCAGTTTTTCCAGGAGATCGCCGAGAGCAGGCGCCTGGATGCGCTCCACCGGAACAGCCCGGTACATCTTCAGCACCAAGGCCGGGGCATGCCTGCCACCGAAAGCCAGTGCCGGCAAGGCAACAACGCAGACCATGACCACACCTGGCAGCCCGGCAAAAAGCCATGCCATCAGCAGCAATACAACGGCAAGCCCAGCCATTATAATTGCTGACTGCAGGAGATTCACCATTCTGCGCCGGGCATAAACCGCCTGGTCCATCAAGCCTCCGGTAACCATTGTCTGATAACCTTTATACGTGTATGATTACCGCAACCTGACGCACCGTCAAGGTGACAAAAACAGAAGCGGCAAGAAAGAACCATGACCTCAGCCATATCGACCCAAGCACTTACCAAGCAGTATGGCAGCTTGACTGCGCTTGACGCCTTTGATCTGGAAGTATCGCAGGGAAGCATTTTCGGGCTGCTCGGCCCCAACGGCGCCGGCAAGACGACCCTGATCCGGATCCTCACCACGCTGATGCGCCCCACATCTGGCACCGCCTTTGTGGAAGGGCTTGATACCGCGGCCCACAGTCAGGAAATCCGGCGACTGATCGGTGTGGTTCCCCAGGAAAACAGCCTGGACCGCTACTTGACGGCACGGGAGAACCTGGAACTCCATGCCCGGCTGCATGGCATGCCGGGGGCTGACAGCCGCAAGCGGATTGACGAACTGCTGGAGTTATTCGGACTTAGCGGGCGGCAAAAGGACTTCCCCGACACTTTTTCCGGGGGGATGCAACGACGGCTGGTAGTGGCGCGGGCCCTGATCCACCAGCCCCGGATACTGTTCCTTGATGAACCGACCACCGGTCTCGACCCACAGTCACGCCATGCGGTTTGGGACTATGTCAAATCCATATCAGGCAGCATGACTATCTTCCTCACCACCCACTACCTGGAAGAAGCAGATCAGCTCTGCGAACGAATCGCCATCATGGACCATGGCAGGTTGATCACCCTGGGGAGCGTGGCAGAACTCAAGGAACGCCTGACCGGCGGCGCCCTCTACGAAGTTGAGTTCGGAGGTGCAGCCGAGGCCTTTGCTGCAACACTAGGCGAACTCTCCTGTATTCGCAATCTCACTCTGAACGGCAACAAGGCAACCATCGAGCTGGAGCACTGGGAATGCCTCTCTGCCATGGTTGCGGCACTGGCCGGCAACGAGATCAGGCGGATTTCCCTCAAGGAACGGACCCTCGAAGAGGTGTTCATTTCTCTCACCGGAAAAGGGGTGCGCGAATGAGCCTGTCCGGGGCACTTGCCATCTGGCGCCGGGACATGCTGGTCCTCCGGCGCAGCATCATGTCCGAGATGGTGGCGGTCGTCGCCTACCCGCTGACCATCTATCTGGCCTTCGGCATCGGCATGAAAGGTTACATCGGCCTGGTGGAAGGGATTCCGTACAGCCTGTTCATCGCTCCCGGCCTGATCACCATGACCGCCGTCAATGCCGCCTACAGTGAAAGCGTCTGGAGCCTCTGGTTTCACCGGCGAGTGCAATTCACCATCGAATCATACCGGGTGACGCCGGTAACGGTATCAGGCATTGTCTGCGCCAAGCTGTTCTCCGGGTTCACCCACGGCCTGGTAAAAGGGATCGCTGTGGGACTGGTCATCTCCTTGATCACCCCGTTCCGTTTCCCGCCGAGCCATCTTGCCACGTACCTCCTGTTTCTGGTACCCGGTTCCGTGCTCTTCTCCTGCGCCGGGGTCATCTCCGGCACCTTGATGGACAAACCCGAGACCATCGGCCGGGTTGAAGCAGTGTTCATCATGCCGCTGATCTTCATGTCAGGGCTGTTTTTCCCGTTGTCCTCCTACCCTGAGCCGCTGGGGCACTTCGTCAGGGGCCTCCCCACAACTGCGCTCTTTGAGGGGGCCCGCCAGGCCCTGGTAAACGGCAAGATCATGTTCGGCTTTCTCGCCCTGCTCTATACCACTGCCCTGATTGCCTTTATCGCGGCAGTCTGGATTTTCCGGCGAAAGATGGCCGAATAAAAGCCATTGCCAACACGCCATGCATAGCCTGCCTTGCTGACAACGACACCATTTTTAGGACGATCCGACGTGACCATTACCGATACCAGCAATCCTTCAGCACCACACAGAACCGCAAACCGCAGGAACCCGGTGGTGCGTTGGTTTTTAGTCTGTGCAGGAATTGCCTCGACAGCCTTGGGAATAATCGGGATATTCCTGCCACTGATCCCCACAGTACCGCTGTTGCTGTTGGCAGCAGCCTGTTTTGCCCGCAGTTCCGAAAAATTCCATCAATGGCTTTTAGAACATGACCGGCTCGGCCCCCTGATCAAGGGCTATGTTGACGGATCCGGGATTCCAATCCGGGCAAAGATTACAGCCATCTCCATGGTTTGGGTGACCATCCCGATATCAGCGTTTCTGGTCATCAAAGCCACCTGGTTGCGGGTGCTGCTCATCGCCATTGCCATAGGAATAACCAGCTACCTGATCTATTTACCATCAAGGAGGCAGTAATGAAGTTTGCTGAAACCGTGTATCGACTCGCCATAGCCCTCTGGGCCGGGGGAAACGCCATCTTTACCCTCATGCTGACGCCGATCCTGTTCAAGACCGAGAGTCGGGACATTGCCGGGCGGATTGTCGGCAACCTTTTCCCCGGATATTTCCGCTGGGGGATGGCCTGCGGCGTTATTGCCCTGGTGTGCCGCCTGCTAGGGCGTGGCTTCGGCCAGAAAGCGCCGCTGGTGCTGATCGTTGTCATGCTGCTGGTAACATCGTTCCAGGCATTTTATGTCGAACCCAAAGCCGCTGCATTGAAGCAGCAGATCGGCTCATTTGAAACGACGACCAAGGATCACCCGCTCCGCAAAGAGTTCTCGAAACTCCACGGAGTGTCTGCTATCTGCAACCTGGTGGTACTGGCCGGCGGCGTTGTGCTGGTGGTGCTGCCGTGAGCAGGAGCTGTTGGGCGGTATTGTCATGACAAAAAAAGAGCCCGAGTGAGTTCGGGCTCTTTCAAGTACCGGCAAGCAACGCGGCACGTCAGGATGCTCTCCCCTTCCGTCCCACCATGATCTTGCCGTGATGGGTAATAACATGCAGATTGTGGTTGGTTGCCCGGCGGATCATCCGCTCATGCCTGGCCAGCATCGGGGCAGTGCTTTTCATCCCGGTCATTGCCTTTGGAGACATCGCACCTTTCATGACTTTCACCCCCTTAGCACATCGCTCTCCTGTGAGTTAATTATAGCACGACCAGCACCATGAAGAGGAGCTCATAATCTCACCTGTTTGCCAGCCTGTGCTATAATTAGAAAAAGAAGTAAGTATCTGGCCGACATCGAGCTTCAGATCCAGAAAAGGCTTTCATCGCCGGGGAGGAAACCTGTAAAGGAGGAGATTATGAGAGCAATAGTCATGCTGGCGACACTTATTTTGTCCGTCTCAATGCTTACCGGCTGCCAGTCGGCCGGGTATAAAGCCATCAACCCTGCTGAATATCAGCAGCTTCGCGCCAATTACGACATAACCTTCGGCTGGAACCAGAAAACCGGTCCGGATTCCCTGCTGCTGGATGGATATGCCAAGAATAACCGCTACTTCGCGGTCAACGACCTCACGCTCACCGTGTCCCTTCTGTCGCAAAACGGTACAGAGAAGGCAACCACGAAACTGCTCGTTCACCCTTCCGAGCTGCGACAGTATGAAACCGCGGCATTTGTCATCGAGTTGCCGCTGAAACCGCAACCGGGCGATATCCTCCGTAATGTCTACAGTTATCGCGCCGTGGAAAATGGCGAAGATGGGTTTTTCTGGGTTAACAACTTTGAATTTCCGGCAACACCCTAGTCTCGCGCACTGTGACCGGCCATTGAAAGGAGTGACCGCATGACTCCTGGTAACATCCTGGCAGAGCTAGCAGCAGCGATCAAGCAGACAGTCAGCACCTCGCCGGGCAACGAAATGCCGGGCGGTGGCCGCTATTTTGACGAGCCGTTGATAGGAGTGGCAGCAGGAAACGATCCGCTGTTCCTGCAGTACAAAGAGATCGTCGGCCCTTTTCACTGGCTGCCGAATGAGGTGATGGCACAGGCGGGATTCGGAACCCAGGTTACTCCGCTTTCAGTCATCTCCTGGGTGCTGCCGATCAACAGCGCCGTAAGGCTGAGCAACCGCCGGGAAAAACTCTTCCCGTCACGGGAATGGGCACTTACCAGGCATTTCGGCGAAATATTCAACTCCCAGCTGCGGCGTCAGGTCGTGGAGTGGTTAACGTCCCGCGGCATCAAGGCTGCGGCTCCGCTGCTGGTTGACGGCTGGAACAAAGCCAATGCTTCGCTTGGCGGGCTCACCTCCACCTGGTCGGAGCGACACGTTGCCTATGCAGCGAGACTGGGCACCTTCAGCCTCAATGACGGCTTTATCAGTGAACGCGGCATTGCCCACCGCCTCGGCAGCGTTGTCGCGGCCATCGAGCTACCGGCTTCACCAGGCCAGCTCAAAGGGGTCTATGACAACTGCCTCTATCACAACGTTGGCAGATGCGGGGTCTGCATCCCGCGCTGCCCGGTGAAAGCGCTCTCCAGCAAGGGACACGACAAAAACCTCTGCCGGGAGCATGTCTATATCACTGCCCAGCAGCAGGTGGGCCCAAGTTACGGCGTCAACCAGACCGGCTGCGGCCTGTGCCAGACCGCCGTGCCATGCGAAGGGGTAAACCCCTGCAAATAGCCGGGTTTGCCAGGTTAACGAGTTGTGTTATCATACAATCTACATTTTTATGAGTGGAGGTTTTGCATGCGTAAATCAGTTCTCTTACTCTCGCTGGCTTTGGCTTTAACCAACGGCCCCGCATGGGCTGAAGCGGTTTCCGGAGGTACAGCGGCCCGGCTGAAGCAACTTGAGGAAAAGGCTAGCGAGGCCAAGTCAGGTAAAATCTCGGAATACGCCGCTGATTCACTCAAGGACGCGGTGGCTGCCATTGCGGCAGCCCAGGCCGCGACCGCAGTCGGCAATGACAAGCTTAGCCAACAGAAGATAGAGCTGGCAACCCTGCTGCTGACCATTGCCGAAGCAAAAGGGGCGGAACGGGAACTGCTGGAACAGGTGGCGGTGCAACGCGTGGAGCTGAAAAAGCTCGAAGCCCAACTGGAGCGGTATCTTCAGGGAGAGGAGAAGTGATATGAGAATTGCGATTGCAGCTGCCTTGATAACCTTTTCTGTTGGATCAACCTTTTCCTTTGCCGCTGACCGCGAGGGCTCGCGGCTTTTGATCGAAAAAAGCCAAACTGCGGTGGAACAGATGCGGGAAAAAGCCGGGGCAAACAAGGCCGCCACTGCAGATCTGGATACAGCGCTGAGATATCTCGACAAGGCGTCAGTAGCTCTCAAGCAAGGGGAAAAGATGTTTGGCGGGCTCGCCGACGAAGCCGAGCAAGAGATCCGTCACCAGGCGACACTGGTGGAGTTGACCCTGAAATTGGCCGATTCGCGGCTTGAGCGAGCCAAAACCGAAGCCGAGCTGGCGGTTTTGCATAAAAAGGCGGACGCAGTTAAAGCAAAGGTCAAGGTTTTCGATGACCTGCGGGGCGAGATCGCCCGGCTCAAGGACGATCTTGCCAAAAACGACAAGGTGGGCAAAGAGCTGGCCGCCCTGAAAGCGGAACGTGATGCCCTTGCCGCTCAAGTGAAGCAGCTGAACACTGACCAAGAGCTTCGGGAGAAGCTTCAGGCAGAAAACGAAACCCTCAAGAAAGCACTGGGCCAGTTGCAGGCAGAGTCCAAAAAAGCGGCGCCGCCGGAGCAAAGCGAAATCACCCAGCCGAAACCGAAGGAAGTTGCCTCGCCCCCGGTGAAACCGGCGCCGACCCCTGTTGCACCGGAACCGGATGCGGAGCAGAAGCCGCTACTGGAAGAGATCATCGTCCAGCCGGAAACCCCTGCCACCAGTAAGTAACTTATGAGCCAGGGTCTGGAAAACATCTTCGCCCACCTCCCGGACGCATCAGCCAGCGAGGTTTTCCATACCTTGTGCCAGCAGGGAGAGGTCCGGATCGAGCGGATCATCTCCCAGGGGCAGACAACCACCGCTGATGAGTGGTATGACCAGGACTGGGATGAATGGGTGCTGCTGCTTTCCGGAGGCGCGGAACTACAGCTCGGCGACAATGCCTCTCCCACAAGGATGAAGCCGGGCGACTACCTGCTGATCCCTTCCCGCACAAGGCACCGAGTCACCTGGACCGATCCGCAGGCCCAAACCGTCTGGCTTGCTGTCCATTGGCGATCCTCTTCCAGTAACGGTTGAAAAATCCTCTCTTTTATGCTCTAATCCGCACGTGATTCACACGGTCTACATCGCCCTCGGATCAAACATCGGCGACCGGGAACTGCATCTGCTCAGGGCAGTGGCAGAGCTCGGCAAACTACCCGGATCGAGGATAACTGCGCTTTCAGGTTTCTACGAGACCGAGCCGGTCGGCCCTCCCCAGGACAACTTTTTGAATGCGGCGCTCTGCCTGGAAACGCCTCTGGAACCGGCAGAACTGCTTGCCAGGCTCCAGTGGATAGAAAGCGAGGTCTTTGGCCGCACCCGCGAAGAACGATGGGGGCCGCGCCGCATGGATCTTGATATCCTGCTCTTCGATGACCTGGTGCTCGACACCCCTGATCTGGTCATCCCCCATCCGCGGCTTCATGAGCGACGCTTTGCCCTGGTACCGCTGCAAGAAATCGCACCTGATGCCGTTCACCCGGGCCTCTGCAAAAAAGTAGGGCAACTGCTCCGCGCTGCCCCGGATACCGGAACTGTTAAGAAGATATAGGTAAATTCGATGCGCATGCTGATATGGCTGATCCTGATCTATGTGGGCTTCAAGATTGTCAAAGGGTTCATTGCCAACCGCAAGACCGAAGAACCGGTTGCCAAGCCGGGCGAGGAAGCGGTGCGCGACCCGGTCTGCGGAGTCTACGTGGCCAAGGACGACGCGATTGTCGGCACCGTCGAAGGGGAGCGGATCTATTTCTGTTCCATGGAGTGCCTGGAGAAATATCGAGATCAATTAGAGCATAAGTAGCTACCATAACTAAAACACAAGAAACGCGATTTTTTCGCTAGGTCAAGGCGCCAAGGAAGAGCACGGAGACGTAGTATTGCTACGTCGCACAAGCGATGACGCAGGCAACGCCGAGATTGCGGAAAAGGCACGCTTCTAACCGGAGGGAAAATGAAATTTTTTATCGACACAGCAGACGTAAACGAAATCAAAGCAGCCCACGAGCTGGGACTGGTTGACGGCGTCACCACCAACCCGTCGCTGATTGCCAAGTCCGGGCGGAAATTCAAGGACGTGATCAAAGAGATCGTCTCCATTGTTGACGGACCGATCTCGGCCGAAGTCATCTCTCTTGACGCGCCGGGAATGATCAAAGAAGCCAAGGAACTGGTAAAGATCCACAAGAACATCGTGGTCAAGGTGCCGATGACCCCAGAAGGGCTCAAGGCAACCAAAGAGCTGACCAAGCTCAAGATCAAGACCAACGTCACCCTGATCTTCACCCCGATGCAGGCGCTCTTGGCAGCCAAGGCAGGCGCTACCTATGTGTCGCCGTTCGTTGGCCGTCTCGACGATATCTCCCAGGACGGCATGGGGATTATCGAAGAAATCCGGACCATCTTCGACAACTACGGCTACACTGCAGAAATCATCGTTGCCAGCATTCGCAACCCGGTCCATGTCCTCCAGTCAGCCATGATCGGCGCCGACGTCGCCACCATCCCCTACAGCGTCATGCTGCAGCTCGCCAAGCATCCACTGACCGACGCCGGGATCAAGAAATTCCTCGAAGACTGGGAAAAGGTCCCCAAGTAACGTCAGAATTTACCGTAAACGCCAAGCGCCGCGCCCTAAAAGGAGCGGCGCTTTTTTGTTGTGCTTGCCACTCGTTTCAGATTCCCGCTTGAGCGGCATAGCCTTCGGTCGAAGGGACCGGTGTTGAGACTTCAGGAGAAGCTGGATCGATAATATTTGGAATAGCCGGAACAACCGTAGGATTATCATCCGCAGTGGCTAACGTAACGGTCATCCCGGTTACTTTACCGGTCCCGCTGCCAAAAGTAATCGTCACAATATCTCCGGATGAGGAGCTAAACGGAGTTGATTTTGCTGCTACAAATCCGATTTTCCCAGGAATCGTCGTATTTGCTGAGGTCAGTGCCCCGGATAACACACTCCCCGGAGTGACCACAGGGTTCCCCAAGGCAGTCTCGTATCTGATGGACAAGGAAATGCCGCCGATCCGGTCCAATCCCCAGCCATAGACCGTCCAAACATTGGTGCCGGTCGCAGATATCGACACTGTACGGGTGGTTATTCGGGGAAGCGGGTCGTTGTTGTTGGCGTTAATGGCGGCAACCGGAATTGACAGAAGTGTACCAGCAGCGGCGT
This sequence comes from Geoanaerobacter pelophilus, assembly GCF_018476885.1. NCBI lineage: Bacteria > Pseudomonadati > Thermodesulfobacteriota > Desulfuromonadia > Geobacterales > Geobacteraceae > Geoanaerobacter > Geoanaerobacter pelophilus. The sequence continues at coordinate 148,189 of NZ_JAHCVJ010000002.1, forward strand.
CATTGGATTTGACCAGGATCCCGGAAACAGGATCTACCGAGATCCGATAGCTATCAAACAGTCCATCCATACCGCTGCCCGGCGTGATAGTGCCGGTAAAATAGTCATCGACTCCAATGCCGTTCGGCAGCACCGCTCGCAGCGATGCAGTCAGCAAGGCACACTTGGCGCTATAGCCGCTGGTGATGGCAGCAAGCTGCTCAGGGGTAAAGCTGGAGAACAGTGTCGGCAGGTTTGCTGCACCGGAGGCAAGGGCAATGACGCTGGTGGTTATCGGGTTGATATTGGCCTTGCCGGCAGTTGGGGCAAGAGACAGGTAGTAACCGTTGTTGCCGTGAACCGTTATCAGGAATGGCGCCGTTAGGCCGGTGACGTCAATCGAGTAACTGCCGTCAACCGGGTCGGTGGTTGCATCCAGAGCTGACCTCCCCTCGGCATCCTTGAGTTTTACAATCTGCCCCGTAATCAACGCCCCCTCAGAGGCAGTCCCATAAACGGTTGCCACAGCTCCGCCCCCGCCGGAACCGCCGCAGCCTGCCAGACACAACACGGCAGCAGCAAGCAGCCCCAGCACCAAATTTATCATTCCCCTTCGCATTGTTGCTCCTCCGTATATATGCCCACAGCTCCTCTTAAACACGGCCCATTTGGTCGGCTCATAATCGGCACAGTACCTTGTCCTCTGTCATTTGAGTTAACGGGGTGCCCCCATGACCCGCCCGCCCAGGCTTTCCGGGCGGTCGGAGTCCATGGGGCTGGTTGGTATCCATTTCAGATTATGCCTCTTCAAGGTGTGACTTCTTCGAAGTCTTTAAATATGGGATAATCCACAGACTTCATTGTAAAGGCTAATTAGGTGGTCAATTGTTAGATCAAGAATTGGCTCATACATAAACGAGTTTAGGTGGATGTTGGAACTCACTGTGATACTAACTTTTTCCAGTGTGCGCAGTTCGCGTGCAGAAGGAGTTAGAGCTGAGTACTCTTTTATAAGGTTGCCGAACTGTTCCTTTCCCTCAAACCAGTAGCTTGAATCTCTTTTTAGCCTGCGAAGCTCGGTAGTCAAAAATATCTCTGCTTGCATGCGTGTCGCGATAGACAGCAATACTTTGTCTTCCAGATTTAATCCATCATGTGTAGAGTGAGCACAAATTTCATTCGCTTTTGTGAAAAGTAAATCCTTCATGGATCGAGTGTTGCTAGAATCGTGACTTGTTCCAAATAGACTATTGTAAATTGTCAGGTATTCACCAACAGTAATTGTGTCTGTATTATTCATCCAATGCAGAAGACTGGTAAGCGTCAGATAATCAGGGTCACTTTCTCCCTTGGTGTATTCAATCAAGTTCCGAATAAATGGAATAGTTGCACAAAGAATGCAATCACTAGTCGCTACATTGTTTTTCCATTTTCCAATGAAGTAATTTTTGATTCCCTCTGCTTTGGCAAGCGTGATGGAGGAACTGTTGCGGTTGGCCATAAGACATCTATCTCGGTGAACAAAGTTGTTTGCGAGAGTTCTGAAGAAGTCAAAATTGTGGGTCAGAATGATCTGGTAAAAATATCCGGTGTTGCAAAGGTCGTCCAAGTATTGGACGATGGCATGCTTGTTTTTGTAGTCAAATGAATCGGCAATATCATCGATAATAAAAATTGTCTCTTGGTTTGCCAGTTTTCTGGATTCAACTTCAAAAATAAAATTGAGGAGGTAGAGGGCGCGTTTTTCACCTTGGCTGAGAGTTTTAAGTTCAGATCGTTTCCATTCGACCATATCGGTGCCATCTCTGAAAGTAAATTTCAGCTCGGCTTTTTCTTTGCCTAGTACAGCCTGTGTTTGATTGGATATTGTGAGAGTAAAGGGCATATCTACAAAGCGATCATTGAAAAGCTCAACAGCTTCAGTCCATCTGGGCGCGGCCAGCGCAGCATCTGCTTCAATGCGTTCAAGTTCTTCTTTGTTTGCAGCATACGACTCAAGGTAAGTTGATGCATCTGTGTTGTTCTGGATGTAGTAGGACCAAAGGTCTTTGCGGAACTGCGCCTGATTCCGAGGTTGAAGTTTCTCTAAAATAAATTCAACCTGGGACGCTGAAAGGCTTTCTATGAGATCGGTTAGTGCCTGAGCTTGGGCGTTTTTGGCAAGGCTTGCGCGCAGTTTTTTAAGTTCCTCATCGCCATCAATTCTTGCATGGATTGCTTGTAGTTTCTGATTTAGGGCTTCTTTGTCAATGGAGTCTGACTCACCTCTCAGATGAACACGATGGCCTCCTGCAAAGTATCCCTGCTTGTCGAGTGTGGTAAATGATGTTTCAGCCTTCGTGGGATTGAAGACACCTTTTTGGTAAATCGTTCCGGCTTGACTAAAAAGTTCTTGGTAGCGTTCATTGAATTCGCTCGCCTTTGATATGAATTCCTGGCTTTTAAGAACTTCGATGGCTTTGGGGTCAAAAATGGTGTTGTATTCATATGGACTCAAGTCATCTTCGACAGTGGTTGCTTTAATTGTTCTAATGCAAGTAGGGAAATCTCCTATAGCCCAGTCGTTAAGAATTTCTCGCTCTATTTCCTTTTTTGCGACCTTCGATGACTTCTGAAGAGAACCGATGAGCTTGTTTTTCTGCTTGTCGAGGTCGATAAGAAGCTCGTCGTATCTTGCCTTGCTTGCAGGGTTTACAAGAATATTTGTGATGGCAGGACTATCCGCTTTGATGTCGATTTCCGACTTAACAACATAGATTTCCTCCTTTTGAATAGCGTTACCATCCGACTCAACAACATACGTTGATGGACGGTTATAGCGCTCTTCTTTAGGTGCGTTTCCTTTTGCGAGATCTTCAAAAGTCTTTGAAAAAGACGTCTTCATCAATCCATTGGGAGCATAGATAGCGTAGGCTTTGGCTTTTGGTTTTATCGGGTTTGTTGAAGCAAAGTCAAATTCTTGATCCAAGGATTGGATGCCGTAGCAGTTTTTGAGGTTAATCTTTAAGATGTTCATTAGCTATCCCTATAATCAGTTATTGAAGTACGGCCAACTACTTATTGGCGAGTCCACAGCGACTGAGGAAGCACCCTCAGCCGGAATAATCATTACATTAAATTTATTGTGGTGCAGACCTTCATAATTCATTTAGAGAAAGATGACTTGCCTCCTTCCTTACTGCCTCCGCAAAAACCTCCGCGGCGGCTTTGACCGTTTTCTGGATAGCCGCCTTGCTACTGTCCCTAACCAGCGCCATATCTGTTGCAAAACCATTGTGTTCATTTTCCAGTTATCCCTTTTACTCTTTCTTGTTGATCCTGACTGCAATAACGACAACTGGTCCGGTCTACACCTATCGCTGTGCCGACATGGCGCCAAACACCTTCCCCGGAAAGCTATTTCCCGTGTTTCATATGGTTGTTGATGGCGTCAGCGATCCGCTTGGCGGCATCGCTCGTTGATTTGGGCTTGGGGTGCAGGCCGTCGCCGATATTTTGAAAATGCTTCCAGGCATCAACAACCAGGGCTCCCGGTAATTCTGCTGCAAGCCGAGTCCGGTGGAGGTCGCGCATTTCGTTGAACGACTGCTCATCCATAATCCAGGAAATGCCATACAACTGCTTGGCCAGGGGCAGATCAAGATCCTCGTATTTCGGGTAGGCATAATACACCGGAGTTATCCCTAGAGCCTGGGCCTGCCGACCGACCGCCAGCAGACGATCCAGATAGGCGTTTAATTGCGCTGTCCCACAGGGCGTTGACTCACCTTGCGGGACGCCGAAGGCATCGGCGTGCAGGCAATCGTTGGCAGTACCGACCACCAGGTACTTGGCGTTGTAGTAAAGCGGCTGCTGCGGGTTGGCCGGGTCAGGCACAGCCACGCGCATCAAGGCCTTTCGCAACTGTTTCTCGTACCCTTGCCAGTAGATGGGCAGACAGGAATCGCTAAGACATGCCGCCCGGTCAAAAGTGGTAGCGCCTCCCTGGGCTTCGTTGATAACCATGCCGTTCAGGTGCTCTGTTCTGACCAAGGCGTCTCCCAGGCTAAGGTAGCTGCCGAGATTAACGGCCACGCCACCGACCGGCGCGGCCAGGGCATCGTTTATCGGGGTTTTGCCGTTTTCAAACGAGGCACCGATCACTAGTATCGGTGTGTCGCTTGACTGTCCGGCAAAAAGAGGGGAGGCAAAAGCCAGGGAAACCGTGAGCATGACGATGATTCTTCGCATGAAATCCTCCTGGGTGATATTAGTTCGACAAAGCTAAAGCCTTGCCAGGTGCGGCTGTGCGGACGCACTCCCGGCGACCGAACTGTATTCCAACAAATGTGCCAATAGACCTTAAACCCTGCCAGCAGCCACTTCACGGTTATTGCCCCCAAAATGGAGGATAATTATTGGCGGCCACGGAGAGGCTAAAATGGAAAAAAATTTGTCATTAATTTTTAACACCCAAAAAAGAAGTTCAGTTTCAGCATGTTATGAGGCGTCCTTGGACTCGACCAAAATGGAAAAAAATTTGTCATCCCTAAAAAATGCCCTGCAATAACGGTTAGTTGAGAGGTTCTAAAAAATGGAAAATTTTTTTCCATTTTTTCTACCACTCCTCATCGCAAGTTCAGGTTGGCAAAAATTGCCTGGATTTTGCTGCTCACATTTTCCGAGCATGGCCGGCAATGAGTGATAAACTTTATTCATAGCAAAAGGATATTCGACTACGGAGATAGCTATGGAAACCAGGCTGCGCGCAGTTCTGCCCGACCATGAATTGATAAGGCTTTACCAACAGATGGTGCTGTCTCGGGAATTCGAGGAGTCATGCGCCGAGCAGTACACCAAGGGGCATATCACCGGCTTCCTCCACCTTTATAGCGGCCAGGAGGCGGTAGCCGTGGGAGCCACGGCCGGGCTGCACAAGGACGACTACATCCTGTCCGCCTACCGCGAGCATGCCCAGGCCATTGTCCGCGGGGCCGAGCCGCGGCGGGTGATGGCCGAGCTGCTCGGCAAGGCCACCGGCATCTGCAAAGGCAAGGGTGGCTCGATGCACCTTTTTGACCCCAGCCTTAACTTCATGGGCGGCTACGCCATTGTCGGCGGCCAGTTCCCGATAGCCGTCGGCCTGGCGTTCAGCGCCAAGTACCGCAAGGAAGACCGGATCGCCGCCTGCTTTTTCGGCGATGGCGCGGTCAACCAGGGAACCTTTCACGAATCGCTCAACTGGGCCCGTTTGTGGGAACTGCCGGTGCTGTTCGTCTGCGAAAACAACTTCTACGGCATCGGCACCGAGGTGCACCGCTCCTCGGCCATGGCCTCGATCCACCGCCGCACCTGCGGCTACGACATCCAGTCGGAGAAAGTGGACGGCATGGATGTCATCGCGGTGTACAAAGCGGTAAAGTACGGGGCAGAGAAGGTGCGGGAAACCGGGCTCCCCTACTTTATCGAGGCAACTACCTACCGGTTCCGCGGCCATTCCATGGCCGACCCGGCCAAGTACCGCTCGGCGGCCGAGCACGAGGTGTGGAAATCCCGCGACCCGATCCCGGCCTTTGCCAAAAGCCTGTTGCAAGAGGGGATCGCTACCCAGGCACAGCTAGACGCTATTCTGACCACAGCCCAGGCCACGGTGCAGGAGGCGGTACAGTTCGCCGAACAGTCCCCCTGGCCTTCTGATTCGGCGGTGTACGAGGATATTTACGTGTGAAAAGCGCTACTGTGGCGCAATAGCCAGTAAACTGGCACCGGTAAAGATCTGGAGTGAGGGGATGCAATGCCGAGAAAAATAGTTGCCCAAATTGTTGTAATACTATGTCTGCATGCCGCTGCCTCGGCAGAAATGTATAAGATAAAAAACCCTGCTGAGAAGATAAACAACCCTGCGGACAAGATCTATAACCCGGCAACACAGATCAATAATCCAGCAGCTAATGTGTACAACCCGGCTACTCGTATGAATGAGGCAAATCCGCTATCACCACCCACTCAACCTGTTCCCAAATCCACAGCCCCCGAAGTGACAACGGCTAACAAACCAACAAAACTGAGCAAGGAACAATCGCGACCCGACATCCCTCAGAAAAGTTATTACTTCAAAACCTCGAAAGAGTATGTAGCTGCTGCAAAAAAGGCATTTGTGCAAGAGGATTATCTGGAATTCCTTTCTATCACCGAAGACGCGTTGCGGCGGATACAAGCTGGAACGCTGAAGGCATCGAAGAAGACAAAGCAACAGCTGGCGAAATACAAAGAATTTGGTTACGGACTTCTGGAGAAAAATGAAGAATAGAGACAGTTTTAAGAGGTGCCTATCATGCCTGAAATGACTTATCGCGACGCCCTGAATCTGGCCTTGAAGGAAGAGCTGCGCCACGACCCTTCGGTAGTGGTCTGGGGCGAGGATGTGGCGCTGTACGAAGGCTCCTTCAAGGTGACGCGGGGATTATTGGCTGAATTCGGCGAAGAGCGGGTCAAGGATACGCCGATCTCGGAGAACACCATCGTCGGCGTGGCAGTCGGCGCGGCCATGGGTGGCCTGCGGCCGGTGGCAGAGCTGATGACGGTCAACTTCGCCCTGCTGGCCATGGACCAGATCATCAACCATATGGCCAAGATCAGCTTCATGTTCGGCGGCCAGACCTTTCTCCCCATGGTGGTGCGGATGCCTGGGGGCGGCGGCAGCCAGCTGGCGGCCCAGCATTCGCAAAGCCTGGAGAGCTATTTCATGCACTGCCCAGGACTGAAAGTGGCCTACCCGGCCTTCCCGGCTGATGCCAAGGGGCTTTTAAAAACCGCCATCCGCGACAACAACCCGGTGATCTTCCTGGAGCATGAGCTGCTCTACAACAGCAAGGGGGAGGTGCCGGCAGATCCGGAGTTTCTGGTGCCGTTCGGCCAGGCCAACATCGTGCGTGAGGGCTCGGACGTCACCATTGTTGCCTATGCGCGGATGACCATCCTGGCGCTGCAGGCTGCAGATGAGCTGGCCAAGGAAGGGGTGAGCTGCGAGGTCATTGACCTGCGCACCCTCAGCCCGCTGGATACGACAACCTTGATCGCCTCGGCGCAAAAGACTGGCCGGGCAGTGGTGGTAGAGGAATGCTGGCGCACCGCCGGACTCGGTGGCGACATTGCCCACCGGATTCACGAGGCCTGCTTCGACACCCTGCTGGCACCGGTAAAGCGGGTAGCCGGACTGGACGTGCCGATGCCGTATTCGCGGGAGATCGAAAAAATCTGCATTCCGCAGGCGGCGAACATTATCGCAGCAGTGAAGGAGGCTCTCCATGGCCATTGAAGTTGTCATGCCCAAGCTCTCTGACACCATGACCGAAGGGGTGTTCGGCTCCTGGAAAAAAAGCATCGGCGACCAGGTGCAGCGAGGCGAGGTCATTGCCGAAGTAGAGACCGACAAGGCAGTGATGGACCTGGAGGCGTTTGCCTCTGGCATTCTGCTGGAGCAGCGGGTGCATAGCGGCGAACTGGTGCCGGTAGGTACGGTGATCGGCCTGATCGGCTCGGCCGGAGAAGCGGTCGCCAAGGCAGAACCGGAGCCGCCGGTATCACGGATCGGCATCGGCCCGGAAAAAATCATCTCTAGCGAAGAGTTGCCGGCCGCCCCTCCGCTTGTCGAATCAGTGCCGGCCAAAAACGGCCACCATGAAGAGTTAGCCGGGCCGGTAGTGCGGCGCAAGGCACGGGAGATGGGGATCGACCTGTCACAACTTCAGGGGAGCGGACCTGGAGGGCGTATCCTGTTGGAAGACCTGGAGCGCTACAGTGGCGTGATCTTGGCCCATTCCGAGGCCGCAATTGCCGAGTCTCTGCCTCCCGAGCAAGCGGAGCCGCCTGCAACCAGCAGCTTCCACAAGGGCGAACCTCCGGCCGACAGCGAACAGCCACTTTCCAAAATGCGCGCCGCAATTGCCCGCTCCGTTGACAAGGCATGGCGCGAAATCCCCCATTTTTCCGTGACCATGGAAGTCGATATGGAGGCAGCACGAGAGGTGCGGCGGGAGCTGAAAGCGAGCGGCACGCCGGTATCGATCAACGATATGGTAATCAAGGGAGCGGCGCTGGCACTGAAGGCGTTTCCCATGGTAAATGCCGTTTTCGGCGGAGACCGGATTATCCTGCATGGTGAGATCAACATCGGCATTGCCGTAAGCCTTGAGGAAGGGCTGCTGGTGCCGGTAATCAGGGGATGCGACCGGATGACGCTGGCTGAGATCGCCCTCTCCTCCGAGCGGTTGATCAAGCGCGCCCGGAGCGGTCAATTGAGTGAGAACGAACTGTCGGGAGGAACCTTTTCCATCTCCAACCTGGGGATGTACGGTGTCACTACTTTCTCCGCAGTCATCCATCCGTCACAGGGGGCGATTCTTGCAGTCGGCGCGCTGCGCGAAACAGTGATCGTGAAAAACGGCCAGCCGGCTAGCAGCAGGATCATGAACCTGAACCTTTCAGCTGATCACCGGCTGCTGGACGGTGCCTATGCCGCCAGGTTTCTCAAAGAGCTGAAGCATATCCTGGAAAACCCGGTCAGGCTGCTGCTCTAAGGGCATGAAGCCCCTGGCCCGACTCACGTCAGGCGGAACTTTTCCAACAGCGATTGCAAGTCAACCGACAGCCGTGTCAGTTGCGATGCTGATTGCGATATCTCCTGGGAGCTCCTGGCGCTCATGGCAACGACATCGGAGATTTGCTGCATATTTTTGGATATCTCCTGAGTCGTTGCGGTCTGCTCTTCTGCCGCGGTTGCAATCTGGCTGATCTGCATTGTTACCTGATCGATCTGCCCCAGGATTTCCGTTATCGCTTCCCCTGACTGGCCCGCTTCCGACGTTCCCTGCGCAACATCACGCACACCTTCGTTCATGACCCCCACAGCAGCCTTGGTTTCATTCTGGATCGACTTGATCATCTCGCTGATTTCGCGGGTTGCCTTGGTAGTGCGCTCGGCCAGGGCCCGCACTTCGTCGGCCACCACGGCAAAGCCGCGCCCCTGCTCGCCGGCACGGGCTGCTTCTATGGCGGCGTTTAGCGCCAGAAGATTGGTCTGATCCGCAATGTCTTCAATGGTGCCAACGATCTCGCCGATCTGTTCGGACCGGACCCCCAGCTGCTCAACCACCTCAGCGGAATTGCGCACCTTTACCGCAATGCTCTCCATATTGGCAATGGTATTACGAATGATCTCAGCACCGTTCTGCGCGGTACTGCTGGCGTGTGACGAACTTTCCGCGGCATTGTGGCAATTATGGGCGATATCCGAGCTGGTCGCCGCCATTTCCTCACCGGCAACTGCCACGGTATTGGTCTGCTCCACCACTTCATGGGAGGCGGTGGCTGTTTGCTGGGCATTGGCATTCAACTCGACAGCTGCCGCAGCAACCTCTTGGGATGTACGATTGACAAGCTCCAGGACCTGCCGCAGATTGCCGAGCATGATCTCCATGGCGCCATAGATGCCGCTCTGACCTTTTTTCAAAGATATGGCCAGATTTCCGTCGGCAATGGCACGAGCAACATGCGACACTTCAGCCGGCTCACCCCCCAACTGCTTGAAGATATTGCGGGCGATCAGCACAGAGTTGACCAGCACAATGACAATGCCTAGCACACACAGGGTTATCATCAGGATGGTCCCGGTCCTCATGGTGCCGGTAATATTGACCGAGGCGCTTTTGAAACTGGCTTTGTTCTTCTTGACGATATCCATGACCTTGCTGCGCAGCTCCCGCCAGAGAGGAACCTCCTTTTCCTTCATCATGGCAACTGACTGATCGCGGTTTCCGGCTGCAGAGACCTCCTGGATCTCCCAGGCGATAGTACGATATTCCTCGCCCTGCTTCTTGAGCTTCTCGATTTCCGCCTTCATGGACGGGTCGTCGCTACTGGCCTTAATCGCTTCGTCGAAAGCCGCATCCATAAGCTTTGCCGCTTCCTTGAAGTTCTCTCGCGTCTTGGTGTCTGCAGGATTGATGACCACGTTGCGTGTGGCTATGCTGCAACGGGCACCTTGGGCAAGCGCCTCGTTCAAGCCGAGCAGCACCGGCATATCACCGTAGACCATCTCGTTGATGTTGCGCGAATTGCTGTTGCTCGTAAACAGAAACACAAGGAGGATCGCTGCCAGTATCGCGACATTACCGACAATTCCCAACAGCAGTAAGGTTTTTACTTTCATACTTTCCTCCTTAGCGATTTACTGTGTCAAAACCAGGTTTGCCTTTAACATAGCGCCATTGCAATATGACGCTAGGCCAAACTCTGACACGAGAAAAACATGAGCTTTTTCACCAAAATACTGCCATGAAATTTTACTAACAGCATATCATCCCCCTAAAAATGTTCAAACAACCACGCTGGATTTTTCAAACTTGTAACAAAAAAGCCTGCTCAAAGGCAGGCTGAAACTGATATCGGTCAGGCAATTGCTTGCCGTTACTTTTCTTCAACGCATTCGTCGCGGCTCCAGGAATCCAGGCCGCCATCTTCAAGCTTGATCTGGACCGTCTCGCCGGCCATGGTGCAGCCAAAAGGATAGCCAACCTTGCCGCTCTTCAGGTTGCGCAAGGCAACTTTGTCATCCCGCTGTTCGGTCATGTAGCAGACCCGTTCATATTCGCTGCGTTTCATCCTCTCCACCTCCTCCCTACAAAGGGTGCAGGTTACTGAACTCGCCCCATTCGAGATAGGTATGCGGCGCCTTGATAAAATCATAGATATTGACGATTTTTTCCAGGTGCTCCCGCTCGTCCTCCACCATCCTCAGCATCAGCTCGCGCACCTCTGTTACCGGCTCACTCTTTGCCATCCCGTCAAGCAGCTTTATGTAATCCTCTTCGGCGTTCAGGATATGCCAGACAGCATCAGGATCACTCTTCAGTTCGCGATGGATGTCGTGGCTCTCCAGCAGCCGCTTGAATCCGTTCGGGACATTGGCTACCCGCTCAACGAGTACCGAGTTTGCCCCGCCAACGCCAACCCGGTCCCTTAATTCAAGCAGTTCGGTAAGGTGTTTCCTCTGCGAATCTGCCAGCAGGTTGAATGTTGTCTTCAGCTCGTCGTTGGCGCAGTCGCACGCCAGAGCGTCATACAGGTGAAGGCCATCTTCCTCGAATTCGATCATGTAGTTGATGGCGTTCATAAACATCACCTCCTCTTATGGTCTAATTATAGCACTTTGGGGAAAATGAAGTTCATTAATACTAGAGGCGGCAGCAACAGGGGGGAATTATGTTATGGCAAGCTTAGGCAGCAGGTGACTTAGGAAGAGATTGCACCGCCGCAGGTAAACCCGGCCCCGGCGGTGCAGGCGTAACAGTAGTCGCCGGTCGGAACGGCTAAACCGGCAGGAGGTGGCCCGGACAGTTCGCTGACGTGGATCGGCCTGCCGCCGAGTGGCAGACCTGCGGCCAGGTTGAAATCGCAGTCAAAGAGATAGCCGCGCCAGTCGATTACCGCCTGGCTGCGGCACATCAGGCCGGCAACAGTGCAGGGGTTGAAGCCTGCCGCTAGCTTTTCCAGGTAACCGGCCAAGTTCCCGGAGGTTTCCAGCCAGTCGCGAAACCTTCCCAACGGCACATTGGCAAAGGTAACCAGATTGGTGAATTCTACGCCGTAACGCCGCGTCAGTTCCTGCCGGAAACGGCGCTCTGCAGCCTGCTGACCTGTGGGGAGAAAGGCGCCGGCTGGGTTGGCGGCCAGGTTCAGCTCCAGGCCGCTTCCCTGGATGCCGTAACCCGCCTCGTTCAAGCGGCGCAACATCGCCACGCTGGTGGCAAAAACCCCGGAGCCTCGCTGGCCATCAGCCTGGCCCTCATTGATCGAGGGGAGCGAGGCAAACAGGGCCACCTTGAGTGCAGCGCAATGTCTGACCAGTTCATCCCCGCCATGATCATGGAGCGCCACCAGGTTGGTACGGAACATCAGCCGTTGCGAGACAGTGGCCAGTTCCGCCAGGAAATCGGCAATCCCCGGCACCAGTTCCGGAGCGCCACCGGTGACATCAATGGCAGCAAAAGGCACCCTGGCGGCATAGGCCGTGACCGCGGCCATTGTCTCACGGCTCATCGTCTCTGTCCGACCGGGGCCTGCGGAATGGTGACAATGGCGGCATGACAGGTTGCAGTTCAACCCCACGTTTATCTGGAGAGTAGTGGCATTGTCACGGGTCAGCACCAGACCGTGATTGGCAAGGCAGCTGGAGAACGGCCTGATTCCGGAACAACCGACGCTATCGCTGCAATCCGGAGTCACTGGGAAAGCTTCTCCGCAACCTTGCGCATCTGGATCCCGTGCACCAGTGACGCGCCCCCCCTGATGGCATTGGCCACATGGACCGCCTCGGTCATCTCCGCCAGATTGGAACCCTTTTCCAGGCATGATTGCGTGTAGGCATCGATACAATAGGGACACTGTACGCTATGGGCCACAGCCAGGGCGATGAGTGCCTTTTCCCGCTCGGTCAGTTCCCCCTCGCTAAAGACCGCCTGGTAGTAATCGAAGAACTTCGTCGCCAGATGAGGCGCTTCCTTGCCGATCTCGCTAAACTTGCCGAGGTCTGCCGGATCGTAGTAACTATTCATGGTTTTCCCCTCTCTCCCTGAATTTGGCGTAAAGTGCCGGTAACAGCGCGAACAGCCCCAGCAGGGCAAACGAACCGAGGACTCGCGGCGAGGCCACTTCCGACAGGCTGCTGACCGAAGCGAGACTGGCGCCGGCATTGCAGAAGACGAAACCGCCGGGGATGATCCCAAGGAAGGTGCCGATGAAAAAAGTGCGAAACGGCAGCCTGGTGAGGGCTGCGGCAAGATTGATCAGGAAAAAGGGGAATACCGGCACCAGCCGGAGAAACAGCAGGTAGTTCAGGCCACGCCGCTCCAGTTCGCGGTTGATCCCTTCCAGCCGTTCACCAAACCGGCGCTGCATCATGTCATGCAGCAGGTAGCGAGTGGCAAGAAAGGCAGCCGTGGCCCCCACGGTGGCACCGATGACCGAATAGAGGGTACCGCTGAAGGCCCCGAAGATCGCGCCGGCAGCCAGCGACATCAGTGCGGCTCCGGGAAGCGAAAGCGCGGTCTGGACGATATAGACGCCGATGAAGGAGCCAACCATCAGCAGACGATGGTCGGCGTAATACAATGCCAGCGCCTCCCGGTTGGCCTTGAGGGTGGCCAGGGTCAGGAACCTGCCAAGCCCTGAAAAATAGAAAAAAGCCAGCAGCCCGGCAAAACCCAGGACAAGCGCAATTTTCTTACCTGTCTGTCCGGCAGACATCTATTCGGCTTTCGCAGCTTTCCGGCGGTGCAGCCAGACATAAACAGCAATCAGCAGTGCGCTGAAAACGAGCACACCAAGCACCGCCTGATGCGAGTACTGCATGATCAGCTGTTGCTCCTTGCCGATCACGTAGCCGATCAGGGTCAGGATGGTGCACCAGATCCCGGCCCCGGCCAGGGTGTAGAGCGAGAAGCGGAGGTGGTTCATCCCGGCCAGTCCGGCCGGAATGGAGATCAGATGGCGCACCACCGGCAGCAGCCTGCCGATGAAGGTTGAAATCTCGCCATGCTTGTGGAAGAATGTCTCGACCCTGGCGAATTTCTCCGGAGAGATCAGGACATATTTTCCGTATTTCAGCACCAGCGGTCGGCCGAGATAATGAGAGGCAAAGTAGTTGGCATAGGCGCCGACCAGGCTGCCGACCGTGCCGCAGAGGATGGCGACAACCATGTTCATCTCCCCCTTTTGGGCAAGGTAGCCTGCCGGCGGCATCACCAGCTCGCTGGGAACCGGGATCAGGGAGCTCTCCATGGCCATCAGGATGAAGACGCCGGGATAACCCATGGCGCCGATTGTTGTGACCAGCCAGTTCATTGCTTCATGCAGCATCAGTTTTCTCCTCAGCTTCCATTATGTAGCGGGGCATTTTAACAGATAGCGAAAAAAACTCCAGCAAAACCAATAAAGAGGCCATGAAACTTATAGACCGTTTGCAAAACGAGGTCCTTGTCGGCGACGGCGCCATCGGCACCATGCTCTATACCAAGGGGATCGGGCTTGAGGTAAACTTCGAGCATTTGAACATCATCCGGCCGCAGCTGGTGCTGGAGCTGCACCAGGAGTATCTCTCTGCCGGAGCCCAGGTCCTCGAGACCAATACCTTCGGGGCGAACCGTTCCCGCCTGCAGGCAATCGGCCTTGAAGCCAAAGTTGCCGAGATCAACCGGCGCGGGGCAGCCATAGCCAGGCAGGCAGCCGGGGACCAGGCACTGGTTGCCGGCTCGATTGGCCCATTGGCGAGGCTCAAGGGGGAAGAGAAGCTTCTGCAACCGGACGAACAGCGGGCGATTTTTCTGGAACAGGCAACCGCCCTGGCTGAAGGGGGCGTTGACCTGCTGCTGCTCGAAACCTTTTCCGACCTGGACCAGGCAGTTATTGCCGTCGCTGCTGCCAAGGCCACCGGTCTACCGGTCATTGCCAGCATGGCCTATGTCGAGGGGGGAAGAACTGCCGCCGGATTTACCGTGGAACAGGTTGCCAGTAGCTTGACAGCGGCAGGCGCCGACGTCATCGGCGCCAACTGCGGCGCCGGCCCTCTGGAGCTGCTGCGGATCGTCGAGCGTTTGGCAAAGGCAACGACTCTGCCGCTCTCCGCCTATCCGAACAGCGGCTTCCCGGAATTCGTCGATGGCCGCCACATCTACCGCTGCACCCCCGAATACTTTGCCGGCATGGCGGCCGAGATGGCTGCCGGCGGGGCAACACTGGTGGGTGGCTGCTGCGGCACCACTCCGGAACATATTCGCGCCGTTGCCCTCCGCCTCAAAGGGGCGAAACCTTCGCCCAGGGTCGTTATCAGTCAATCCCCGGCAGCAAAGGCGCTCGACAGCAGCGAACCGCTCAAATCGGGCTTTCTGGCCGACTGGGGAAAACGGCCGATCATTACCGTAGAACTCGACCCTCCCCCCGGCATGGCGATCGAAAAGGTGCTGGCAGGGAGCCAGGCGTTGAAAAGCGCCGGCGCCGATGCCATCAACCTGGCGGAAAATCCGCTGGCACGGGTACGGGTAGGCAACATCGCCCTCGGCAGCATGATCCAGCGTGAGGTTGAGATCGAGGTCATCCCCCATATCACCTGTCGCGACCGGAACCTGCTCGGCCTCCAGTCCGACCTGATGGGCGCCAGCCTCCTCGGCCTCCGTAACATCCTGGCAGTCACCGGCGACCCGGCACGGCTCGGCGACCAGGCAGGGGCCTCGTCAGTCTATGACCTGAATTCCTTTGAACTGATCAAACTGATCAAAGACCTGAACAATGGGGTCAATGCGGTCGGCAACAGCATCGGCACCGGCACCGGCTTCACCATCGGCTGCGCCTTTAATCCGAACTCGCCGAAAATGGCGGTCCAGGTGACACGGCTGGAGAAAAAGCTCGCCAACGGCGCCCAGTTTGTCCAGACCCAGCCGATCTACGAGCAAGCGGTCTTTGATGCGATGCTTGAGCAGACCGCCCACCTGGGGATCCCCATTTTGCCGGGAATTCTCCCGCTGGTCAGCGAACGGAACTGCGAGTACCTGCACAACGAGGTGCCGGGCATCGTTATCCCGGACGAGATCCGCACCAGGATGAAAGGGAAGGAAAAGGAGGCCGGTGTTGCAGAGGGGGTGAGGATTGCCAAGGAGTTCATAACTGCAGCCAGGCACAAGGTCGGCGGGTTTTACCTGATCCCGCCATTCGGCCGGTATGCTATTGCCGCAGAACTGATTCGCTTCATACGAGAGGGGAAATGAAATGACGAGACGTTTCGGATTACTGGCGGTTGCCTTGCTACTGATAACTGGGTGCGCTTCAATGAAGATCACCAGGGAAACCCTGGACACCAGCGTACGGGATTACCAGCAACTGATCCGCTGGCAGGAGGTCTCCAGTGCCGCATTCCTGGTCTCGGAACCGATGAGGCCCGAGTATCTGGAGAAAGCCACCGGTTTCAACAGGGTGAAGGTTGTCGATTACAGGATCAAGGGGGTTGATTTCTCCAAGGAGCAGAAAAAGGCGACGGTCATCGTCGAGTACGACTACCACCTGAAGAGCGGGCTCACCATCAAGACGGTCGTGGATACCCAGACCTGGCAGTACTTCGACACCATCGAACCGGAAGGGTGGCGCTTGACCTCATACCCGCCGGCATTCCCGTAACACGGATGCGTCATGACGTTGGTTGCCTGACGATCATCTTTCTTTTTCAGGTCATGAGGGAATTCATTTCAGGGACATCGACAATTTCGACTTTCTCTTAGCAGACGTACCACAGAGATGCCTTAACTTCTTCAAGTGGTCGATCTTTTTTATTGTTTCCTTCTCTTTTTCTGCTCGGGAAAGAGTCATTTCCCCCTTAGGAATTTTTAAAATAAAAAAAGAAGCTTCCCCAAATTAAAGGAAATATGGAGAGTTACTTTTTCGGTGGTTATGCTTTAACGTTTTCCCTTGCGTTCCGATAATACCGCTTGGCGATCTATTATGTTGATCACGAGGGTCGCGCACCTTTTGTTGTGGTCGATCATGTCTTCGTTGTAGGCGTCTTGTTCAGCTTTCATCTTCTCGGCACTTTCGTTTGCAGTTTTAACTAACTTATTGTGTTCTTCAACTCGCCTGTTAAACATATCAAACTGTAGTGCACCAGCAGAAATCAGTTGTTTTTGCTCCTCAACAATAGCAGCGGACTCGTCTTGTATCTGCTTCATAGTTGCATGGTTTGCGGCAAGGTGCTCATCAATAAGTTTACGGCGACTGTTGAGAATGTCTTCTGAATCCAGACAAGCGCGAAATTGTTCGCGGGTTCCTACTACTAATTCACTCTTTACAGGCTCAGTTGCAAAAGCTGATTTAATCGTTGTTAGCAACAACAAAATTAGAATATTTTTCGCATTGAACATCTCTATTCTCCATGATTAGTTCAACTCTCCATTACTACATTTTACCTGCTCATGGCCGGTGACCTACCCAATAGGACGTAAGCAGGCAATCGAATGAAATAAACTTTCAGTCCCTTGCCAGTAACCGCTTGCCGGAATAGACCAGGGCGAAGATTGCGAAATTGAGGAGGACGATGGTGGCCCCGGTCGGCAGGTTAAGAGCCACCGAGACAAAGATGCCGACGATCACCCCGGTGACGGCCAGAGCGGCGGACAGCAGCAGGGCCGCCCGGAACCCCTTGGCAAGCTGCAGGGCGGACGACGAGGGGAGGATGAGCAGGGCCGAGATCAGCATGATCCCGACCACTTTCATGGCCAGCACCACGGTCAGGGCGGTGAGCAGCACCAGCATGGCGCTGATCCCCTTGGTCCTGACCCCTGCGACCCGCGCCAGCTCTTCATTGAAGGTGATCGCCATCAGGTCATGGTAGAAAAAGGTTACCAGCACCAGCACCACCCCGCACAGGGTTATTGCCAGGATCACCTCTTCCCTGCTGATGGCCAGGATATTGCCGAACAGGTAACTGAAGAGGTCCACATTGAAACCGCCGCCAAGGCTGGCCAGCAAGACGCCGACGGCAATGCCGAGCGAGGAGACAATGCCAATGGCCGTGTCACCGGTCAGCTTGGCGCGCTCAGAAAGGCGCAGGATCCCCAAAGAACAGAGCATGACCACCGGTAACGACACCAGGATTGCCGCTGCCGAGTAGAGTTTGAAAAACAGCGCCAGGGCCACGCTGCCAAAGGTGACATGGGCCAGGCCGTCACCGATCAACGACAGCCGCCGCAGCACCAGGAAACAGCCAAGCACCGCGCAGAGCACGCCGATCAGCGACCCGGCGAGCAAGGCCCGCTGCATGAAGCCGTATGACAAGGTTTCCATAATTCCCATAGTTAAAACCAACTCCCCACGGATTCGGAAAAAGCTCCAGATGCAAGGCTTGCGAGGCCTGAGGAACGAGTCGTACCTGGAAGGTACGTCGCAGTGACGACGGGCAAGCGTAACGCAGCAGATGGACTTTTACCGAATTCGCGTTAATGCAATCTGCAGATCTGGTGCTGTGCCGCCCCCCCAAAATGCCCGGTCATCTCCGGCGAAGCGCAAAACTCCTTGAAGGTACCGTAAAAAACCAGTTTCTTGTCAAGATAGAGCAGCTTGGAGGCACAGCCGCCGACTGTCGCCGAATCATGGGTCACCAGCATCAGGGTCGTGCCGCTGTTGCGGTTGATATCAGCCAGCAGCGTATAGAACCGGTCCCTGGTCTCAGGGTCAAGTGCAGCAGTCGGTTCGTCGAGAATCAGCAGTTGCGGCCGGTTTACCAGCGCCCTGGCCAGCAGGACCCTCTGCTGCTGTCCCCCGGAAAGATCCCCGATCAGCCGGCGCCGCAGATCGGCAATTCCCATCTGCTCCAGCGTTTCTTCAATCCTGGTGCTATCGCTTCTGTTGATGCTCTTAGGGAAACGCTTTCCGGCAAGCAACCCGAGGCCGACCACTTCGCTGACCGTTGCCGGGAAGATCGGATTGAACAGGTTGAGATTCTGGGGAAGATAGCCAACCTTGTGCCAGTCGTTGAATTCCTGCAGTGAGGTGCCGAACAGGGTGACATCCCCTTCATCGCAACCGGCCAAGCCAAGCAGCGCCTTTACCAGGGTGCTCTTACCCGAGCCATTGGGGCCAACCACCGCGATGTAATCACCACCATCAACCGTAAAACTCACATCGGTCAGGGCGTGCGTTACCCCGTAGCGGCAATACAGGCCATTTACTGCGATTACTGGCGGCATTGCAGCCCCTTGGCGAGTGCAGCAAGATTCTGTTCCATGATGGCAGGAAAGGTTACCCCCCTGGCCAGTTCGTCCCTGCTGACGTTGTGGCCGGCGTGCAGTCTCAGCACTTCCGCCCCGGTCTCTCCGGCCAAGGTCTCAGCAAGTTTCGGCGAAACCAGCTCCTCGGTAAAAACGGCCTTTATGCCAAGCTTTCTGATCTGGGTAACCAGCTCTGCCAACCGCTTGGGAGTCGGCTCGGCATCGGCAGTAACACCGGTTGCTGCCAGATAATCAAGGTTGTAGCGCCGAGCAAGGTAACCGAAGGCATAATGGCCACCATGGAGCAGGGCCCGGCTGCTACAGTCCCCCAGGGTCTTCGCGTAACGGAGGTCAAGCTCCTCAAGCCTCTTTTTATAGGATTCTGCATTTGCCTGATAGATAGACCGGTTGGCCGGGTCCCGGCTGACTACACCGGCAAGGATGGTATCCACCATCTTCGAGGCATTTTCGAGATCCAGCCAGACATGGGGGTCCATCCCTCCGGCGTGCCCTTTTTCTTCGGTGTCATGTCCGGCGTGCTCATGGTGATCATCGGCACCGGCGGGGTGCAAGCTCAGGCCGGCACTGGCATCGACAACAGTCAGCTGTTTGGAACCAATGCCGCTGATCAGCTTGGCGACCCAGGGTTCCATGAAACGATTGGTGTAGATAAACAGACCGGCCTTGCTGATCGTCACCATATCATCCGGTCGGGGCTCGAAATTGTGCGGCTCGACGCCGGGAGGAACCAGGAGGCGAACAGTTGCCTTGTCGCCGCAAATAGAGCGGGCCATGTCGTAAAGCGGAAAAAGTGTGGTAACCACCGAGAGACCGGCATCCGACGAGGGAGGCGCAGCAGCTTTCTGCTTGCAGCCAACAGCAACAGACAGCGTCATTACGATCAATAGCAGCGCTAAACCGACCCTCATTCATCCACCCCCAAACGCCAACATAAAAGCCACCAGTTAAAGTCCAGCTCAATAATAGTCAGACGCCCAATGATGTCAAGAAATGGTTCTTCACAAATATTGCCTTATTTCGTGTCGTGAGGTATAAATCAACCGGAAGCAAACGGGGTGATCATGATCGGACTTTTCAATGAAGCTGAACTCCGCAGCGCCTGCAAAGTGCTGTTCGGCAACGATTTAGACCCACCGGTCGAGTTTTTCTCATATCTCCAGCCGGAAGGGGTCAAGGCCGCCTTTCGCAAAAGAGCCAGGGAGACCCACCCCGACTGTTGTGCAGGTCATTCCGCCCGGCACGCCACGCCGCCGGAGGCCTTTCATCGCGTCACCGAAGCCTACAATGTTCTCTCCGCCTTTGTGAAGCAAAAAAGGCCGGCAATGGCCAATACTCCACCGAAGGAAAGACATCAGCCTCGCAAGAGCACCAATGACGGGCATGTCTACCACCATGGCCCACTGCCGCGCAGGCATCTTGAAATCGGTCGTTACCTTTACTATCGCGGCGTAATCTCTTATCAATCCCTTATTTCCGCCCTGGTCTGGCAGAGAAGCCAACGCCCGACTCTGGGACGGATAGCCCGCAACTGGGGACTACTCACCGATGAAGCGGTGCAAGCGATCCTCTCCTGCAAGAAATTCTCTGGATTCTTTGGCGAAAAAGCCGTGCGCAACGGACTGCTGACCGAGCACCAGCTGTCACTGCTGCTGACCCACCAGCGCTCAAAGCAGCAGAAGTTGGGGAAATACTTTATTCAATCCGGCTACCTTACTGATCGCGAGATGGAAGCACTGATCCTCGACATGCACAAGCACAACGCCCAGATCAGGAACCAGCAGTTCCGCAAAGCGAAGTAAACACCTTTTTCTGATTAAAATTCGGGGGATTACGATAGCGGCTGCCGCCTGGTCATTTCTGCGGCAGCCGAAAGAGATGGGTTACAGCAGCCGGCGGTCCTGCTGGGAAGTGACATAATCGACAAAATCGGTCATCAACTGGTCGCGCTTATCATTGTTGCTGGCCATGAGATACTCCAGGTGAATCAGCGAATGGGTGTCGATATGCGGCGAATGCAGGGCCACACCATCGCTGGTCTGTCGGGCAACCCTGCCAGGCATGGTCACCGAAAGATTGGAACTCCCTTCGATAAAGCTCACGGAAACCAGCACCTGCTCCCCGGCACTGAAATCGCCATAGGTCTTTATGAACATGCCGCCATGGCAGACATTCTCAACTTCGCCCGCATAGGTCCTGCCACGGCTGCTGACAAATACCGGCGCATGGAACGGAACCCGTGAATATTTTCTCTTTTCCATATTTCCCCTCCAAAAGGCAGTCATCGCCAACAGCTAGAAATCCTTAACCAATATTAAAAGCAAAAAACATACCCACAACACATCTACTCGTAATTACGTCACATTGACTGAGCCGGCAAAACCGTATCACCCAAAAGTGTCAAATAATCCGACACCCGAGTAGGTAGAACTTTACACCATCATTGACGCCCTGGCAACAGCTCTCGCAAAGATTTTACCAGAAGCCTGTTCTCCTGAGAGGTACGGACCGCCACCCGGAAATAGCCGCCCTCCAATCCGACAAAGGAGCTGCAATCCCTGACAATAATGCCGTAACGCACAAGCAGTTTGTCGCACAAATCATTGACTGACCGGCCAGCATCCAGCTTGACCAGCAGATAGTTGGCAGCCCCGCTAAAAGGGAGCAGCCCGCAGATTTCCGACAGCTGCTGCCGGAGGTTTTGCCGCTCGGCCGCCACAAACTCCCTGGTCGCATCGCGATAGGCAATGTCGCCGACAGCGGCCGCCCCTGCTGCCTGGGCCAGGGCATTGACACTCCATGGCCCGCGCAGTTCTGCCAACCGCTCGCAGACAGCGGCTGATGCCACGGCATATCCAAGCCGCAAGCCGGGAATTGCATGAAACTTGGTCAGGGAACGCAGGACCACTCCGTTTCCGGATGCGGCCAGTTCCGGGACCAGTGAGGCTTCTTCACCGCAAAAATCCATGAACGCCTCATCCAGCACAAGAAAGACCCCGGCTGCGCGGCAAATCCGGGCAACAGCCAGCATTTCCTCCCTGGAGTAGAGCCGCCCGGTCGGGTTTCCCGGGTTGCAGAGAAACAGGAGGTCGCAGCCTTGCTCGATGCTCTCCTGGAGCGCATCAAGCACCAGGCAAAAACCGTCATCCGGCGACAGAAGATGATAACGCACCTCCCAACCGGCTACAGTCAATGCTTTGGCGTACTCTGAGAATGCCGGGGCAACGATCAGCGCCCGTTTACCCCGGACGTACCTGGGGAGAAGGTAGATCAGCTCGGTTGAACCGTTGGCCGGGAGGATCTGTTCCGGTGCCACCCCGTGGCAGGAAGCGAGAATTTCCCGCAACGGCGCGGCAAACGGTTCGGGGTAATGGACCAGGCGGTCAACCGCTGCCAGCAGCGCCGACCTGACCGCTGCCGAGATGCCGAGAGGGTTGATGCTGGCGGAGAAATCGAGCAGCTTCTCCGGATCTACCCCCGACCTGCGGGCAGTGCCGAAAACATCCCCTCCGTGATCGTACCGGCTCATGACGCACCTCTGCAGGCTACTGCCGTCAGCAGCCACACCACCACCAATGCCCCCTCTGCGCCATACATCAATCTCACGGCTCCCTGCCATGCCTTGGCATCCAGAGGGTGCAGGGGCTCGCCGATGGTCGGCTTCACCACCTCTTGCCCGAAATAGCGGTTGCTGCCGCCGAGCCGTACCCGCAGCGCACCGGCCGCGGCAGCCTCAGGAATGCCGCTGTTCGGCGAAGAATGGTTTCGGCCATCGCGCAGCATGATCCGCCAGGCGCCTCCTGCCGACAACCCGATCAGGGGGGCAACGATAACCATCAGCACTCCGGTAACCCGCGCCGGAAGCCAGTTGCACAGGTCGTCAAACCGTGCCGAGGCCCAGCCAAAATGGAGATAGCGCTCATTCTTGTATCCGACCATGGAATCGAGGGTATTGACGGCCTTATAGGCAATGGCAGCTACCGGTCCGCCGACCATGAGAAATAACAGCGGGGCGATGACCCCATCGGAACTGTTCTCAGCCACGGTCTCCACTGCGCCGCGCCAGATGTCGGGCGTTTCGAGATGCTCGGTATCGCGGCCGACAATCATGGCCAGGCTGGCACGCGCTGCCGCAAGATCGCCTCGCCCGAGGGCCTCGCTGACCCGTGCCGACTCTGCATGCAGCGAGCGGGCCGCGAGACAGGTGTAGCCGACCAGCATCCCGGTAATCTGGGCCAGCCAGGGATGGACCAGGCCAGCGAGCCACAGCAGCAAAGACACACCACCGGTACTGACGCCAACCGTGATGAGCAGCAGTATTATTCCGGCAACGCGTTCATTTGCCGTTATCTTTCGGAGAACTGTTTCCACCCTGGTGATCAAGCGACCGATCAGCACCACCGGGTGAGGCAGCCAGCGGGGATCACCGAGAACCAGATCGAGCAGCACCGCCCCGAGCAGGGCCGCGGGGGAAAGGGTCATCATCCCTCAAGACCGCAAAGCCGGAGGATTTTGGGGATTTCCAGGTGTTTCTCCAGGTGCGCGGCCAGCAGGTCAAGAGGATCGCTGTCCGCAATGACCGGAGTGACCGTCGATAGCCCCTTCTTCCTTCTGAGCCGGTTGAGCATGGCAGACCGGAACCCGGCATTGTCGAAGATCCCGTGGATATAGGTCCCCATCACCCGCCCGTCCGGGGAAACTGCGCCGTCGAGCAGATCCACCTTCTCCCCGGAGCGGCTGGTCAGCCGGGCAAACGGCCGCAGCTCTTCGCCAAGGACCGTCTCGCCCATATGAATTTCGTAACCGCGAATGACGCCGCTGCGGCACGGGGCAAACTCCCGGCCGGCTTCGAGCAGCGATGCCACGGTCTGGTGGGTCCGTTTTTCGGCATGCATCACGGTGGCAGCATCGATCAGCCCCAACCCTTCGGCATGGCGGATCTCAGATTCCACCGAATCCGGATCGAGCACCAGCTTGCCGAGCATCTGGTAACCACCGCAAATCCCGACAATTTCACCCTTGAAGCTCCGGATCGCTTCCTTAAGGCCGGTTTCGGCCAGGTGGTTCAGATCGGCAATGGTTGCCTTGCTGCCGGGGATGATCAGCAGGTCAAGATTTTCCAGATGCTCTGCCTGCTCCACATAGTGCAGGACCACGTCCGGTTCGTTTTCCAGGGGATCGAAATCGGTGTAGTTGGAGATCCGGGGGAGCTTGATCACCCCAATCGAGAGTTTTTCCTTGCGTGGCCTGATCCTGAGGACTTTTGCGCGGCGCTGCAGCGCAACGCTGTCTTCTTCCGGCAGCCGGAAACCGCTGAACCAGGGAACTACGCCGAGCACCGGAATACCAGTACGCCGCTCTACCTCTGCAATCCCTGGCCCAAGAAACGAGGGATCGCCGCGGAACTTATTGATCAGCACGCCGGCTATCTGCTGGCGTTCCCCCGGCTCAAGCAGTTCCATGGTGCCGACGATCTGGGCAAAGACTCCGCCGCGGTCGATGTCTGCAACCAGAATCACCGGGGCATCGGCCATCTCCGCCACCTTGAGATTGGCAATGTCATGCGCCCGGAGATTGATCTCGGCAATACTCCCGGCCCCCTCGATGACGATGCAGTCATAGGCTGACCGGAGCCGGGCAAAGCTCTGCCGGATCTTGGCAAAAGCAGTCGGCTTGAAAGCGGTGTATTCCTGAACCCGCATATGCCCGACCGCCTGCCCCTGGATAATCACCTGGCTACCGGTATCAGACGACGGCTTGAGCAGCACCGGGTTCATGTCGGTGTGCGGCGGAATACGGCACGCCTCGGCCTGGACCGCCTGAGCCCTACCGATCTCCCCTCCTTCAGGGGTTACTGCCGAATTGAGCGCCATGTTCTGGGACTTGAACGGCGCCACCTTGATGCCGTGATTGGCAAGAATCCGGCAGAATCCGGCGGCCAGCACCGATTTGCCGACATCGGAACCGGTGCCGCAAAACATGAGGGCCCGGCCCTGAATCCGGTCGAGATTAAAAGTCCGGGGATCGGCCTTGCCGGCATCAGCAGGCAAAGACCGCACAGCAGCGGGCGCACCGGTTTCATAGCCTCGCGGGGTCACCATCCGCCCGGAGCCGTCAATCCGGGTGGCAGAGTTGCCGATCACCACCAGGGAAAACATGTCCACCGTGCAATCAAGCATCTCGCCAAGGGTGGTTACCCGTTTCTCCTCGCCTTTGCGAAACGCGTTCCGGACAATGCCGACCGGAGTTGCCGCCCCTCTTGCCGCCATGATCAGCTCCCTGGCTTCGGCAAGCTGGGTCTTGCGCCCGGCGCTTTTCGGATTGTAGAGGGCAATGACAAAATCCGCGGCTGCCGCAGCGGCAAGCCGTTTCCGGATCAGTTCCCAGGGAGTGAGGAGGTCGGAAAGCGATATAACCGCGAAATCGTGCATCAACGGTGCCCCGAGCAGCGCCGCTGCCGCCTGGACAGCAGAGACTCCGGGGACGACTACGACCTCAGGCGGCTCGGCGCACTCTGCCACCAGTTCGAGCGCTATTCCGGCCATGCCGTAGATCCCGGCATCACCGCTGGAAATCAGGGCAACATCAGCGCCGGCAGCTGCGGCCGAGATGGCGTCCCGACAGCGGGCCACCTCCTGGCGCATCCCGGAGGAGACAACCTCCTTGCCGACCAGCATCGGTTTGATCAGGTCCAGGTAGGTCTTGTAACCCACGACAACCTGGGCCGTCTCAATTGCCCGGCGCGCCTCCATCGTCATATGCTCAACACCGCCGGGTCCGATCCCGACGACGTATAATCTGCTCATGTACGCTCCGCTATGGCAACCGTGACGTTGCCGCTCTTGAACTTGGGCTGGATCAGCTCCCCGCCACCCGAGGCAAGGAGTGCTGCCGGCTCCGCCACACCCTGCGCGCCGATCGCGTCCATGGCATGCTGCGAAACCGGCGACGGCACAGCCACCTCATTCAGCTCTTCGCTGCTGTAACACCGGAGCGGAATCTGGTTCTGCCCAGCAAACTCAATAAGCCCCGCCTCTTCTCTCTTGGCCTCGGCAGTGCCGATCGCTGCCACGCTCTTGATAGAGAGGAACTGGCGCTTCAGCAGCGATGCCACCACTGCCCCGATCTCGTCTGTAGTTGTGCCCCTGTTACAGCCGATCCCCAGGTAAAGACTCTTGGGACGAACCACCAGCATCCGGTCGTTCTGAAACTGCGGCGGCACCAGGCGGCTGGAGACCAGAACCACCCCTTTGGCGGAACTCCTCAGAGCGCCGATCAGCGCATCGTGAACCGAGATGGTCGCCTTACCCTGCAGATGAAAACGCAACCGGTCAGTAGGATCGACTATCGCCACCTCTTCGTTGTCAAGCAGGCAGGCGTTCAGGCTCTTGACCCTGGAGATATCATCGATCTCCCATCCCTCGGCCTGGGCAATCATGTCGAACGAGGGCAATTCATTGCTGTCGGTCGCGGTGGTAATGACTGCCCTGGCGCCGATGACCGAAGCGGTCCGTTCCGCCAGCAGGTTGCCACCTCCCAGGTGCCCGGAAAGCAGGGAAATGGCAAAGCGGCCAGCATCGTCCACGACCACCACGGCAGGGTCACGCTCCTTGCTCTCCAGAAGCGGCGCCACCAGCCTGACTACGATGCCGGTCGCCATAATGCAGACAAAACCGCCATACTCCGGCCACAGTCGGGCCAGCAACGCGCCCAGTTCACCATCGAAGGTCGCAGCCCCTTTCCCTGCCTGGCCGGCATATTTCTTCAGAACATGGAGATCGGCATTGCCAAGGCCGTCGCGCAGCCGGGTGCCAAGACGCGCCCCGTTACGGGTTATGGCAATGATCGCGATCCGCACCATCGTCAGGCAGCACAATCAGCAACCAGAGAATCGAAACGCCTCAAGCCAGCGCCACCCGCAACACCCTGGCACCCTGCCCATTCCCTCAGCTTGGCAATAGCGCCGCCGGAGGCAACAGCCTGCCTGGCAACATCCAAGCCGCGGCGCATCTCAGGGACCTGCCCGGTAATGTACAGAATTGCCCCGGCATTCAGGCAGGCAAAGTCTTCGCAGGCGCTATAGCGACCGTCTCCTTTGAGGACCGAGATAAAACGCCGCGCCTCCAGGTCAACCTGGCCGGTAGCAGCTACCTCCGCAGCCGGGACCGGTGAGATCCCGAAATCGACCGGGTGCAGTTCATAGCTGATGGTCCCGGCAGGGGTAAATTCGCATATCGACGTCGCTCCACAGACAGAAATCTCATCCATGCCCAGTCCTGACGCCGCATCACTGCCATGAACCACCAAACCCCGGCGATAGCCGATCTGGCGCATTACCTGGGCACTTTTTTCCACCAGATGGGGCGAGTGCACCCCTCTGAGACCAA
The DNA here is from genome assembly GCF_018476885.1 of Geoanaerobacter pelophilus. Classification (NCBI taxonomy): domain Bacteria; kingdom Pseudomonadati; phylum Thermodesulfobacteriota; class Desulfuromonadia; order Geobacterales; family Geobacteraceae; genus Geoanaerobacter; species Geoanaerobacter pelophilus. The sequence continues at coordinate 175,358 of NZ_JAHCVJ010000002.1, forward strand.
GGGTCGGCCGACACGGATTTGCCAGAGAGGCCGCCAAATTGAGCGTGGAACCGAAACGGATCTGCGACAGGATCCTGCCCAGCGCGCCTGGGTGGACATGAGGACTCATACCGTTGAACAGGCCGATGCCGGTGGCACGGATGCTCTCGCCAACGGTGCTGACCGAACAATCGACATCGACCCCAACCGCCTCCATCAGGTCAACGGTGCCGCAGCTGGAGGTGATGGCCCTGGCGCCGTGGCGCGCCATGGCAACCCCGCATGAAGCCGCAATGATGGCGGCAGCACTGCTGACATTGAAGGTCTTAAGCTGATCCATGCCAGTGCCCGAGTTTTCGCAGAGCGGACCCGGCATCTCGCCCTCAAAGTGGACCGTATCCAGTTCGTCGATGGCAGCCCAGGCCCCGGCAATCTCCTCCACCGTCTCCCCTTTTGCTGTCAGAGCGGCAAGGAAGGCCCCCTGCTGCAGGTCAGGCTGGTGGTTAAGCAGCACCTGCCGGAACATGCCGTAGGTCTCGTCAAATGAAAGACTCTTCTTCTCAATCAGACGCTGGATTTTTGCGCCGAACTCCTGGGTGGTCATTGTCAAAACCTAACTCTCCTCTGTCGGATAAAGGTGAATCTTCATGCTTTCCCTGGCCGCTACCAGCTCCAGGGCCTGCCCTAGCTCTGCCAACGGCATCCGGTGGCTTATCATATCAGCGACGTGCAGGCTGCCAGACGCCAGCATTGCCAGCGCCTCTTGGCCATGGCGATAACAGCAGCCATACGCCCCGACAACGGTCTGCTCAAGGTAATGCAGCGTGTTGAAATCAGCCGGAATATGCCCGCCATCCCGGGGAAGGCCGGAAAAAACCACCAGCCTGCCGCGCGGAGCAAGTGCCTGCAGCGCCTGGTCATAGGCAGAAGCAGCGCCGACCGCGATGACGCAGACATCAAACAGATCTTTCGGTGGGCTGGTCAGGCCACCGCAGCGCTCAGCCCTTCGGGGATCAGAATCGATGAGCGTCGGCACAGCGCCCTTGGCAGCCCCTCCTCTCGCCAGAAGCGTCCCGGCCGGCCCGGCACCCCAGATACCGAGCCGGTCACCCGGAGCAATGCGGGCCAGTTCCAGGGCATTGAGGCAACAGGAGAGCGGCTCGGCGAAAACAGCGATTTCATCGCTCAACGCGTCAGGGAGCAGGATAACGCTTTGCGCCGGCACGGTCACAAACCCGGCAAATCCGCCATCGCGGTGGAACCCCATAATCCGCATCGCCCGGCAGAGGTTTTCAGCGCCACTCCGGCAGGCCTGGCACTCTCCGCACCATTGGCCGGGATAGACGTAGACCCTCTGGCCGATCGCGATCCCGCTCACCCCGGCGCCGACTGCGACAATCCTGCCGACCACCTCTTCGCCGGGGATACGAGGGAGAATGAGATCCCGGTGCCCATCACGAATGATCTTCAGGTCGGTGCGGCAGAGCCCGGTAACCGTAACCCTGATCAGCACCTCGCCGGGTTCCGGCAACCGCACCTCGCGCCGGCCGAACTCGAAAGAGCCGACCTCGGTTACCGTTATCGCCTGCATGGTATGGGGCAATCTCATGGAGATATCAGGAAACCGTTCTGAATTCGTGAGAGAATGAGGCGTCGTACAATTTAGATACTGCCGTGAGCCCCTCACGGCGGGCCTTGAGCACATCGCCAACAATGATGACGGCCTGCTTGCCGATGCCTGCGGCTTTCACTTCTGCAGCGATATCCGCCAACGTCCCTTCGACAGTCTGCTCGTCTGGCCACGATGCCCGGGAAACCACAGCCACCGGGGTCTCCGGCGTATAGGCGCCGGTGAGCAGTTCAGCGACGACATCATCAATCATTGCCACCGACAGATAGATAACCAGCGTCGCGCCGATTCTAGCTATTTCCGCCAGCCGCTCCCGCTCCGGCACCGGAGTCCTCCCGGCCAAGCGGGTTATGACGACCGTCTGCGACACCTCGGGCAGGGTCAGTTCCTGCCGGAGCGCGGCCGCGGCAGCAAAGGCGCTGGTCACTCCCGGCACCACTTCGTAGTCAATCCCCAGCTTATCAAGCTCAGCCATCTGTTCCTGGATCGCGCCGTAGATAGCAGGATCGCCGGTATGCAGCCGCACAGCTGCTTTACCCGCAATGACCGCATCGGCCAGCAGTTGCGTAGTTTCGGCCAGGGTCAGCCCGGCTGAGTCCCACACCTGGGCGTTCGGGGCATAGGTACGAACCAGTTCCCGGTCCACCAGGCTGCCGGCGTAAACGACAACATCGGCGCAGCCCAGCAACCGCGCCCCTTTTACCGTAATCAGCTCGGCATCGCCCGGACCGGCGCCGACAAAATGGAGATTCATGCTAACGCCCTGCCGGAGCGGGCGCCTGCCCTTCCAGATATTGCTCGAACGGCTCCCAGTAGCGCTGCTGTATCACCTTGCCGCTCTTCCGGTCGATATACTGGGCCTGTTTGCCGATCCAGACAGTGCCGGTAACGGTATCGATCCGGAACAGGTTCTTTTCCGACAACTCCGGTCCTTTCAGGGAGGCGACGCTAAACTGGCTGTCAAAAAGCTGGTAGCGCCCCACCTCGCTCACCGGCTGCACCACGGCCTGAGATTCCAGCGATTGCGCCTCGGGCTGCGGCTCATCTTCCGCAGCGACAGCAAGCGGTAAGCTGAGCAAGAGAGCCAGGACCGACGGGAGAAGAAACGGGAGTTTTCTCATAAGTCACCTCGCTGTAATCGTTTACAAACAATCATCATGGACAGGTAATCGAGCTCTTTGCCAACCAGGGAACCCAGATCAAAGACGACCTCTTCCTGGTCCGAGCCGACGCGCCGGACAAATACCGCGCCCTTTTCCATGCCGTTCCGGCAGAGCATCGCATAGACCCGGTCGAACACCTTGTGTACCTTGAGCAGCACGATGGTATCGAACTCCTGCAGCGTCCGTTGCAGTTCTTCATCCTCATAAACCGCCGGGAGCACGGCAATCCGGTCACCGGCCATGCCGAGCGGCACACCGGCGGCAGCGGCAGCAGCATTGATGCTCGATATCCCAGGCACGATCTCCACCGGAATATCAGGATAATCTGCCCGTAACACCCGGTACAGGTAGAGAAAGGTGGAGTACAACAGCGGGTCGCCGATGGTAATGAACACCACGGTGCGGCCGGCACGGACATGCTCGGCCACTTCGGCGGCAGAGCGGGTCCAGAACTCGTCCAAGCCGTCCTGCACCTTGCGCATCGGGAAGACCTGGGTGAGAACCTGCTGCCGGCTGCGGTCAAGAAGCGGCTCAACGATAGACAGGGCGTAACTGGCAGCATCGTCCCGGCCGGTCGGAGTGCAGATGACATCTGCCTCGCGGATCAGCCGTTCCGCCTTGCGCGTGATCAGTTCCGGGTCGCCGGGCCCAACCCCGACCGCGTAGATGGTTCCAACTTTGTTGATTTCATTCATACATCACCTGATAAGGCACAGCAAAAAGCTCCAGATGCAAGGCTTGCGAAAGCTGAGGAACGAGCCGTAGCCAGAGGCTACGTCGCAGTGACGAAGATTGAGCGTAACGCAGCAGCTGGACTTTTTGCGACGCCGTCATTCGCTCTCTTTCCAGGCCGCAACAATATAAACCGGATTATGCGCCTCAAACATCTTGTACTCGGTCAGGCCGCGGGTCCTGGAGATATTGACGCAGGTCACCTCCACGGTATAGCCGTGGTCTTCAAGGAACTCCACCGACTTGGTCAGGGTATCGAGAGTTACGGCGTTGAGAACGATCACCCCTTCCGACTTCAGGCGCCGGTCTACCGCTTCGATGATCTCCTCCAGCATGCCGCCTGAACCGCCGATAAAAACCCGGTCAGGTTCCGGCAGCTCCTCCAGCCCTTCCGGAGCAAAGGCCTCCACCAGCATCACATTGCGCGCCACGAACTTTTTCAGGTTATCGCGCAGGAATCCCAGGCACTGGGCGTTGCGCTCAAGGGCGTACACCTTGCCATTCGGCATCAGGTTGGACGCCTCGATCGAGACCGAACCACTCCCGGCGCCGATGTCCCACATGACCAGGTCGTCCTGAATACGGAGCTTGGCCAGGGTAACGGCCCGCACCTCCTGCTTGGTGATCAACTTTTTCGAAGTGGCAAACTCTTCATCCTCAATGCCGATCAAGGGGTAGTGAATCAGGTTCGGCTCCCAGGTCTTGATCAGGATCAGGATATTGAGTTCCGAATGCTTGAGATCAAGCAGCCCCCGGACATCGGTCTTGGTGAATTTCTCACCAGGCATTCCCAGGTCTTCGCAAAGCCAGGCATCATAGCCTTCCGCACCGCGGGCAATGAGGTCCCTGGCTATGGCGGCAGGGGTATTGACGCCATCGGTCAGGATGGCAACCTTTTCCGCGGCCACGATCCGGTCAACCGCCCGCCCCATGCCCCGACCATGGACCGAGACAAAGACCGCATCGTCCCACGGCTCCTTGATCCTGGCAAAGGCATACTGGACGCTGGTCACGTTGGGAAAGATCTCGATCCGCTCCTTGGGGAGGTTGCGCAGCAGAAACCGGGCGATGCCGAAGAAATTCGGGTCACCGGAACCGAGGATTACCGTGCGCTTGTCGGAGTTTTTCAACAACTCCAGCATGATGGAGAGATCGCCAAGCTCCTGTTTTTCACCGGCAAAATCCGGGAAAATATCCAAGTGCCGCTGATGACCTATCAGGAGATCGGCCTTTGCAATAACCTCCTGGGCCTTAGGTCCGAAACCTTCCCAACCGGTAATGCCGGCGCCAACCAGATAGATTTTTTGAGGCATGACAACCTCCCTAGTAATGATGTTCCCTTAATGGCACAGCAAAAAGCTCCAGCTGCAAGGCTTGCGAAAGCTGAGGAATGAGTCGTAGCCGTAGGCTACGTCGCAGTGACGAAGATTGAGCGTAACGCAGCAGATGGACTTTTGGCGAAGCCAAATATGCTCAGGCGAAATATAGCACTTTGCCATCATAACCTGCCAACAAAACTTTTATTGCACAATTCGGCGCCAGCTTTTGGCCGAACACCTTGGCCCGGAGCGCTACCAGCCGCAACAGTTCCGGGTCGTTGCTCGATTCCTCGAGCAGTTGACGCGCGGTATTGGCGTGCACGGCAACCGGTTCAAGCTGTGCAACCGCTGGCTCGCTACGCAACCAGCCGGCCAATTCCCCCAGGTCGAGCTCGGACGACGAGACATGGGTCTGCTCGTGGCCGCAGGCGATCTTGAGCAGCTTGGCAAACTGGCAGGCCAGCACCACCTCGGCTACTCCCTTCCGAGCGCAACATTTCAGGGCATAACCGACATGATCCCCCATCATCACGAACGCCTCTTCCCGTAGCTGCAGCCGGGTCTGGGCCACCAGCTCGCTGGTCCGACCGGTTGACAAGACCACAGTCGTGCAGGCGCAGGCCAGCGCCACATCTACAGACGCATCAATGGTGTCGGTCCAGGCCTTGGCCGATATCGGCCGCACAATACCGGTGGTGCCGAGAATTGACAAGCCACCAATGATCCCCAGTCGGGCATTCAGGGTCTTTTTCGCCAGCTCCTCGCCATTGGGGATGGAGATACTGATCAGAACCGGAGTCGGCTCGGGCAGCACGCACCGGACCTCTGCCTCGATCATTCGGCGTGGCACCGGATTGATCGCCCACTCGCCGACTGTTACTGCCAGGCCGGGCTTGGTCACGCGCCCGACACCCTGTCCACCGGCAATGCTAATGCCACTAGTACCCTTGACCGAGACAGAGGCCACAATCTCCGCACCGTTGGTGATGTCGGGGTCGTCTCCGGCATCCTTAATGACGCTACATGTTGCGCAATCGGGCGTCAGTTCCTGCCTGTGCAGCCTGAACTGCGCTTTTCCACCGGTCGGCAGGTCAATGGTGACGGTTTCAGCCGGGCACCCGTCCCGCAGCAGCAGCGCCGCTCCCTTGGCAGCAGCCGCTGCGCAGGCACCGGTAGTATACCCGTGGCGAAGAGGTTTCTTCATCCTACCCGTTTGCCAGGATCAGCAGCGCGTTTACAACCGCCGCTGCCACGTTCGAGCCACCCTTGCGACCACGATTGGTGATGTAGGGGAACGGAAACTGTTCTGCGGTCCGCACCAGTTCCTCCTTGCTCTCGGCCGCACCGACAAACCCCACCGGTAGCCCCACAACCAGCGCAGGCTTCAGCCCTTCCTCTCGTACCAGACGCAGCAGCTCGAACAGCGCTGTCGGGGCATTGCCGATGACGAAGATGCCGTTTTGCGGGTCAGCGGCAGCACTGCGCATCGCCATGAGCGAGCGGGTTACCCCGAGCTTTTCAGCAGCCTTGGCCACCACCGGATCAGCCACCAGGCATTTGGCAGAGATGCCGAACGGATCGAGTCGTAGCCTGCTGATGCCGGAAAGTGCCATGGTGGTGTCGGTGACAATGGCGTGGCCGGCCTGCAATGCCGCAACGCCCCTCTTTACAGCATCAGGAGACATCAGCATTGTCCGGCTATAGTCAAAATCGGCGCTGGTATGGATGGCCCGCCGCACGATCTGCCACTCGGCAGGGGGCCAGGAATGTGGTCCGGCCTCCTCATCGATCATCCGGAACGATTCGGCCTCGATCTCTTCCGGACGGAGATGCACGGACATCAGTGCCACCCCGTTGTCGTCAGCCCTTCGGCAATTCGCTCCACCACCACCTCGGCCAGCTTCCGGTGCACCCCGAGATGGTTCCCCATGGCAAACTCGACCTTCGGGTAGCGCTCCCGAGCCTGGGCCATCTCTTCCGGCAGATCCTCCTGGACATGGGCGCCGATAAACAGGAAATACGGCATCAACAGCACCCGCTCCGCCCCCTGCTTTACGCAGGCATCGATCCCCTGCTGAATGTTCGGCAGGTGCATCTCGCGAAAGGAAACCTCGACGATCTCGTATCCGGTCATGGTCCTGACCATGGCGGCAATCTCCTGCACTGCGTCATTGGCCTCGGGAATACGGCTGCCGTGGGCCATCAGTAAAATAGCGGTCTTTTTCATTTCTTCTCCTTGTGTCTATGCAATGCCACGATCTCTTGCCGTGCCTCGGCAATGCCGAGCGGCAGAGGCCCTGGCGGAAAGCCGTCCTCATGGCGCAGCTGCCAAAAAAGCTCGGCAACCTGTGGCAGACGCAACCTGACCTCGGCCATGGCAGCCGGATCGGCCAGCAGTTCTGCCGGCGTGCCGACCGCTGTCAATCGCCCCTTGTCGAGGATGGCAAGGCGCTGGACGAACAGCGGCACCAGGTCTACTGCATGGGTCGCCATAATGATGGTAACCCCGTGCTCGCGATTCAGATTGGCCAGCAACTGAAGCATCCGCTGTTCACCAACCGGATCAAGGCCTGCGGTGGGCTCGTCAAGGAGCAGGATCCCGTGTCCCATGGCCAGCAGTCCGGCAATACAGACCCGCTTTTTCTGGCCGTAGCTCAGATGGTGGATATTCCGGTGGCCGCTGCCGTCCATCTCGACCTGAGTCAAGGCTGCCGCCACCCGCCGGTTCACCTCGCTATCGTCAAAGCCCATGTTGCGGGGGCCAAAAGCGACATCCTCGGCCACGGTGTGAGCAAACAGCTGATCGTCCGGGTTCTGGAACACCAGCCCCATCTTCCGGTAAATCTCTTTGGGATGCAGCTTGAGGATGTCCTGGCCATCGAGCAGCACACTGCCGCGGTAATCGCGGATCAATCCATCCAGCAGCTTCAGCAGCGTGGTCTTGCCGGAACCATTGGCCCCGAGCAGAGCCAGAAAATCGCCGGCAGCGACCGTCAACCTGATATCCGCCAGCGCCAGTGTGCCGTCCGGGTAGGCAAAACGATCAAGCTTCACCGAGAGCCGGGCTAGATCTGCCATAGCACCCCCATTGCCAGCACCACCAACAGCGCGCTGGCAACTTCGCCAAGGCGAAACGGTTTGTGCTTGAGCATCGGCAGGCTGCCATCGTAACCGCGCTGGACCATAGCCGTGGTCATGGTCTGACTGGTATCGAACGCCTTGATCACCAGTGCCCCGGCCAGAGTGCCAAAAGAACGGAAGCTGCGACGGTAACCGACATAGCCCAGCCGGTTGCGCTGGGCAGCATAGACCACCTGGGCATCGTCGGCCAGTACGAACAGGTAGCGCCAGGCAAACATGGTCACCTCGATCAACCCCTGCGGCACCTTTAACCAGGCCAGTGCGGCCAATATCTCGGTAAACGGTGTGGCAAAGCCAACGGTTGCCACCACTGCTACGGCACCCATGATCCGGCCGGCAATGCGACACCCCTCCAGCAGCCCGTCCTGGTGGCAGGTAACGGCAAAGCCACCGATACTGTAACTCCAGAGCAGATCATGGCCGCTAAACAGAGCCTTCAGAACCAGCACCACCAGGGCGATGACCAGCGGCTCGCTAAAGCGGAGCAACAGCAACCGGAGCCGCACCCCCAGGGTGAAGCAGGTACCGACACCGGCCACGGCGGTCAACAGCGGGAACCAGATCCCCCGGTGACTGACCACCATCACCAGCAGTGCTAGACTGGCCAGCAGCTTCAGGCGGCTGTCGACGCGGGCGAGAAAATGACTGCTCCCGGTTATGTCACCGCTGGCAAAGCGCATTATTCCTTCGTGTCTCCTGTCCTGGCAGAATCTTTTTTCGTAAGTGCCCGCCAGCAGTAACCGGCAATAAAGCCACCCACTGCTCCGCCAACAAGAAAGACAAACAGCAGCAGGTCCCCTCGGTCGGTATTGATCAGTGGTGACCTGGCCTCCCGGCCATGCTCCTTGGCGATCTTCTCCACCACCGCCTCGTCAACCCCGGTCCATGGCCGAGGCGCCAGAGAGAAGAAGTAAAAGACAAACAGCAGCGAGGGCAGGATGACAATATGCATCAGGATGATGCGGAATTTTCGTTTTCGGTCAGGCATGTGATGCAACCTCCTCTACTTTCAGCACCTTCATTTTCACCAGCAGGTCGGGCCGCTTCTTGTGCAGCAGCAGCACCATGCCGGCGGTCATCGCCCCTTCAAGGATCCCCAGCGGCAGCTGGGTAGGCACAAAGGCAAGGGCAATCTTGCTAAACAGGGGGAAGAGCGGGTCGCTCCCCCGAATTCCCGTAGCAAGTTCCAGCGATGTGGTCAGGTAGGTGGCCCAGTCAGTGAGCAGCCCGGCACAGAATCCTGCCAGACCGAGTCCGGCCCCCATGGAACGGAGCCCCCGGAAGGCGCCGTAGCCGACGAAAGAGCCAACCACCCCCATGGAGACGATATCCGCGCCGAGCGTGGAAAGGCCGCCGTGGGCCATGACCAGCGCCTGGATCAACAGCGCCACGGTCGAAATCAGCACACTGACCAACGGGCCGAGCAGCACCGCGGAGATGGCAGTGCCGCAGGGGTGCGAGCAGGTACCGGCAGTCGGTACCGGAATCGGCATACAGGAGATGATGAACACCACCGCCGCCAGGAGCCCCACCAGCGGCTTCAGCGACAGATCATCGCGGGAAAGGCTGTTCAGCCGCCTGAGCCCCAGTACCACAAACGGCGCGGCAACCACGAACCAGCCAGCGGCCCAGCCAAGCGGCAGGATTCCCTCGCTGATGTGCATGGCGTGAGCCGGAGCAGCATAGAGCACGAACAACAGCACAAAAAGTCTGATCATTGCTGCAATGCTCCGAATTCCCGGCAGCTGGCCACAAAGTTTACCGCCATTTCCGGACAGCTGCCGAAATGGAGGTGGATATAGGAGGCCAGGCAGTTGCCGATCCGGTATCCCTCGGCGCCAAGATCGGTCTTCCCCTTGCGCACCGCGTAGATCCGCTCAATCTCCTGCGGCATGGCCGAGATCTCCGAATAGTGGAATTCGTGCCCCCTGGCCACCACCCCCTGGCCACCAAGAATGCTGTTACCGCAAAGCTCCACCTCGCGGTAACCGAGCGCCTTTCGTCTGGGGAGCATCCGGGTGACAACCGGGAAGATCCCGACGAAACTATGGGCAACCGTTTCCTGCTCCGGGGAATCGGCAACCCCGGCGGTGAGATAGATGAAACCGCCGCATTCGGCATAAACCGGCATGCCGTCGTTGATGGCACCGGCTATTGAGCTTTTCACCGCTTCATTACCCGCTAATTTTTCGGCGTAAAGTTCGGGATAACCGCCAGGGAGGTAGACCCCGGTGACCCCAGCCGGAAGGCCGGTGTCGCGAAGCGGCGAAAACGGGATCAACTCGGCGCCCGCTTCGCTCAGGAGCCGGAGGTTCTCTTCATAGACAAAGCAGAAAGCCTCGTCCCGAGCAACAGCGATCTTTACTGCCGGAGCAGATTCTTCGGCCGACACCGATGGGACTGGCGGGTCATCAGGCCTCCCCTCGGCAATTGCCCAGAGAGCGGCCATATCGACATGCTCGCGAATCGTTGCTGCCAGATAATCCAGATAGGTAGGGGAGAGCGGATTGTCTTCCGCCGTGACCAGTCCCAGATGGCGGGAGGGGATGGCAAGGCGGCTGTCGGCCGGGATGCAGCCGAGAATCGCCGGTGGCGAGTCGAGCGAGGCCACGGCCTCGGCCAGAATATCAGCATGACTGTCGCTGGAGACCTGGTTGAAAATAATCCCGGCAATGGTGATATCAGGATCAAACTCGGTGAACCCTTTGAGCAGTGCGGCCACGCTTCGGGCCTGGCCGCGGGCATCTACCACCAGGATGACCGGCGCATTGAGCAGCTCGGCCACCTGGGCGGTGCTCCCTACCGCCGAAACCCCGCCGAAGCCGTCGAACAGACCCATGACCCCTTCGATAACGGCGATATTGGCACCCTTGGTGTACCGGAAAAAACTCTCCCTGACACCCTCACTGCCGCAGATCCAGCCATCAAGGTTGATCGATGGCCGGCGGGTGACCATCCGGTGGTAACCGGGATCGATAAAATCAGGCCCTACCTTGAACGGCGCAACGATAAGCTCGTTTCGTCTCAGTACCTCCATGATACCCAGGGTAATGGTGGTCTTTCCTGATCCGCTGTGGGGGGCGGCAATGACAAATGCCTTCATACGGTCTCCCTTCCATCACCCGTTTAACAGTTTTACCACCCTGTTGCCGTCTTCGTAGCAATCGATGATGTTGACGCAGCTGTAGTTCTGCTCGATATTGAACAGGCTGGACAGCGGTGCGCCGATGGCATTGAGCAACACCACCCGGTTTGCCCCGCCATGGGCCACCACCAGGACATTTTCCCCGCGATGATTTGCCGTTATCCGGTCAATAGCAGGCATGATCCGGCCTTCCAGGTCCAGCAGGTTTTCGCCGCCGGGAACCCGGTAATTGACGATATCTGCCAAGCGGCTCTGCCACTCGTGCGGCCACCGCTCCTGGATCTCGGCCCAAGTCATCCCTTCCCAGATACCGATGTTCAGCTCGCGCAGTGCCGGGTCCAAGACAGGCTCAATGCCGAGATGTTCACCAATGATCCCTGCCCCGATCCGGCAGCGCTGCAGATCACTGCTGTAACAGGCCGTTATCCGGGCATCTGTGAGCCGCGGCTTCAATGCATGGTACTGCGCCACCCCGTGCTCACTCAGAGAGACGTCGACATGGCCATTATACCGTGGCGCACCAGCCCCCTCGACTTCGCCGTGCCGGATGAGATAAATGCGTGTTTTTGCCGTCATAACAGTCCTTTTATATTCTACCGCAAAAAACAGGGATCAGAATCAGCGCGGTAATTTCGTTCAGTTCGCTGACAAAGCCGATGATATCGCCGGTAACCCCGTCAAGCCGTTGCTCAAAGTATCTTCGGCAGCCAAAGGTACAGAGTGACAGTACCAGGAGCAGAGCCAGCCATGATGGCCCCAGCAGCGCGCATCCTGCCACCCCGGTCAACAGCAGGGCTGCCATGAGCTGCAACGGGCCGACCCCGTTGACAAAGGCTGCGCCGAGCCCTTCGGTCCGGGCAGTCCGGGCGCCGACGGCAGTAACAACCTGGGCACAGCGGGCCGCCATGGGGAAAAGCAGCAGGGTCTGCCATTTGAGTGCGGGGCTCAACGCATGAATCGCCTGGTATTTCAGACCGATACCCAGGATAAGACCCACGACTCCCACCGCTCCGACCCGCGAGTCCTTCATCACGGCCAGGAATCGCTCCTTCGGCCCCCTGGCGGCAAACCCGTCACAGACATCGGCCAGGCCATCGAGATGCAACGCCCCGGTAATCAGGGACAACAGCGTCACCAGCAGCAGGTCGCCCACCTCAGCTGCCACTCGTCCGGCAAACAAGAAATCGACACCGGCCAGCATCCCGCCCAAGGCAAGCCCGACCAGCGGGAACAGGGCCATGGAACGCCCGAGATCGCGCTCTTCGCACCGCACCTGGAACGGCAGCGGAACAATGGTCAGAAACTGGAAGGCAATGACGAATAGTCTCATGTTAATTTTGGCCCAGCCTCACAATTCAAGAGTTGAGATGATCCCAAGGCGCCGAGAAAGAAGCTCCGCGTCCATTGCAGTACGATGAGGATTCTGATGACGAGGCGACACCGGTAGCGCTCAAGTATTGGATTGGGTCACGCCGGCCTCTTCAAAGCTGGCCATTTCTTTAAGTATCTTTACGCCCGCCTCGATCAGCCCCATAGCCAGGGCTGCGCCGGTCCCTTCGCCGAGCCGCATCTTCAGATCGAGGATCGGCTCCAGCTTCATCCGTTCCAGCATGACCCGGTGGCCGATTTCGACCGAATGATGAGCAGCAAAGAGGTATTGCCCGACATCCGGGTTCAATTCGCAGGCGATCAACGCTCCGGCTGTCGAGATAAAGCCGTCTACCACCACCGGCAGACGACAGGCAGCGCCGCCGAGTACCAGCCCGGCAATGCCGGCAATCTCCAGACCGCCAACCTTGGCCAGTACATCCAATGGGTCGGCAACATCGGGAGCGTTCACTTTCAGTCCGCGCTCAATAGCCGACACTTTCCGGTCGAGGGCTGCATCGTCAATGCCGGTGCCGCGGTGAGTCAGCTCGCGGGGCGAAATCCCGGAAAATGCCGCTATTATGGCCGATGACGGTGTGGTGTTGCCGATACCCATCTCGCCGGTGGCAATCATGGCTGCCCCTTCTTCTTTGGCCGAGCGCGCCAGCTCGATGCCAACCTCAATGGCAGCTATGGCCTCAGCCCTGGTCATTGCCGGGCCGATACTGAGGTTTTTCGTGCCAGGGGCAATTTTTCTGATGATCAGCCCCGGCTGCGGGGCAAAATCGTAATCGACGCCGATGTCGACAACACGAACCTCGGCCCCGGCGTGACGGGCCAGGACATTAACACCCGCACCGCCCCGCAGGAAATTCAGCACCATCTGCGGCGTTACCTCCTTCGGGAAGGCCGAAACACCCTCCTCGACAACGCCATGGTCGCCAGCAAAGGTAAAGATGATCTTTTTCCCAGTCTCCGGCGCCAGACTGCCGGTTATGGCAACAACTCGACGGGCAAAATCTTCGAGACGGCCGAGAGAGCCGAGAGGCTTGGTTTTATTGTCCAGCTTTGCCTGGGCGGCATCCAGCAACTCGTCATCAAGCGGCTTGATCTCCGCGAGTGTTTTGGTCAGCAGGTCCATAGATATCTTTATCTCCTTTTTCAACCTTTGAGTTTCAGAGGGATTCCGGCGATCGCAACGTACACTTCATCGGCAGCTGCAGCGATCAGCTGGTTGGCCTCGCCGGCCAGGTCCCGAAACGATCGGGCCAGGGCGTTTTCCGGCACGATCCCCATGCCGACCTCGCTGGAAACAAGCACCAGGGGGGATTTGAGCGAAGCAAAGGCCGAGGTGAGGCGTGTCACTTCGGCAAGCGCCGGCTCCGGGCTGTGGTGTTGCAATAACAGGTTGGTCAGCCAGAGCGTGAGGCAATCGACCAGCATTGCCTGAAAATAACCGTCATGCCCGGTAATGACCCCGCACAGGTCAAGCGGCTCTTCTAGAGTCTGCCACTCCGGGCCGCGCCGCTGTTGATGCCGGGCGATCCGCGCCGCCATCTCGGCATCACCGGCTGCGGCCGTGGCGATGTAACCAAGCGGAGTGCCGAAGCCCTCGGTCAGCTGCTCAGCCAGTCGGCTCTTGCCACTGCGGCTACCGCCTGTTACCAATATTACTTTTGCCATAAAATAAAACCCCGCCTCCTGAAATGGAGACGGGGTCATGATTAAATCGGCGCCGGTCCCTCTCCCACGAAGGTTCCTGAATTGCCAATCGGGCAGGTCTCCTGACTCTCGGATCATCCTACTGGCCGCGCCTTCCCAAGAAATCCCAGTGGCACACAGCGGCTTTCGTCACCGATTACAGTTGCGGGGCAGCGAGGGATTTTCACCCTCTTCCCTATTATCGCCTGCGGAAAACAGGCGCACCTGATTGGTATGATATTTAATTTTCAGTCTTTTCTAGCAGACCGCCCAATGAAAGTCAAACTGATTGTGGGGTGTTGACCAGCGGTTCGAGCGCACCCCAGATCCCGTCGATCCCTTCCCGGGAAAGCGCTGAGAAGAACAGAAATTCGGACTCCTGGACTTGCATGGTCTTGGATATTATCTGGGCCTGGCGTTTCCGCTCGTTCTTGGAGACCTTGTCGCACTTGGTGATTACCATTATCGGCGGAATGTCGTGGGCACGGAGCAGGTCGAGCATCTGGATATCCTCCTGGCTCGGCACCCGGCGCACGTCCAGGATCAGCACCACCCCGCGCAGAGTCTCGCGCTTCGAGAGGTACGCCGTCATCATCGGCCCCCACTGCTTCTTGACATCCAGCGGCACCTTTGCAAAGCCGTAACCGGGGAGGTCAACCAGCATGAAGGAATCGCTGTTTACCGAAAAAAAATTTATCAACTGGGTCCGGCCCGGAGTGTTGCTGGTCCTTACCAGGTTCTTGCGATTGACCAGCAGGTTGATCAGCGATGACTTGCCGACGTTGGATCGGCCCACAAAGGCAACCTCCGGCAACTCCGCCGGCGGATACTGGTCGGGCTTTACCGCACTCTTGATGAACTCAACATTTTTGATATGCACGTTTATCCTCTTCCAGTGCCTGGCTAATGCGGAGATTAAATAAACCCAAAGAGTTGCCGATTTAAATTAAACGGGTATAAATTATATGCGTGGTACAGGCCATCTATTTAGCGAAACGGAGCATGTTTATCATGAACAAGGAACTGGAACAGGCAATAATGGCTGCCGGCGACCTGCCAACTATACCTGTAGTTGCCATGAAAGTCATGCAACTTCTGGAGAGCGAAAACGCGACTGCGGATGAACTTGCCAAAATTGTCGCTTCAGACCCGGCAGTGGCGGCACGAGTTCTGAAAATATCCAATTCCTCATTTTACGGCTGTCAACGTCAGATCCAGAGCCTTTCCATGGCCATTGTCATCCTCGGCTTTACCACTCTGAAAAGCCTGGTTGTTGCAGCATCGGTAAAGCAGGTGTACAAGCCGTTCGGACTGACAGAACAGATGCTCTGGGAGCATTCCTTCGGCGCCGGCCTTGCGGCACGCATTATTGCCTCAAAAACCAGGCTGGCCAACGAAGAAGAGGCGTTCCTTGCCGGCCTGTTCCACGATATCGGTAAAACCATCATGAACTCTCTGGACCGGGACAAGTTCCAACTGGTCATGCAGAAGTGCTACAATGACGGCATCCCGTTCGATGCGGCAGAAAAGAGCATCTATCCGTTCTCTCATGACGAGGTAGGAGCCTATGTCATCAAGAAATGGAACTTTCCTGATGCGCTCTTTACTACCATAATGCAACACCACAAGCTGGAGTTCACGCCGGCCGATGATGATTATCTGATCAAACTGACAGCGGTCGTCAATCTCGCGGATCAGTTCTGTAGGAAGCTAGGCATCGGCACCAGAGACCCGGAGGAAACGCTGCTACCAGCGCAAAGCAAGGCAGCAGAACTTGCCAACCTCTCAGAAGTGCAGATTGCCGAGTTGCTTGATACTTTCAGCGAAGCTTATGAAAAGGATCGGCAGGCCTTTGCCTAGAAGCTAATCGTCGTGTTTGAGGAGCTTGGGGCCATCGCCGCCGTTCTCGTCCCCTGCCAGCAAATCCTCAATGTCGGCAAGCCGTCGCGCCCGGGAAGAGATATCCACACTGTCCTTGCCCGGTTTTTTCGGCAGCTGCCTGACAGCCCGCCGCTCCTGCCCGGTCCGGCCGCGCTCCCCGCTTACAGGCCTGATACCCAGAATGCCACTTATCGGATCATCTCTTTCAGGCATACTCTCCTCCAGTAAAGAACAACATCCTTTTTCAAAACAATAGCAGCTTTTCCCAATGCATCTCTGAAAAAAACTGCTATAATTATATAGCAAAAAATGGGATCGAGGAAAAGCGATGGCAACTACTTCTGACAATGGGACTTCACTCTTTTTGGCCATTCTGCCGACTGCTGAAACTCAGCAGGCACAAAGGGCTTCTCTTGCCAACAATCAGCTCATAGCCGGCGTTCGCATGCTCCAGAAAAGCCGTCCGGACGAAGCCATCAAATTTTTCAAGAAAGCGGTGGCACTGGACTCCTCAAACGTGGATGCTTACACCTACTTGGGCAACACCTATCTCTCACAAAAGAAGAACAAGGAAGCCATTGACACCTACAAGAAACTCGTAGCGATGAAGCCATTCGACAAGGACGCGGCAGTAAATCTAGGCAACGCTTATGCCCAAGACAAAAAGTACGCAGACGCTGAGAAATCTTACAAGAAAGCGGTCTCGATCAGCCCTAATGATAAGCTGGCTCATTACAGTCTGGGGCAGACATATTTATTGCAAAATAAGCTGAAAGACGCGGAAACCGAATTCCTTAAGGTAAGCCGGATAGCCCCGCGCGACGCCAACGGCTTCTATGCACTGGGCCAGACCTATAATAAAATGGGGAAATTCGATGCAGCAATAACAAACCTTAAGCAGGCACTCAGCCTGAAACACGAAAATTTTACTTTGGCCGAAACTGAATTGGGATATGCCTATGCAGGCAAAGGGGATGACTATAACCTGGAACGGCAGATTACCAAGCTAAAAAAAATTGATTCTACTGCGGCCCTCGAACTTCAGGCTGCCACTCTGAAACCCAAATTTACTAATGTCAGCGCCGGCTCTTATGACCCCTTTCTACCAACATTGGGGCCAAACACTACACTTGAGATGTTGACCGCGACCGATCCCAAGCACACCCTGTCCCAAGCCAATGCGTCAAAAACCTTTACCATGGACTTTCAGTTCAACAGTGATATGGATCCAGTTTCTGTGCAAAGCCTTGCGAACTGGCAGATCAGAAAAGCAAACGGCGGAGCAGCCGGATACTACAATTACGGCTATACCCCGAACCCGCAAAAAGAAGCCAATCTGCCGATAATAAAGAGTGTTGCCTACAACGTAACAAGCCGGCTGGCCACCGTAACATTTTCCCTGAAACAAAATGCCGACGTGAGCGCGGTTATCGATCCGTCGCACCTTGTTTTCAAGTTCTCAGGCAAAAATATTGACGGCAAGGCAATGGATAGCACTGGAGATGAGTTTGACGGATTTGCCGGGAAACCGTTCTGAATAAAATACCCCGCAGCTAGCTGCGGGGTATTTTCTCAGTAATTTGATTCTCTCATCGAAGCAAGCTTCGGGGAATAGTAGCGAAGGAGTAACAACACCCTATTCAGGAAACGGCATCCTTATTAGTGCTCCTATAATAAGTACTTTTAATCAACTCTTCATCTTTAAGCCCCAGATTCAGACGCTCGTTACATTCACGCAAACCTTCCATGACGCATCGCTCAAGTTCGTCATCCTGCATAGTCGTCATGTTGAGTCGCAGATCCTGACGGTCACCCAGACTTAGTAAATAGTCTTCTTCATCAACGATGAAACCATGCTCAACAGCGTAGTCATACATTTTAGAACCCGGCTGTGGCAAAAGATACCCACCTGAGGGATATATCTGACATTTTACACAACAATCGAAAGTTTTTTTAATCGTTTCAGGTGTCTCTTCCGGGAAGCCAAAGACAAGGCTTGTATAGACGGCAAGCCCTGCTTTATGAAAGAGTTCTGTTTGACGCTCAAACTGTTCTACCTTCATATGCTTATTCATTGATTTAAGAATGTGCTCATCTGCGGATTCAAGAGAATAAGAAGCTGAAATACAACCGGCTTCCTTCATTCTATTAATAATTGCGATATCATCCTCGCTATCAAACAAGTCTCCCCTGCATGAAACTCCCCAGATGACTGGAAGCTTCTTTTCGATCATTGTGTCCGCCAGCTCAATTGCCCGCTTCTTGTTAAACAATGTCAACTCATCACTGAAACCAACAAAGTTAATATTGTATTGCTGAACCAGTTGTTCAATTTCTTCGCAAATTGAAGCCACTGACCGATACCGATAAGGATAACTCTTGAATGCGTGATAGCAAAACGTACAATTTGCAATACATCCACGAGCAGTATTAATTGGCAACATTCGAATTTTTTCGCGTGGGATCGGGAGACCTTCGCTTAGCTGAAGTTTACTATTATTAATATATAATTCGATGTCAAAAATTGAAAAATCAATAAAAGGGATTTCTGAAATATCTGCTATCAATGCGCGCGGTGGAGTTGTAATTAAGCGAGACCCTTGCTTCAGGCAAATCCCGGGAACCTCCCCAAGATCGCCATTGTTTTTGATATGCGTCAGCAAATCAACTATAGTTACATCACCCTCTCCAATTACAGCAATGTCTACTTCGGTTTTGGAAAGCAATGTTTCAGTAATTGATGAAGCGACAGTATTCCCGACAATTATCTTGATATTTGGATGATAGCCTCTCAATTTTGCGGCAAGCTCCTTGACCATTTTATACCCTGTCACGATGCATCCCATACATACGACATCGTAGCTTTTTCGGGAAATCAAGGCGTCAAGCTCTACATCCTCATACCTGTAGGCATCAATATCAACCAGATCAAAATCAAAACCTGCGTTTTTTATGGCTGTTACAATGTAACCAAGGCCAACGGGGAAAATCATAAGTGGCGATTTGGGACGTAATGAAAGATTGAGCACCAGGATATTCATTAATTAACACTCCTTGAGGCTATGACAATTGACTGATATCTTAAATATTAGAGGGGCATTAAGCAGCGTTTGACGACTTGTTTCATCCATCTCTCTGGCAGAGAAAGAACATCTTAAAAAATAGGTATCTTTAATAGAAACGTATTTTATCATTGCCAGCAATGCGGGTGAACTATCGCCTAAAGAAATGCGCATGAATTTGTCTGCATCGCCGACCTCAAGCACCCCCTCAGTCATGCCCAGTGCATGCTTGGCAGATACAAGGAAAGAGGCATGCTCTCCGTGGTTGATACTTTGCCCACCGACTGAAAATGTTTCCATCTCACGGCCACCATTATGGGTCCTGAAAAAAAGCGTCGATTTGTCAAAAGCCTCAGGGTTCAGCGTAATATGCCCCAAGCGTAAAGAACCAACCGGCAAGGAGTTCCAGTGCAATTCATATATATACTCAATGGTGTTGACTTCGGCATAAACTCTAATCTGTTTCTTTAGATCGCCTAACGATGTCTGCATCACAAATGAAACTGACGCGGCTTTAGAATTCTTGTCCCACTTGATCACCGGGTCGATCTTTTCAAGGTCAGTCAATTTTGGTTTCCCAGGGCTCTCAAATATAAGATGACCACTATAGAAATCCGCCCCCAGAGTAATATCATCATAATACCCATGAGGCAAAGTGCCACACAACTTCTCTCCTGTCTCTCCCTTTGTCCACAAACCATCGATTACCAGCCCCCGGCGCTTGTTGAGGACAACCATCAGGTGTCTAGTTTCGACTTTAAGAAGACGCCCTTCACTTGACACCAGGACATCATCCGGGAACTGATCCGTCTCCAGCGGCTGAATCTCTTTAATTTCGCACGTCTGACAATATCTGTTCTCCGCTGATTTCAGCCGGAGCTGATATTCAGACCAACGTTTTTCCGTTATATGCGTCCTGAAATCACTGCTCCATAAATAGCAAAGCTCTCGCCATGCTTCTGGATCACGGTTTACGCCATGCTTCAGCGACTTATAGATTTTCTTGCAGCTGCTGTTTATTCCAAGATCGTCCCTGCCAGTTACTGCCCAACGGGTAATATTATACTTTTCCTGTTTTTTCACTGGAACAGGTATAGCAGCTGTTTCAAGAGCCAATTCATTGCCTGCATCCGGCATATCCATGAACTTCAATGAATCCGACGGAGAAATAATGATGAATCGTTCATCATCTTTCAGCCTTTTAAAGAGGCGCTCAATCCTCTTCCACTCACTCTCAGCCCCCAATTGAGCCTCTGTATGATATCGCCCAGGTCTGAAATCGAAAATTTCCACATCATTACCGTAGAGCGGGAAGAAACGAATCGCCGGGGCTTGATGCGAAGCGATATAGCCGAGATACTCCTCAAGCTCTTTTTCACCATGAGAGTAATGCTGAAACTTCTGAAAAAAAATCGAATTGTTCCAGATAACAGGGATTTTTCTTCCTTGTTGATCCACAGCAAATTGTGGGTGGTATCTCCATTCCGATTGCCATTCGCGATTGGTCAGGGCTGGATTATTCCACTCCATAACCATTGCCTTGTATCCAGCGTCAAGATAATGAGCGATCATACCAGATGAAAAAGCCTGTTCGTTTACCAGAACAACCTGGGGGATAGTATTTATAATCTCACTATAGCGCCGGTTACCAATAGCAAAATTGGCGGCATTAGCCTCAGCAGGCATCAGAGGCCCTATTGACTGACAGTAGCCACTTGCAATGAACTCACAGACACCGGAAGAAATGAGCGTCTTGATATCTTCAATCCATATGGGGTCATATTCCCGGATTTCTTCAAGAGTATACGCGCTGGCCTCAATGCCACATCTGAACCCGAGCTTCGCAATGATGTCCAGCAAGGGACGATAACACTTTTCCACAACCTTTGCCCGATCCTCTACTTCAATAGAGGAGTAGGCGAGATTAAGATGAAAACAGGTATACAGATTAAGGCGTTGTAGAGTCATTATATCTATTCAGACCTCTGTCTAAAGTTTATGCCGTGCCTGCTAGCCGAGAGAGCTGCCTCCAGCAGCCAACCACCCGCCATCGGCATAGATAGTCTGGCCATGGATATACTTGGCTGCCGATGATGCCAGAAATACTGCTATCCAGGAAATATCATCTGGCGTAGCAGCATAGCCAGCCGGGATGAGACGCAGGAAACTCGTGCGAATAGCATCATCCTTAAAGATGTCATCTGTCATTTTGGTTCTGATCCGGCCAGGGCCGATACAGTTGACATTGATTCCCGATTTAGCCCATTCCACTGCCAATGATTTGGTAAGCTGCTTGATTGCGCCCCGGCTGGCGGCATAGGGCGCTATATTCGGAATTCCTATCTCGGCTGTTAGTGACGAAATAGTGATTATTTTACCTTCTCCCCTCGGCAGCATCACTTTGCCCGCAGCCTGACAACATAAAAAAGTGCCTGTTAAATTGACCCGTAATATCTGCTCCCATTCAGCTAAACTGAAATCAAGCGCTGGCTTACGCAGCTGTATACCAGCTGCAGTTACCAGTATGTCGATTGAACCAAACTTGGCAACTGCACTTGCAATCACACCATCCACTTGAGCCGGATCGGTTACGTCTGCAGGAGCAATCAGAACTCTTGAATCACAACCACTCCCTAGAGAAGCGTAAGTATCAGCAAGTCGTTCAACTGACAGTGACGTAAGCACTAAATTCGCGCCGGCAGCCAACATGGCCCGTGCTATTGCTGCGCCAATATCACCGCCAGCCCCGGTTATAACTGCGGTCTTTTTATCTAAAGAGAAAATATCGGGGAAAGCCATTACTGTAGTTCTCTTTTCTTATCCCTGGCAGTGCGAACCCCACCATGCCGATTTAGTCCAGCCACCATCAACAACGATCTGCTGACCGTTGATATGTCGGGCTTCGCTAGAGACCAGATAGGCGATCAGTGACGCGACATCATCTGTCTCACCAATCCTGGCAGTCGGCGTCCGACCAGTCATGCCCGTCTCCACATCCGGACTTTGTTCAAGAAACCAGGATGTTCTTGGTGTCCTGATCGGGCCAGGGGCAACTGCATTTACCGTAATGCCGAATCTTCCCCACTCCACAGCCAATGCCCTGGTAATCCCTTCAACTCCCGATTTAGCGGCATTGTAGGCAAGCCGGTTCGGGTAGGTTGCCACATTATGGAAGCTGGTCATATTAACTATTCTTCCGTAGTTATTCCTGAGCATCGGCGCAGCAAATGTTTTGCAACTGAGAAAAGCTCCGTCCAGATCTGTATCAAGAACCATTCGCCAATCGGCAAAACTCAAATCCTCAGATTTCCCTGCAGCAGCCGGCGCAGCTGCGCAGGTCACAAGGATGTCGATTCTGCCCATTCGCTGCAGAATCGCCTCACGAGTCGAAATCAGCGACTGCTCGTCTCTGACATCACAGAGATGATAACTGGCTGTAACGCCATCAGGATCGAGCTGACGTGCTACCGCGGCCACATTTTGCTCTGACATTGCCAACAAATTAACCTGGGCATGAAGCCGGTGCAGATATCCGGCCACCGCAGCGCCAATGCCACTACCTGCGCCAGTCACGACCGCTACCTTGCCATTGAGATCAATCATTGCAAATTCCCCTTTATTGAACCACACACTACAAGCACCGGGGTGCCTAATGACACTCACTTGAAATTCGGTGAATACCCGCTACGAAAGATATCTCCTAAAATACTCAGACCTTTTCCCAGGAAGGTTTCTTTGCCAGATAAGCCCAAACGTAGGCAACTTTTACATGCGGCTCACCAACTACTGGATGATACCCCATCGGAATGGTACTGAATGTTCTATCCTTTACCAACCAGGCCTCGTCCACAGCGGTATTGTCAGCCCATACTCCTCGGCCAAGCTGAACAGCACTCTGACTGCCTCCCTCCAGTAGGTGAAAAAATACTTCTTCAAAGTCAGGTTCTAGATTCAACTCAAACGGATGCGGCAAGCTGGACCATGTTCCAGCACCAGCATGAACTGTGATACCAAGTCTAAGCGTTGGAGCCGGACCTCCGGGTTTAAGGAAATGATAGACATCACGTTGCCAGTTGGATTCCCCGACTACTATATGATATGCGTCTTTTGCCAGAATCTCTGTAGTCCCGCTTTTAGAATGGCAGACTACCCGGGAGATGGTTCCACCTTCCAGATATACTTCGGCTTTTTCTTGTTCGCTGGCAAACAACAACTGGTTGTTGCCACCGCTCACCTGAAGGGTTTGCAGGCGGTTGGCATTACTCCACTGATAGAACATAGTGTCTCTCCTTGAGATTAGTCATGGCGCTGGCCAGTGCTGTTTCTTGCTGGAAACCAGTACCAATTGAAAATTTTCTACCAATACAGTCTACTGCTCCAGGATTGATTAAGGCCAGGACGGCAGCAAACAATGATGAATTCTTATAAGCAAAAAAGTCGTGCCACATTTCAAGATCGAGTTGTTTTCCAAGAGCCAGCATAATGGCCCCGCCGATGAAATCTGCACCCCGTGTCGGCGTACTGGCAGAACTGTCCCATCCCCCGGAAAGTCTCGGGGTCAATTCGATTATATAAGGGCCGCGCTCGGTCAACATGATATCAGCTTTAAGAATATGACCGCCTCGCTGGGTGTGCATGCCGATGGCCAAACCGGCCTGATAGACCATTTTCACTACCTGTTGCAATGTTTCATAGTCGTGAAGTGCAGGATTTAGATGACCGATCTCGACGGCCCAGGAGGTATCATCATACAATCCCTCTTCATGCAGACATGAAAAACGTGAAAAATCGTTTCTGAAAAGACGGTCCACCCAGTTAAGGAAATACATCTTGCCATCATACCAGACAGTCTCCAATGACTGTTCGGCGATCTCATTCTTTACCGGTTCAAGCTTTTCCTCGACAATAACAAGTCCGCTGGTGCCAGCGGCAAGAGAAGCATCGAATAGTTCCGCCGTGACCTCATCAGGATCTTTAACCACAGCAAATCCGCGACTCCCCGAATTATTAGTTGCCTTCAGCACGCCGCTTCCGCCAAAACTGTGTAACAATTGCCGGGCAGCATCCAAATTACTGGCCACGGCACTGGCGGGCTGTGGCAATCCGGCTTCAGCGAGTATGGCCCTGGTCTTCTGTTTATAGCGGCAGACATTGGCAATCTCTGGAGATAGAGCATTGAGCTGCAGTGAGCTGCCGACAATAGCAACTGTTTCATGGCAATCTGCGGCTGCGGTCAGAACAGCCTCTATCCTGAATTTACGCGCTAAACCCGGCGCTGCTTGCAGATTCCCCGATATGTCAAAGGTGTCGAGGGCCACCACTTCATCTGCGAAACGAGCACAATGACAGTCCGGTGATCTATCTGTAATGATTAATCGATAACCGAGAGATTTGATCTTTTTTGCAGCCGGTTCCTGCATCTGTCCGCCGGCAAAAAGCCAGATGGCCTTATCTCTGTTCATAATTTTATGCAACTCCCGTTTGATTGAGTAATGCAGCACAGATTCTGCGAGTGCCGACTCCGTCGGTCACCATTGCGGCCTTGTTTGCCATAACCTCGCGGGAAGCCAAATCATTCCAAAGCGATTCCAAGTTATTGCGCAAAAACTCCACTGTCAGATTTTTATAATTGCCAAGCAACCTCATGAATCCCAACTTCTCCAGGCCATCGGCATCATCTTCGTCATGGGAGAAATTGTTGATAACAACCGTCGGCACTCCCATGCTGGCAAGCTCATAGATGGTTATTCCGAGGGCTGTTATGGCAAGAGCAGCATCCTCCATAATAGGCGCCATGTTTTCGATGTTTTCCCTGATGGCAAAAACATTGTCATATTCATCGTTAATTTTTCTGACCTCATCCTTACAGCGACAGTTGTGACCTAGGACAATCTCGACCGGATTATCCCGCGCCACACCCCGGAGTGCCTGCATTATCATAATGGTTAAACTGTTCGGATCCGCTCCACCCATGGTCACAAGAATCTTCCGGCGCTTTTCGTAAGGAATCAATCCAGAGGCCTGCCGACTGGTAAACTCCTTCGGGAGCACAACGAAATCAGCCCCTCCAAGAAGTGCCCCCTGGTACCCAGACCAACCCAAAGCTAAAAAGTCATAGTGGGCAACAGGGAATACGTTAATATCAGCCAACAGGCGTGCCGGCCCCTTGCACACCACAACAGCTACCCGTATACCAAGCCCTTTGTAAAGGCTGACTTCGTTTTTCTCTATCTCAGGAGCGTCAATAACACAGGTAACGATCTGTTCAACCGGAATTGCATCCAGAACTCCGCCAAGGCATTCCGGAGAATACTCCTGGTAGGTGAGGGCGTTGAATCCCCTGCTACGAATCAGTTCTTCACTGGCGACATTCCGGTTGACAAGAAATACCACTTCCCGGTTGAAATCGTCCCGCATGGTGGCTGCCAGGGTTAACATCCGGGACAGGTGCCCCATACCTACTCTGGCGTCACCGCAGGTTCTGATAAGTATCATGACCGGCTCATCATGCCTGCACCGGCTTTTGAGCATATATGATCATTTCTCTCCCTATTTCATGCCGCGACATCAACTCATACAGTTCCAGACGAAACGGCTGAAGCTCTGCAGATGACAAAGCAATGTCAAGTCGCTTGCGCTTGCCGTGACATTCCCTGCCAAGCTGATCATTCCCGACATAATTGTCACCCATCAACAGAAACAGCTCCATCGGAAACATAGCAGTCTTGTGAATAACCGTAAAACCGGTCGCCTGTAACAGATTTTCCATGTCAGCAAACGTAAAGTAGTTGATATGATGCGGTGGAGCCAACCAATAGGGACGATACTCTTGCTGCCTGCGCAAGACTTTTTGCAAGGGATTGTAGTCGTTCGGGACAACTACACATAGAATACCTCCCGGATTAAGCAACCTCTCTGCAATAGCGCAGATTTCAGAAGGGTTCGGAATATGTTCCAGCACCTCTGACATATGAATAACATTGAAGTTCTTGCCGTTCAGTTCTTTTTCTGCCTGCTGGAGAAAAAGATTATGGACCTCACAGCCGATCGATTGTGCATGTGCGGATGCCTGGCGCGAAGGCTCCACACCAACCCCCTTCCAACCCCTTTCGCTCCCTCGCTGCAAAAAGAATCCAGGGCCACAGCCAATATCGAGAATTGTTCGTTCAGCTTCCCCAATTCGGCTTTCCAGGTAGGTATAGCGATCATCAAAAATGGTTCGCCACCATTCAATATCCTCTTTTTGGCGTTCGATAAATAGCGGCTTTTCTACGGTATAGTATTCCTCGCCATAGATCTTGTTCAGCTCTTCCTCGGTCGGAAGCGGGGTAATGTGGATATACCCGCATTGCTCGCACTTGATAACGTCAAATGAGTTGCTCCGATCAAGAATTTCTCCGCTATGGTTACTGCAATCAATGGTCATAGTTCAGCTCCGATGATTATCTAATTAACTGATCAACTTGAAGTAAAGCACCTGGGTAGCCCCAAAATCATATTTCTTGGCTAATTTGTCGTATGCCGATTTGTAGGGTTCAGAGACATTTTTTTCGTAAGCATTGGCGCCAAAAGAGCTTTGCGCTATGCACTCGAAACCCTCATCTTCAAATATAGTGAGCAATGCCTTTCGCGAAAACAGGTTTAAATGCTCCACTACAATATAATGAGCAAAAACGTCCCCGAGAAGGATTGCCAAATCATTGAAATGTGGCGTTTGAACTAGTACCTCTCCCCCATTCTTTAATAACGATTTAATTTGCCTGACAGTGTCTTTCGGATAAGGTACATGCTCTATCACATCCCAAAGAGTTACCAGACTAAACTTCTTCTCCGACAAATCCTCAATAGAGGCAGTACAGTTAAAACCATTCCGTATGGCATCGGAAATCATGTCGGCGCCGACATCATAACCGTAAAGCTTTTCTTTGGAGATGCCGTTATTCGACAAGAATTCCAGGAAAACGCCGTTAGCACATCCATAATCCAGAATATCGCCTTGTTCTGCAACTTTGCTCAGATCACAACGCGCATCGGCTAAAGAATAAGAGTATTCATTGTAAACATTCGGCTTGTATTCATCGGAATACCGGAGCTTGTGATTAACACCGGTGTCAATTTTATCCGCAAGTTCCATTTCGGTATAGTTGGAGTTGTAGTATTCTGTAAGCTCATTCTCTGTTGGATAAGGAGCAATATGAGCGCTGCCGCAATGACTGCATTGAATCCATTCCGAACTAAACGGGCCCCGCGTTTTTCTCAGGAGAAAAACTCCGTCATTTGCCCCGCATATACGACATTGATTCTTCATGATTGTCACCGTTCCAGATTTTTTCGTAACATTCGATAGGTACGTTTCAACCGGTAATCACTTTATAGGCCAGCAACTCGGGTTCCAGTGTTTTTCATCGGCAAGAGACAATCTTCCTGCTGATGAACAGATGTGCTCCGGCAATACTCCCAACAACGCCGATGACAGCGCTTCCTGCAGCTCCTCACTAGTCCTCGCTCCAGTCAGCACTGTTGATATTTGAGAACTGGAAAGACAGTACCTGGTTGCAAAAGAAGGCAGATCTTCATATGAAATCCCGAAAAGCTTAACCAGCTCATCGACCCTTTCACGAAGGAATTTCAATTCTTCAGGTAACCATTGTGCCTTTGGCGACAAGACACCCTTGAGCAGCGCCGAGCGGCACATTACGGCAATTCCGGCAGAATAGGCTGCGGGGAATACCCTGTCTGCCATCCGTTGATCAAGAATACTGAAAGCTACCTGGAGCGACTCATATTCACCGGCAGCTATAACAGCCAGAGCCTCATCCACGGTATATACAGTTGCGCCCAAACAACGAACTCTGCCTGTTTTCTTTATTGCTGAAAGAACCTCGGTTATGGGAGTCTGAGCGAGCGTTTCGACTGTAGCATTATGTATTTGCAGAATATCCACATAATCGCGACGAAGCTTCTCCAGGCTGGATTCGAGCGACGACTCCAGAATGATCTTGAGTTCATTCTCGGAAGAGATGCCAGGGGGTATTGTAATTTTTGTGGCAAAAATAGCGTCCTTCTTCGCCCCGAGAGCTAGGCCGAGCAGCCGCTCGCTCTCCCCATATGCAGGAGCGGTGTCATACAAATTAATCCCCGACTCTAAGGCTTCCTCAAGCAGATGAATCGCTTCCTGTTCATCCGGCCGACCAAAACCACCCGGCGTTTCTATACCATAGTCAACGCCAAGAGATACGGTGCCGAACGAAATTTCAGATACAGATAATCCGGTTTTCCCGAAAGGTCGATAATTCACAACCGGTGTCCTTCTGTTTTGGCTGAGGTCAACCGGTAAAAGCCGCGTCGCGCAACTGGCCCATTGAGACGCTCCTTAATATCATTTTTATCAATGGCCTCTTTTAACAGTGCGAAGACCTCAGACACTGTTCTCATGTATGACGAAATATCCTCCTTCTTATGGGCAAAGGAAGGCTTGAACTGGTTGAAGGCCAGGTAACCACGTTCAAGCATAAGCTGAATAAACAGAGTGGTCAGTGCAACCTCTTCAGGGTGCTCGAAACTGAAATGGTTAAGACTGGGAAGTCCGCTGGCGTGAAGCTTAATGCCCGCTTCATGTGCAGCATCCTCCCATCCTTTCATGACAGAAGTACCAATCTCGATAAGGTGGGCGGCCACGTTTTCCTTCCGGTACTTTTTGATGGTCGCGATTGACGCGGACGGCCCAATCCGTTCAGTCCAGTTGGTACTACTGATAAAAGTCGATTGGACAGATTCCATTACTTCTGAAGTTCCGATAACCGCCGACATGGCATATCCGTTGGCCATCGCCTTGGCAAACACCGCAATATCAGGATTTACCTTTTGTAACAAATGAATGCCACCCGCGGTCATTCTGAAGCCGGTGGTTATCTCGTCAAAAATAAGAACCGCACCGGTAGATGTTGCTATTTCTCTGACTTCCGTAACAAAATCATCTTCAGCATAGGTCTCGCGGCCCGGCTCCATAACAATGACGGCCAGATCTTTTCCATAGCGGGAGACAATATCTTTCAACTGATCAATTTGATTGAAATGAAAAGGAAATGCTGTATTTCGCAGAGAAGAGGGAACGCCCGCCGGATCCAGGCCAGGCATCAAATGACCATCAAGACTGTTATCAGCGCCGAGATTTGCTGCGAGATACCAGTCAGTCCAGCCGTGATACCCGCAAAAAGCCACCTTTTCTCTGCCTGTATGCGCCCTGGCTATGCGAATGGCAAGAGACATGGCCTCTCCGCCGGAACGCGCATACCTGACCATGCTGGCCCAGGGATGAAGCTCACACAGAAGCTCAGCAAGCTCAACCTCTTCAGGCGCATTCAGTGTGCACATTACTCCATTATCGATTGCAGACTTTGCAGCTGCATCTACATCCGGGTCGCCATACCCTAGTATGCAGGCGCCTACTCCCATGATACTCATATCTATGAAGCTATTTCCATCCAGATCCGTTACCGTGATTCCTTTGGCACTTTGGTAGTAGGCAGGCCACTGTTCAGGCAAAAACATTTCCGGCCGCTTGGAAAGAAGTTGGGTACCCCCCGGAATAATACCCTTTGCCCTATCATACAGTTTCTGTCCTGTTCCCATATCCAGTCTCCTATTTTTCGGTTTTTCCGGCCTGCCAGACCTTTTCATATTCTTCCTTGCCGATGAAATCACTATTCATCTCGCTCAGGTCAGGTCGTTCCTTTAACAGAGTGATAACATCATCCATCAGAAAAACGTGATTGTCAGAATATAACGTCTCATAAATTTTCGTAACCAGAGCAAAGTCAGCATCGTTGTCTACAGTCCAGCGAAAATGAGAATAATCGCCACAATCGCACATCAGGAAACCTGTTCTGAAAATATCTTTATTGCGCCAGATGTATGGGGTTACATGTTCCCGATCACTGCCATGTGTCGCCTCTTTCCAGGCTTTTTCCAGAGAAGCGAAACTGAAGCATTCCGCATCAAGCCCGTCAGGAAACCGGCCCTGTTCAAGATACAGAGCCCCGGCCCCGGTTGCGACACCGATATGATCATGATTGCCCTCCCGGTACATTCTGATGAGTTTTCCGATTATAACTGGATCGGCAAACGGACAATCACCCGTTATGCGAAGTACCGGATCGGCATTATGCTCCTTTGCTGCTCGGTAAAATCTGTCCAGCACATCCGTTTCGCTGCCACCGAAAAAGGGAATTCCGTTTTCTGAGCAGAATTGCCTGATCTGTTCGTCCGCGGAGAGATCTGACGTTGCAACTACAACTTCGTCAACCCCCTCGGCTTTTCTCACCCGGTTAACAATATGCCAGAGCATCGGCTTGCCTAAAACACTCTTCAAAACCTTGCCGGGAAGCCTCGTTGACCCCATTCTGGCCTGTATTATCGCAACAGTAGCCATATTCTACCCCTTGTAGTTTATTCTCACATGCTTTAAAGGCCTTAAACCATCTTCAGGGTCGGCGCGCCAGTCCCTGTCAGGGAGTTCCTTAGGAGAAGGTTTCTTGATACCGTCTCCGTCTGCACCCTCACCTGTTCTTACGTCGGCAATAAGAGACGCAATCTGCTCCGGCAACCAGCAGTGCCCGGCATTAAACTCATCTCCAGCGCCATCAAGATCCAGGTGGAATTCAACGGTACATGCACCCCAGCGATTGATCGCTCTATTGACGACCCCAGTTGAGACAGAGTGGTCAGACCAGCCAACGGAACAACCTGTTGCCGATCTAAGAGTCTCTATTACGGAAAGATTACATTCGTCCACTGGTGCAGGATACCCGGAAACACAGTGGAGCAAAGTAAGATCCAGACATCCGGCGTTTCTGAGCACAGTCACTGCTCTACTCACTTCATCCAGCGTAGCCATCCCAGTGGACAAGATTACCGGTTTGCCGGTCTTTGCACATTTAACCAGCAGATCATTCCAGAGCAGTTCATATGATGCGATTTTGAGAAAATCCACAAACGGCAGCAGTTCATCCACCGCTTCCAGGTAAAAGGGGGTACATGAAAACTGGATATTTTTTTCCCGGCAGCGACCGGCAATATCAGACAGAAACGACACAGGGAGCTCCCACTCTTTCCTGCGACGTAACTGCTCATTTACTGACAGCACCTCAGGAGCAAACAGTTCTTCAATCTTGAATAATTGGAACTTGACCGCATCACAGCCAATATCAGCAGAGCAATCAATAAAATCCAGACACCGCTTGAGATCGCGGCTGTGATTACTTGAAACCTCGGCAATAAATTGAACTCCCATTCACTCCCCCTGCTACGGCTAAAGATTTCCCGCGAAATTCAAACAAAAACGATCTTCAAACCAGCAACCACACTATCCTGTTGTGCTTCGGTCATTGCCGGGAACATCGGCAGGCTTATAGCAGCAGAATAGTATTTTTCCGCCTCAGGAAACATCCCTTCGGCAAAGCCCATTTGACGGAAATAGGGCTGGGTGTGTACCGGTATGTAATGAACATTGACCCCTATCTTTGCAGCTCGCATGGCATCAAATACCTGTCTTCTGCCGATTACCGTCTGTTTGGAATCCGCACGAACCACATAAAGGTGATACGCAGAATAGCCGGTGCCATCTTGCCAGGGAAGAATTAGCGGCATCCCGGCCAACAAGCTGTTGTAACGATGAGCCAATGCATGACGCCTTGCCACAAACTCATCAATTCGCCGCATCTGGCTGGCCCCAAGAGCCGCCTGCATATCAGTCATGCGATAGTTGTAGCCTAACTCAACCTGTTGATAGTACCAGTCACCATGGCTCTCTCCCTGCATCAAAGCGGGATCCCGCGTTATTCCATGGCTGCGCAACCGCACCAAACGCTCATGAAGTTCCCGATTATTGGTGGTTACGACTCCGCCTTCACCGGTGGTGACGATCTTCACCGGATGAAAGCTGAATACCGTCATGTCGGCATAGCGGCAGTTGCCAACCGGCTCACCCTGATACTTCCCACCGATTGCATGCGAAGCATCCTCAATAGTCTTAAATCCGTATCGTGAGGACAACTCAGCTATTCGTGCCATTTCACAAGGCTGACCGGCAAAGTGCACCGGAATGACAACCTTGGGCAAACATCCCGCATGTTCTGCCTTGATCAGTTTTTCCTGCAACGCATCGACACTCATGTTGTACGTTCGCGGATTAATATCCACAAAGTCAACACGAGCGCCACAGTAAAGGGCGCAGTTGGCTGATGCCACAAAGGTATTGGGTGAAGTCCAGAGAGTGTCGCCAGAACCGAGGCCGGCAGCGAGACAGGCGATATGCAGAGCGGAGGTGGCACTATTAACTGCAGTAGCATGACTAACGCCGCAATAATCGGCAATGGTGCGCTCAAACAGCTCAACCGAAGGCCCCTGAGTCAGCCAGTCGGACCGCAGCACATCTACCACTGCCTGAATGTCATTTTCAGAGATTGATTGTCTTCCGTAGGGGATGAACTCTTTTGTCATTTCACTCGTTCTTTCGAGCTATGATAGATCAACATTTAAACTCGGGATCCACATGCAACCTTACCAGCTCCCGAATCTGTTCCACTGTAAGCCATTCATTGTTTTCACCACTGTTATAACGAAATCCAGGTTTACAGGGTTTGCCATTGTAGGTTTTTATAAACTTGTTTACATCCCAAAGAGGGTATGAAGGAAGAATCACGTAATAGTCTTTAAACTCGATACAATTTAAGGCATCCGTTTCAGTAATCATCTCTTCGTGAACCTTCTCACCGGGGCGAATGCCAACTACCTCTCTCTCACTGCCGGGCGCAAGCGCGTCAGCAAGCTCCAGAATCCGATAACTTGGAATTTTAGGGATAAAGATTTCTCCGCCCCACATAACATCTAGAGCAAACAATACTAATTTAACGCCATCTTCCAGGGTGATATTGAAACGAGTCATACCTTCATCGGTAATTGGAATAGCTCCTTCACTACGCCTTTTCAGAAAGAATGGGATAACGCTCCCGCGGCTTCCCATTACATTGCCATACCGCACTACCGAGAAGCTCAAATCACGCTTGCCACGATAGTTATTTGCCGCAGTAAAAAGCTTGTCCGAACAGAGCTTCGTTGCACCATAGAGATTAATCGGCGCTGCTGCCTTGTCAGTGCTGAGCGCAACTACTTTTTTCACACCAGTAGCAATTGCCGCTTCAATAACATTTTGAGCACCGAGGATGTTGGTTTTCACCGCCTCAAAGGGGTTATACTCGCAGGCTGGAACCTGTTTTAGCGCAGCAGCATGGATCACAACATCAATCCCCTCGAACGCTCGGATCAGGCGATCCTTGTCACGCACATCTCCAATGAAATAACGAATTGCCGGGTACTCCGACTCAGAAAAAACCTGACTCATTTCATACTGTTTCAGTTCGTCGCGGGAATAGACAACGAGACGTTCAACCTGAGGATAATTCGCCAAAATTGTTTCTACGAATTTTTTACCAAATGAACCGGTTCCGCCGGTCACAAGAATAGAGCGGTAATTCATCATACGATATCCTTTTCTGGTTGTGTGAAGGTTCCATCAATCTCAGGCAGCTGCGCTTCAGGAGGAGTCGCTTCCATGACTGCTTTGTCTTGCACCCATTTGGAAAACAGATCGATATTAGCTACGATATATGGATAGAGCACATCGGTAATATAGGTGATGTCCCGTTTGCATTGCTGAACGTATCGTCCGAAGTTTTCAACCACATGCACTGCACGCTCTGCGGGAAGTATCTCAGCATGCACCTGGGCCATGCCGTTGCCGAATATTGCCGTCTCCAGCATATTGAGTGGGGTTATAAAGGTGCGATAAAAATCGTTTCTGGCTATGTTGTTGAAGATTTTGTCCAGGCGTTTGAAATCTTCCTCTAATTGGCGCGGATTGCGATAAGCAACGTGCTGATTGATTTCAGCAATGATCTTCTCCATATCAGAGATGCGGCGTTTCAAATGCACAAGACTGGTGCTCATCCGTTTTCTACGTTCTAGCAGATACTTGAGGCTGTAGCTGCCCGGCTTGATCTTATCCAGCCAATTTTCATCAACTACACGGTCAGTGAGGCGGTCCATCATAAGCGAATTCAGTTCAACGAAAGGCGCACCAGCTATTTTCGCACCACCTTTGGTTGTGTTGATAACCTTTACATCGGGATATCTGCAGATCATCATTTCTATGCATTTTCTAAACAGATAATATATTTTATTTGTTTGCATCTCATTACCGTACACATCCTCAATAGTACGGACATCGGCCAACTCGCTGTCAGTCGCCATATGATCACGGTTACCCCCACCTTGGCCATAACTTATCCCCTGAGCATAGTTCTGGTTATTTCTAAAACCCAGGTTCTGGCCCACCAGAATAACCGGGTTAAACCCCAAAAGGCCAAGGAGTTGAAGAGAGGTAATAGCAACCGTCGGGGCGTCATTGACCACGCCAAGAGGGGCACCATCTTCGCTCTTCAAGAAGAATGGAGATACGGGATCCTTGTCCATGGCCATAAAGAGTTGCGGCCCAGGATAGGTGCGCACCGTTTCAAAACCAACAGACGTGCCGTATATATGAGGAATTGTGGTAATGTTTTGTTCGATAATCTCGGTAAACGTATATTGCGTCGGCTCCCCGGGATCCATGGTAATTGCCGCATGCGGTTCAATGCCGTTTGCAACCAAACCTTTGACAGCCGAACCCACGGCAAAGATATAAGCAGTCCCTTCCTGTCTGATACGGCGGAGGTTTTCGTACTCATCCTCAAGTGAAGGGCCAGCTGCTACCAGTATCGCCGGTTTGCCACTGAACATTCCGGGTTCATGATTTAAGATATTGCGCACATAAAGATTGGAGACCAAATTGATCATACTGTTGATCGTCCAACGTTTTTCAAAAGCCAGAGTTGTATAGCGATTAGACCTGATCAGATTTATTGAGTCGACAAAAAATGTCGAGAATCTCTCGAATTCCTTACTGAACAAGCGTTGATATGCCGGAAGTGTCACAAAGAACGGCCGGTCGTGATAACGGTTGAAGAAATCAATGGTGTATGACTCTTCGAGCTCAGGGTTAAAGACAATATACAAGCTCTTCATCCGCCGCAACGGCAGATCGTCGAGCCGGCGGGACATCAGATAATGGCAGAAGACATGCGGATTGGGCTCATAAAGCGTGAAAAACATGTCAGGATGATCGTTGAGGAATTCTTCGATATGGTACCCGAGTCCTACTCCATAGAAAAATACGTGGTTATACGGTGAGGTGTCACTTTCACGAAGTTTTTGGGCAAAAACCTTTGCCTCATGCAACGGATCATAGGTGCTATGGATAGCGGTTGTGGCGCCATCCTTCTCGTAAACCAGCGTGGGGATGCCGCTTTTCGACACCTGTGTTTTGAACGAAGAGCCATCCAACTCATCCATAAATGGCTTAAGCGTTTTCCAGATGGTAGCATTCAGTCGCTTCAGAGTAGCTATATTGTCAATGAGTGACATTGTTATGTCTCCTCACCATGCCCTGCACTGTGGCATGCAGTTTTTCGAGAAAATCCACCAATTCGTAGTTCATGATATCTGCCATCAGGGTATAGTCATTCAGTGTCGCTGCTTGCTTGAGATTATCAAGGTGCAGGCCGATGGACTCACCAAGGCTGGAAATCCCTTCGGTCTCGCCAAAAAATTCTGGAGCTGAGATCATCGAATTTATAATACCGAGCAGAGAGTTGATCCCGTTGATGCAGGCTTCAAACCTGAACCAGGTATCGTCGTCAGGACGGCCATAAAACTCATCAGCAACCTCTTTCAGTGTCGGCGTTGCCTTTTCCAGAAAGGTATCCAGGACACTCATCACCTGCTCGAAATACTGATTGGCAGTCAGAAAGATCACCTCAACATCACTAATACCAGTGACATTTTCGACAAGATAATTCTGCGGTGCATCGGTCACTTCAACACCATCGACAACCAAGTGACTGAAGTAAACTCCGAAATCCTTCATGGAGCTGTCAATACGTGAAAACAGTTCGTCCACGCCTTGTGTGGTGTTTGCCACTTCAAATTCTATATTTGATATGGTTACATGCATGCAGTCTCCTTGCTCCTCCCTGATTGCGATAGTCAATATTTTTACTAGGCGACAGTGCGAGCCATCGGCAAAAGAGGGTAGGCTATCATCAATTTATCAGGCGCTTACCGTCAGAGTGCCAGGCTCGGCAACCGGCTTGGTCCCATCATTATCAGGCTTTTCCATGAGACCGGCAGCGATATTCTGGTTAATGCTGATGACCGCAGATAGCAGTTCAGGAGCCGGGTTCATCAAGACCTCGATCAGGCGTCGATCGATAAAAATACTTAGGTTCAGGATGTTCTCTTTTATCTCGGAAGGGAAAGGGTTTTCCGGGTCAGACAGTTCTGCCTGAAAAAAAGTCCATACCCGCTGGTTAAAAGTCACGGCTGCGTCGAAACGCTCGTCGTGGCCCTCGGTACCCCATTGAGTCTGGCACTCCTTGAGCATGTTGGCAGCACGGTTCAGTACTGCCGCCTCCAGTGCCCTGCCGGTGAGCCCATCTTTCTGCATTGCAGCATAAGTATTAAACGCGGCCTTTTGCATGATCCAATAACTCCTTTTCATAGGCGATCATCTTTTTTGCCACTTTCAGTGCCTTGTAATATTCAGCCACCAGGATATGCTCCCCAATCTCATCGATAAAGGGGATCATGGTTTTGACTGCATCGGTCAGCTCTCCTACCTGTTTCCAGTAGATCGCATGATAGCGCGCTAGGTTCTGTTCATCTAGGTACATGAGCTGCACGGTCAGATAGATCCTCTTGCACGGGGTATCGGCATCCTCCTCCTTGACAATGTCCTTTTCCCGCAGCACCAGGACATTGTTCTCGACGAAAAAGGTAGCCGGCTTGTCCCCGTTCTGGATGACAGCCCCACCCAGTATCATCTTCTCATGCGGCTTCAATGCTATCTTGAGAGACATGAATCAGCTCCTTCAAAATTTTGGAGAAGGTCACGATTTTGACCTGAGATAAACTGACATGCTTTCTTCACTTAACAACCTGAAATCTTTATAATTTACAGCGGCAGCATCGATAATCCGACTAATTAAAAACAAAAACAGGGTGAAGATTGCACGAGCCGTGCCGCCTTCACCCTGTTTGATCTACAGCCACTTCTTTGTCTAAAGGCCTTTGAGTACCTCGCTGAAACGAGTGGCAATTGGTAACTGCTTGGCAGCGAGCTGTTGAGCCGTAGACTGGCTAAGCAGGACAGCCGACTGCTCTGATCCCTGAGGAGACAAGCCAAGCTGCTTCTCCAGCGCTGAGCGCCTGCCGGCAAGGCCGGCCTGCATGGTACTCACTGCGGAAAGTGCCGCACCAACTTCGGTATCGGTCGCCTCAGCCGGACCGGACGGAACAAGGGGAGCGATAATGACCCCTTTGAACATGTCGGCCCAAATCTTGGTCGCCTCCCCCTTGGACGGATCCGGGGGAATGGTCATCGCCTCGATCTGATCGCGGATACTGCTGATGCTCATCAGATACTGGACGCGTTTCTCACTCCCATACGGGAAAGGAGGGTAGCTCTTGACAATGCTGCTGAGCGCCTCTTTCATCTCCTCCAGTTTCTTATCAACGGCAGCAGAGACATGAACAGTCCGTGCCTGGGCTGACCGCGTGGTATTGTCTTCCTGGATGGAGTTGAGACGAAGCGCGCTTGTAGCATCGCTGCTATTTTCGGTGACATCCGTCTTCTGCCATGGAGCTAGCGCCTTGAGCGAAGAAGACTGAGATGATTGCTGCTGGTCAACGGTTTGAGAGGTTTTTGTAGTGGCAGCGGCTTGTGCCGCAGTGTTGGCCATGTTCGTTACAGCCTGATCATTCTTGAGCGGTTGTATTGTCATGGGTTTTTTCCTCCCGCCTCGGGAGTTGCCCTGGTCAGCCATCGGGTTATGACTGCTACAGGTAAATCCGGGAGGGGGCGTTCTGCCCCCTCCCCATCATGCCGCCGGCATGCCGGTCGGCCCATTGGTTACTAGAACAGTCTCAGAACTGCCTGAGCTGCGTCTGATGCCATCTTCAGTGAGGTTGTGCCCAACTGCTGACGGGTCTGCAGCATCAGCATGTTGGCGCCTTCCTCGTTCATATCGGCCAGTGTCAGGTTATCAGCGCCCTTGAGCAGGGTGTTGACCATACCGTCTGTGAAGTCCTGACGAATGGTAACAACGCTCAGGTTAGAAGCGAGGTTGGACGACTGGGTTCGCAGGGTGTTGATAGCAGTATTGAGCTGATTAACCGTATTATCGATGCCGGTATCGTCTGCCCAGCCGCCGGTAACTGCCGCGGTGGTGGTGGTAATCTGGAACTGGACTGCAGCACCGGTTGCAACGCCGGAGGTAAAGGTCACAGTATTGCCGGTTACACTATAGCTACCAGTAGCAACGGCTGTCCCACCTACAGTCACGGAGGTAATTGCCTGGTTTGCCCCCAGCGCAGTTGTCCCGGAGAATACGGTCTGGTTGGTGCTTACCATTCCGCCGCCGGCAACGAAACCGGTGTTGTATTTATATGTAACTGTCCCGGAAGGAGGAATATCAGTGGCATTAAATACAATCTGACCGGTAGAGAGGGTATAGGTTCCAGTGGCAGCATAAACACCATCGACAAAAACCTCTACACCAGATGGAAGAGACTGAAGGCCTGAAGCAGTATCAGTTCCAGCAAGGTTGAAGGTAGTCAAGTTTGTTGCTACTGCACTGCCAGTGGCCATGTGAGAAGCGACAGCAATGTCAAAGGAGATGGCT
Source organism: Geoanaerobacter pelophilus (assembly GCF_018476885.1). Taxonomy (NCBI): domain Bacteria; kingdom Pseudomonadati; phylum Thermodesulfobacteriota; class Desulfuromonadia; order Geobacterales; family Geobacteraceae; genus Geoanaerobacter; species Geoanaerobacter pelophilus. Next base: position 214,317 of record NZ_JAHCVJ010000002.1, read on the forward strand.
GCGCCTGTCGGGAATGTGCCAGTGGCTACGCCCGAGAAGTTAACTGTGTATGTGCCCGATGAATCATTTGCAATTGAAGCTTGTGCAGCAGCCAATGTACCGGCAGCACCTGTTACGCCATTGATATAAACTGCAGTAATAGTAATCATACCGGACGCCAGCAGGTTAGACCCGGTATTTCCAGCCGTTACGGCAGCCAAATCAATTGTAAACTGCTCTACACCGCTATTAATGTTTCCACCGCTGACGACAACAGCTGTTGAGCCGACATAATAGGTAGATGATGCGATTGCTCCTGCCGGCAAACCGGCAGCAAGTGTCGCAGAGTGGGTAGCCACATTAGGTACGCCGGTTGCGGTGAAGCTGTCGCCCACTGCGCTGGAAGTGGTAGATGCAACAGCAACAGTTACCTGGGTTATCCCCATGCCGGTTGAAGAGGCGTTGAAACCGGAGACCGTGAGAGATGACCCACCGTTTTCATTAAAAAGGACAGTAAGATTGTCAGTGTTAAGGAAGTTTTTCCCTTTGTAGCCAGAGTCCAGGGCCAACTGATCGATCTGCGAACGGATGGTGTTGAACTGCTGGGCCAAGGTATCGCGGTTGGCGGTGTCGGCGGAACGGGCAGCCTGGGTAAGACCTTTGGCAGCTTCGATAAGGGCTGTGATAGCTGTGATCCCTTTGTTAGCGGCCTGCACGCCCTGCACAGCCTCGGTCATGCCGTCTTTACGAACGGTAAGGTCAGCGGCGCGCTGAGTATGGCTCTGCGCTGCGAAGAAGTTGGTCGGGTTATCGAGAGCGGTGTTGACCTTTTTGCCGGTTGAAAGACGATCTTGGGTTCTGTTGAGAAGGGTGGTGGTGCTCTGGAGGGAAATCAGGTTGTTCCGCATCCCTGCGGTCAAGGAAATGTCGTTAAGTGCCATGGTGAAGCTCCTTTTCTGGAATTCGGTCTCGGCATTCTGCCGGCCGGTTGTCCCCATACGGGGTGCATGCAAGTGATTATGTCAGGCCTTCTTTTCTGTGATGATCCTCCTTTCCGGCCTTTTTAATCGTTTTTAAGGATTCATTGTTTAACCTTTATCGACACCCTTTCTGAAATCTTTAGAAAAAAATTTACCATTTGAATATATTTTTTCACTTAATGAATTCTCAGTGCACGTCGATATGAACTAAGCACAGAGATGGAATGAGCACAGATCTTGCTTTACCCCCCTTTGTGCTATGAAGACCTGAAGAGCAGAGCCTGGCGGTTGTTACCGGCGGGCCCTCCGAAGGCCTTGCACCTGCCTTTGCAGACATTGTCAAAAATATGAAAGCAATAGAGAGGCGTCAGCGCTTTGACAGAAACGAACAGTATCTACAGCGCCTACCTGAGGCCGCAGCATCAGATCAGGGTTGGCTTCCAACTCCCAGACAACAACGTGGTTGACCTCAATGCCGTCGTATTATCCATAGACGGCAGCGTGCTCCACCTTGAGACATTCGGCAGCAGCACCGAGCAACTCGCCCAAGTGCCTGAAGGATCGCCAGCGATCATCCTCAGCAGTGAAAACTGGGCATTTTGCCGCTGTCAAGGTGTGCTTGAAGCGACTGTCGCCAGAAACTTCACGATAAAGCTGCGGGGAGAGCCGGAGATCCAGCAACGGAGAGAGCATTTCCGGATGGATGTATTCATCCCCATACTCTATTCGATGCCTGATGAGCAGCAGATCAACAGCGTGGAAGGGATCTGGAAGGCGCGCAGGATGATGGGCGAATTCATTGACCCGCCAAAGGTGGTTCCTTTTCAGGGGAGTTTCAAGGTGCTTAACTGGGACAATGGGCCTGATATCGAACCAAGCAGAATAAACCTTAGTGGTGGGGGGCTCAGGGTCAAGACTTCCGAGGCGTTCGAGTCCGGCACCTATCTCAATATCAGCATATTTCTACCACTTGCGTCGATCAAGGTGATTGACGCCGTTGTTTCGATAATCCGCTCCACCGAAATCCGCCTGACCCTTGACAACCGCCCGGCATTTTCTACTGCCATGAAGTTTGTCTTTCTGGCGGAACGCGACCGGGAAAATATCATCACCTATATTTTCAATGAGCAGCGCAACACCCTGCGCAACCAGTTCTGACAGCTCGATCAGCCTCAATCATGGAGCCATTAAGGTTCCATGGTCTCACTGCCGCCCGAAAGCAATACAATATCGACCCGCCGGTTCTTCGCTCTTCCTTCCGCAGAGTCATTGTCGGCCACCGGCCTGAACTCTCCGTAACCGGCAGCCGACATTCGCTCCGGCTCATAGCCATAGGCCTCTATCAGATATTGCACGATGTTGGTTGCCCTGCTGGTCGACAGCTCCCAGTTTGACTGAAATCTGCCGGACCGGATCGGGACATTGTCGGTGTGCCCCTCGACACGATAAGGGTTGGTGTAGTGGCTGAGTGATTCGGCAATCATCGCCAGCAGCTCCATGGAGTCCTTTTTCACGATATCGCTGCCGGAATTGAAAAAGCCTGCCTCTTTCAGGCTCACTGTCAGGCCCCGTTTGCCGATCTCAAGACCGACCTTGTCCTGAGCGCCTTTCTTAAGCAGATAGGCCTCGATGGACGCCTTTATTGCCAGAAGATCCTTTTCTTCCGCGTGCACCCGACCCTTGGCAATATCTTTGGGCTGTTTTCTCACCGGAGGAGGCATGACCTGGGGCTTGAGCGTCGGAATGATGCTGATATTGCCGGCGTCGATTACTGCCGGCTTCCCACCCAAGGATGTGGTGCTGTAACCGAAAGATTCGCGAATGGAGGCCATGACCTGCTCGACCTTTTTCTTATCGGTCTGCGACATTGCGTAGAGTGTAACAAAGACGGCAAACAGAAGCGTGATGAAGTCTGCGTAGGAGACCAGCCAGCGCTCATGGTTCGGTTCTTTTTCATGCTTTTTCTTTTTAGCCATGAGTGGTCGCTATTTCTTTTCCGGTGCGTGTGCAGGAATGAACGCCCTGAGTTTCTGTTCGATGAAGTGCGGGTTCTCCCCGTTTTGTATGGCGATGAGGCCTTCCACGACCATCTGCCTGCGGAGCAGCTCGCTCTTGATCCGGTGTTTGATCTTGGTACCGATCGGGAGGCAGAAGATGTTTGCCACCACGAGACCGTAGATGGTGGCAACAAAGGCAACGGCGATACCGGCCCCGAGCTTGGAGGTATCCGAAAGGTTACTCATAACAACGATAAGACCAAGTACCGCACCGATGATACCGATGGTAGGGGCATAGCCGCCGGCTGCTTCAAAAAACTCGGCGCTCCCTTTTTCATGCTCCTCGTATGAATCGATTTCGATCTCCATCGCCTCTTTCAGCTTCTGCGGGTCTATGCCGTCAACAACCAGAGAGATCCCTTTCTTGGTAAATGGATCTTTAATGCTCTGCGCCTCCTGTTCCAGGGAGATCAGACCGTTTCTTCTGGCCTTGGCCGCATAGCCGATCATATCTTTGATGATGTTCTCATGTTTTTCAGTAGGCATGAGAAAAGCCATCTTGACATCTTTGAAAGCCTTAAGGACCACCGGCAAAGGAAAGCTGACGAATGCAGCTCCGAAGGTGCCGCCACAAACAATGATGGCGGCAGTCGGCTGGATAAGGGCCTTGATACTTAACCCCTCTTCAAGTGCGCCGCCGATGATCCCGCCAAAGGCGAGAACAAGTCCGATAATAGTAGCTAAATCCATAAGTAGTCTCAGTTATCCCGGAAGTTTTTTAATTTTTTAATCCCGCTCCAGCCTGCAAAATGGACGATAGCTCTCAGCATTGCGCCGCTGCAGATATTTCAGGGAAGAGTCATGAGTGACTCGCCTTAACACCTGGGCCTGCATCGACATTATCCGATCAATAATAACTCTGGCTGGCTCAAGTACCAGGTAGCGATTCCCATTCGAAAGCGTCAGATGGGTGTCTGGTGCTTCCTCTATCGTCTCAATCAGGGAGTGATTAAGATAAAATTCGCTCCCGTTCAATCTGGTAAGTCGAATCATGCAATGCCCCTTAACATCATTTCAGATAGTCCAGAATCGAGATCTGCATAATCTTGGCAGTTGCCGAAAGAGTCGCCTCAAAAGCAGTATTCTGCTTGCTCAGCTCAACTGCGGCCTTGGTAGTATCAAGGTCCTGCCTCTCCGAAATCAGATCCTTCAAGGTGTTTTCGGTGCGAGTGTGCAGCTTTTCCGCTGAATCCAGGCGAAGGATCTTGCCCGCGACCTCGGCTTTGGCATCGTTCATCTGGTCATTGGACAGTTTCAGGTCGTTGACCCCTTTGAGGATTGATGCCGAATCGTTGTTCGCTATTGCGGTAATCAGGTTGTCAAGGGTCCGGATTATATCGATCCCAACCTGGGTTGCAGGAGGAACCGGATTCTGCAACTGGCCACGCAAAAGTTTCCCCCCGGAGATGTTCATGGCAAAAGATACGCCGTGATCGATCTCCACATTCAGCGCATCATCGGTGCCAAAGAACCCGGTATAATCCCGGTCAAAAGAAAGGGAGATGCCGTTTGCCGTTGCAGTCGGGGCATTGGAGATACTGATGGATGTCGGCGAATTGATGGCAGTAATCACTGTGTTGTCCGGGATTCCTGCCCCTCTGACCGGCATCCCCACCAACAGGCTTGCGGTGGAAAAAAGCCCAGTCAGTACCTTGCTTTGTGCTTGGGTGTTGCCGCTGATAGCACGTTCAAGGAGCACATTGGTCGCTGTTGCTGTCGCATTCTGGGAGAGGGTCACCGAGTGGGGATTTACTGCCGTAATGACGGTATCAGCCGGTATACCGGCCCCGGTGATCGGCATGCCGACGGTGAGGGTCGAGGTGTCAAAAATATTGCTCAGCGTTGCCGATCCTGCGGTCGTATCTCCGGACAACTTGATTGAGAACGGTGACCCGACGGCTGTCATGGTGACGGCATTGGACAGGGTTATGGTAGTGGCTGTTTTGGCCGTGATCGTTGTATTGGAAGGTATGCCCGGGCCGGCTACGGTCATCCCCACAGACATGTTGGTCGTGTCAAAGACATTGGAAACCGTGGTGCCTGGCGCGGCGGTCGAGATGTCACCTGTCAGCGGCAATGTAAGCGTGGAACCGGTTGCGGTCGCCGTTGCGGTTTTGTCAATAGTGAGTACGCCGCCAAAAGCGATATCATTGGCATTGGTGGTTGCTGTTGCGGGATTGGAGATCTCGATTACCCCATCAAAGGTCAGGGTGTCCGACCCGGCTGGAGCAGTATTGCTGCTCAGCTCAACCACACCGCCAAAGCTGAAGCCACCGGACCCTGCGGAGCTAGCAGGAGCTGAAAGGGTTATTTCGCCGGCCAAGGGACCGATGGCAGTGATGGTCGTGCCGGCAGCGATATTCGGCCCGGTAACCGTCATTCCGGGCTGAAGAAGGGCGGTGGTAGCACCCAGGCCCCCGAGCACATTTGAACCGGCGTTTATAGCGCCCCATATTGGTTGATTTGCCGGAGGATTATAAACAGCACTTATGGTTGTGCCTGCCGGAACGGTCGCAGCAGTTACCGGTAATCCTGCCACGAATCCGGCAGTATCTACAGAAACGATGGAACCACCGCCAGGACCAAGAATTCCTGAGATTGTCCCCGGCCTGACAACATTGGCCTGTACAACCGTACTGCCAGGCTGTATTCCGGTACCGGTCACCGGCATGCCGCTAGCCAACCCGGCAGGGGGAACGGGAAAGGTTATGTATTTGCTGCCGGACGTCCGGTCTCCGGCAAATGGCCCGGGCACGGCCGGGATTACTTGAGATATTTTCGTGTCTGACGGTATGCCGTTGCCGGCAAGTTGCATCCCAGGGGCCAGACCGTTCGTATTCATGGTTGTAACGGTATTGGTTCCGTTAGTGGTATTTGCGGCTATCGTACCGGCAGCAACCCCATCATTGCTGTAAGAAAGCATGACGCCGTCGATCGTCTGCAGCGAGGCTTTGCTGAGAGTGATCTGGTTCTTGGAATCCACTGACGCAATGGTTGTATTGGCCGGAATACCGGGGCCGCTCACCGACATTCCGGGCTGCAGACCGGTGGTGTCAAAGATATTGTAAACTGTGGCAATGCCAACATTGGTCTTGCCGGAAATGCTGTTGGGGATCGTGAAGGCCAGGGCGGTACCGGCCGATGTTGCCGTAGCAGCATTAGAAATGGTAATGGTCTTTGAATCAGCTGAAATCCCGGTAATGGTAGTGCCTTGCGGAATCCCGGCGCCGTTGATCTTCATGCCGACAGACAGGTTGCTCAGGTTGTTGACGTTTTTCAGCGTGGTGCTGCCGGTTTGCAAGTCTCCGGTTACCTGGGTATCCATGCCGAAAGTGAGAAAAGTGCCGACACCGGAACCGGCAATTGCCGCCTGAGACAGAGTAAGGGAGTTGGGTCCGTTGATGGCGCTGACCGTGGTGTTCGGCGGAATGCCCACACCGGTAACCGGCATCCCCACCATGAGACTGGTGGTGTCAACATTAGCCACTGCGGTACTTCCCACCACGGTATCGCTCTGCAGTGTCCAGACATCGTTCCGGAACGGGGCATTTTTGTTCTTGAACCCGCCAAAGATGTAATCGTCACCGACCTGGGTGTTGCCGAGGTCGATTAATTGCTTCTTGTATTCAGTAAGCTGATTGACTGCCATCTTGGTCAGGCTCTGGTCGTTGCTCCCGCCTAAAATATTCGAGACCGTCGATTTCGCCAGAGTGAGCAGTTCCCCCATGGTGGTCAGCGTTTGGTTGGTGACTGAGACCCAGATGTCGGCGTTCTTGATGTTCTTCACATACTGGTTGCTCTCTTTGAGCTTGTTCTCCAGATCGAGGATGTACCTGGTAGAAATCGGGTCATCGCTGGGCCGCAGGTAATTGAGCTCGGAGGCGATCTGCTCCTGGATACGATTCAGTTTTGCCCGGCCCTTTTGAATGTTATACAAGGCATTGTCTGCCGACATATTCTCAGTGATACGCATGGTGAAACTCCTTAACGAACCATGTTCAGGACAATATCCAGCATTTCCGTAGCAGCATTGATCATCTTGGCTGACCCCTCAAACGCTTTCTGGTACTTGATCAAGGTGGTAAGTTCCTCATCGAGAGAAACCGAAGAGGCCGATTGCCTGAGTGTTGACAACTGCTTGAGATAAGCATCACCTCTGGTGGTAACATTGGTGAAGCTCTGCGCTTGCAATCCCACCTCGCTGACCAGAGAAGAGTAATATCCCGCGACATTGGTAGCACCGACTGAAAACTCGCTGGTATTGGTCATGAGCTTGGCTATGGCCAGGGCATTCCTGTTATCTCCGGTAGCAGCGCCGGCACCGTAGAACTGGGGATCGCTTTGCCCTGCGGCAACATCGCGCGGATCGCTGATGTTCATGACAATAGCCGAAGACTTGCTGTAGCCGCCGGCTACCACCAGAGGCACAGTTGCGCCGGTAGCGCTTGCCGGCAGCGAAAGCTTGAAACTGGTGGGACTGAGAATCTCGGTAATAATGGCATTGGCTGGGATTCCGGCGCCGCTGACCGACATCCCGGTCCTTAAACCGGTCGTCTGGATGTTCGTAACCAGGTTACTGTTGAGCGTGGTATTGCCGTTCAGGGTGGCTGGATTAAATGGGGTGATCTGGAAAAAGTCGAGATTGGTCGATGTGGTCGAAAGTCCCCAACCAGCCTTGTGCAGCTCGTTTACCTGGCTGGCAATCTTATAGGCAAGCTCATCAAGCCTTCCCTGCATATCAGGCACTATGCCGTCTCTGACAAGAAATGTCCCCCCAAGCGCTCCCTGCTCACCGACCGTCCCATCCACCAGGCTTGAAATGTTTCGGTCGATGTTGTAATCCGGCGCAGCCGGGGGATTGCCCATCTGGGTTATATAAATATCGTTGAGCCCGTTTGCATTGGGGTGGGTGTACAGCGTACTGTAACTGCTGCCATTGACCAGCTGCTGGCCGTTGACAAGGCTGACCGCCAGCGAGCCGTTCGGCTCCTCAAAATAGGTAATGCCGACCTTTTCCGACAGCTGGCGCATCACCAGATCCCGTTTGTCGCGAAGTTCGTTGGCACTGGCACCGGAAGAGAGCTCAGTCATTTGAATCTGGTCATTCAATGAAGCGATAGTTTTGACCTTTTCCGAGATGTCACCAGTAATGGCCTCAAGTGAGTTGTCGGCATTTGACCTGACAGTTTCAAGACTCGAATTTATCTGATGAAAAGAGTCGAGCATGATCTGGGCACGGGCAAGGACCGTCTGACGCTCCGCCGTTCCCTGCGGCTTCGTGGCAAGATCACTCCATGAATCGAAAAAATCCTGGATCGTCTGGCCAAGCCCGCTCTCGGTCAGTTCGTTGAAGAGCGGTTCAATCTGGCTGAGGGCTGTCTCCTGGGCAAGATTCTGCTGATAGCCACTGCTTGCCGCCATCACCTGTTTCTGCAGCAGATCGTCGTAACTGCGCTGGATTCCCCCCAGTTGGACACCTGTCCCGAGGGAATACTTGTTGGCCGTACGCACCGGGGCTGTCTCCAGGACAACTCTCTGGCGGGAATACCCTTCGGTATTGACATTGGCGACATTTTCGCCGGTCACCTCGATAGCGAGCCGCTGCAAGGTTATGCCGGTAGTTGCCGCGTTGAAAATGTCGGATATGGACATGTCAGATCTCCTTGCAGACCAGCCTGGACTTGCTGCCATTCATGACCATGGTTCCTGCATCACCATAGGTCTTTCTCCTGTTCATGATGGCGTCAAAAAAAGCCATATTCTCCCTTACATGCTTGAGCGATGCCTCCAGCAGATCGCGATTCAGGTCGAGCACCTTGTTCAGGGAGTCGCCGGTTTCCAGGAGTGACGACTGCAGCTTGCTCAGGGTCTCTCTAAACGGTGCCGGGCTCTTCTGGATCAATGGTGACAGGCTTTCAGCCTTTTCCAGCTTGAGCTCCCTGGCAGCATCCCGTAGCAGCAACCGGTACTCGGCATTGCCGCGCTCCATAGCACCCAGCAGATCGCGCTTGCGGGACTCCAGAGTCTCAAGGCTTGCGAGATCAACTTCAATGATGCTTTTCTGCTCATCCTTAAGCAGCAGAAACAGCTTCTGCATGCCGTCAAGCTTGCTGTTAAGGGACGTTACCAATTGAGGCAGACAGCTTGGCATCTCTGTTTTCCTCTCTATTAACTAAGGTTTGCCGCTTGCATTGCGTCTGGCGGCACCCTGGCGCCGCGCATCTTCGAGCAGCTGCTTTTCAATGGTACTGCCGATTCCCAGGCTTCCCTGCTTGGCAATAGCCGATGCATATTCCTGATCAAGCATGGACTGGAAAACCTCCTCACCATGCCCTCCGCCGGTAAGTTTGTTCGGCGAGAGAGAGGAACGCATCGACTTCAGCATCATCCCCGCAAACATGGCCTCGAACTCAGTAGCCACTTTTTTCGCAGAGGCACGGGTCTTTGCGTCAGGCTCCACGCCAGCAGCCTTCTTACCGGTTGTACGCTGGTTCTGTGCCGTTGTTGCTGCTATATCAAGAGGAACCGTTTTTATCTCCATGCTGTTTCCCTCTTAGATTATGGAAAGTTCTGCTTGCAACGCACCAGCTGCCTTTATCGCCTGCATGATGCCAATAAGATCCCGCGGGGTGACCCCCAAAGCATTGAGCGCCCGTACCACATCACCGATGCTCGCTCCTTCACGGACAATCGCCAAGCCGCCGGTCTCTTCCTTAACCTTGACCTCAGTCCTGGGAACAGTCCTGGTTTCGCCTCCGCTGAGAGGGCCCGGCTGCGACACCTGCGGTGTCTCCCGGATCAGCAGCGTCAAATTGCCGTGGGAAACAGCAATCGACGAAATACGAACATTTTCACCAATGACAATCGTGCCGGTCCGTTCATTGAGTACCACCTTGGCAACGGTGTCAGGCCGGACCTCAAGCCGCTCAAGCTCGGCCACAAACTCGACGGTGCGCCCCTGGTACCCCGGAGGGATGGTCACGATTATTGACCCGGCATCACTGCTGGAGGCGACCTGGGCTTTAAACTTATCGTTTACCGACGCGGTTATTCTTGCTGCCGTTGTAAAATCCGCCTTAAAAAGGTTAAGGCGCAACATTGATTTGTCGGCAAGAGCATTGGGCAACTCGCGCTCTACCAGCGCTCCGTCAGAAATCCTGCCGGCTGTTGGGTGGTTTTTCTGGGCTGACGCCGCCTGACCACCATAGGAGAACGAGTTGGTTATCACTCCCCCCTGGGCAACGGCATATACCTGGTTGTCAGCACCCTTGAGCGGGGTCATCAGCAGCGTGCCGCCGGCGATGCTCTTGGCATCACCCATCGACGACACCAGCGCATCGATCTTTGATCCCTGCTTGGCGAACGGCGGCAAGGTAGCAGTCACCATCACAGCAGCGACGTTTTTCACGGTCACGTCCGCACGATTGATGGTAACACCCATTTTTTCCAGCATATTGACCAGCGACTGCACCTGGAACTTGGTCTGGTTGCCGTCACCGGTACCGTTCAAGCCGACTACCAGACCGTAACCGATCAACTGGTTGTCACGAACGCCGTCAAACGCAGCAATGTCCTTGATCCTGATTGCATGGGCAGCAGCAGGAATGAGGAGACAAAGCATCATTATTAGAATGGTTTTTCTGATCATAGTGTCAGCGCCGGACGAGATGCATATCATCAGCATTCCCCTTAAGCGCTCACCTCCCTAAAACGGCCAAACCTTGTCAATAAAGTTCATCAACCACCCCGGGCTCTGACGATCACTGATAATACCCTTGCCGCCGTAGGTAATCCGGGCATCCGCAATGTAGCTGGAGTTTATAACATTGTCGGCACTGATATCCCGGGGCCGGACCGTGCCCTCAACCAGGATCACCTGGTCTTCGTTGTTGACCTTTACGTTCCGCCGCCCCTCTATCTCCAGGTTGCCGTTTGGCAGCAGTTCTATAACCTTGGCAGTGATGGTAGCCGAAAGGTTTTCCTTCCGCGTTGTCGATCCGGCGCCATCAAATTTGGAGCTGGCGCTCGCGTTGATCAGGTTGGCCAGATCCATCCACTTGCTGATGCCAGTCATATTGGTTTCAAGACCGAGCATGTTGGGAATGCCTGCTGAAATGCTCGACCCGCGACTGGTGCCGGTACTCGCTTCTTTGCTGGCACTGGCGGTCTCGGTAATGAGGATGGTCAGCGTGTCACCCTTTCTCCGCGCCTTTATATCCTCGGCAAAACCGCCGGAAGAGGCCTGCCAGATCGAACCATTGGCATAGCTGGCCTTCGGCTGGGTCAACTGCTCGTCAAATGCTGGGGTCTTTATTCCTGCGGTCTGGTGCGTACAGGCAGCCAGGAACATCCCCATGAGAATAAGCAGCAATTTCATAAAAAACTTTCTTGGCATATTCGGCTAAAACTCCACCTTTACCGTAGCTGAATCAACGACCCGCGCCTGGATATCTTTCTGGGAAGCAAGGTTCTGCACTATGACCGAGTCACCGGCAGCACCGGCTCCTTTGGCGCGACCGGTTGCAGTAACGCGGATAAGCTCATTTTCCAGCAGTATCGTCACGACCTGACCGGATTTGATCAAGGGGAGCTTCTCTAGCTGATCGCTCCTCAAAGGAACATTCCCCCGAAGCGAGCTCTTGAGCCGTTTCCCCACGACATCGGCGATACTCCGGCAGATCTTGTTACCGGCAGCGGCAAGATCCCTTTTTTGCACGGCCACATCCGAATTACCGATTATTTCCCCCTGCTCCATCTGCCGGGTCGTGACCACCATATCGGTCAGGGCCTCGACCTCGACCCGTACCGGGATGTTTTTCAAGACCCTCCCGTCAACCCTGACAATGACTGCAAGACTGGCACTCCCCCAACCTTCCCACTGCTGAGGGGCCTTTACTTCATAGTCAACCTGACCAGCGGGGAGAGTCAGGTCGCCTTTGTAGCCGATTTTCTTGATGTTCGCCTCCACAGCGAGGCTGTCGGTACGGCTTTTGACAAACTCACCGATGACCCGGCGGATCTCCTGCTCCTTGATCAGCTGAACCTCGGCGCTATCGCCAAAACGCGACTGCACCGAGACGAGAGAAACAGCGAGCATTATGACGAGCAGCAAGTTACGCATCAGATTCGCCTGAGCTACCGTTTGAGGTTGTTGGCCTGCTGCAGCATCTCATCAGCAGCCTGGACCGCCTTGGAATTGGTTTCATAGGCGCGCTGGCCAATGATCATCTGGACCATCTCTTCCATGACGCTGACATTGCTCATCTCAAGGAACCCCTGGGCAAGGGTACCGACGCCGTTCTGCCCGGCGGTCCCGGTTGTGGCCGCACCTGAGGCGTCAGTGTTCACAAAGAGGTTTTTCCCCAAGCTTGACAGCCCGGTTGGATTGGAAAACGTTGCCAGCTGGATGGTGCCGACATTGGTCGGGGTGTTCTGGCCGGACTGCATGACCGATACTGTCCCGTCGTTACCGATCGTAATCTGGGTGGCATTGTTAGGGACAACAATCTCCGGCGTCATCGGATAGCCATCCGAGGTAACAACCCGACCCTGACTGTCCTTTTTCCATGTGCCTGAGCGGGTGTAAGCAGTAGAGCCGTCCGGCATCTGCACCTGGAAGAACCCTTCTCCTTCGATGGCGATGTCGAGCTCATTGCCGGTCTGGTTGACATTGCCAGGGGTAAACAGCTTGGTTACTGCCGCCACCTTGGTGCCGAGGCCGATCTGGATACCAGAGGGGATCTGGGTGGTATTGGTCGAAGGAGCCCCGGTTGTTTTGAGGTTCTGGTACATGAGATCCTGGAAATCCGCCCGGCTCTTCTTGAAGCCGGCCGTATTCACGTTGGCGAGGTTGTTGGCAACCACATCGATATTGGTCTGCTGGGCCTGCATGCCTGATGCTGCTGTCCACAGTGCGCGTATCATAAAAAAACCTCCTTAAACTTTACCCAGGTCGTTTGCGGCCTTTGCTGTCATATCATCAAAGCTCTTCACCACCTTGGTGCAGGCCTCAAAGTATCGTGAATTTTCAATCAGCATGACCATTTCCGAGATGGTGCTGACATTGGCGCCTTCCAGTGCCCCCTGGCTGATTACGGCATTAGTGGCGGGCTCCGGTGCCACCTGCGGGTCTGCCGGCACAAACAGTGCGCTCCCTACCTTCTGCAGCGCATACGGCTGGGGGAAATCAACCACCTGCAATGTCCCGACGGTCACCGGAGTGGTTTCTCCCGGGAGATAAGCTGAAACAGTCCCATCACTGCCGATAGTTATCTGGGTGGCGTTGTTGGGGATCACCACTTCCGGGGAAAGCGCATTGCCGTCTGCTGTCACAAGCCGCCCGGAAACATCCATCCGGAAATTTCCCTGCCTGGTGTATGCCGGGCCATTGGGGGTGGTGACAGCAAAGAAACCGTCCCCTTCAATGGCGATGTCAAGGACATTGCCAGTCTGCTGGATCGTCCCTGTTGAAAAATCGGTATAAAACCGGTCACCGGAGAATACCGGTGTTGCATCCCCACCGGCAGGCGGATTCACGGCGGATTCGCTTGCCTGCTTGAGTTGCGACTCAAAGGCAAGCCGGTCTTTTTTGAAGCCGGGAGTGTTGGCGTTGGCGATATTGTTGGAGATGATATCCAAGCGCTTCATCGAGTTAATACTGCCGCTGAGGGCGGCATACAATCCGCTGTTCATACGCTTCCTTTCCTTTGTTACCGGAACGTCTTCATCTTGGTCCGTAGCCGCATGATCGCCTGGCTGTGCAGCTGGCAGATGCGCGACTCGGTGAGGCTCAGAACGGCGCCGATCTCTTTGAGATTCAGCTCTTCAAAATAATAAAGGGTAACTACAATCCTTTCTTTCTCAGGCAGCCCTTCGATTGCCTCGGAAAGACCATCTACCATCTGCCGCGCCATCAACTGGTTCTGCGGACTGACAACTCGTTCGTCCTCAAGCACATCCAGCAGGCCGAACGGACTCCCCTCTTCATCTTCCCAGGAATCGTCGAGGCTGACCACCGACAGGAAATGGACCTCTTCCAGCAGCTGGAAGTACTCCTGCAGATCCATCTCCATGGCAGAGGCAACTTCCTCGCTGGTCGGGTTCCGGCCAAGCTTTTGCTCCAGCACGGCAAACTCGCGTTCCAGCCGCTTGAATTTCTCTCGCAGAGACCGGGTCAACCAATCCTGGGAACGGAGTTCATCCATGATTGTCCCGCGGATCCGCTGCTCAACAAAGGTCTTGAACTGAACGCCGCGGGTCGGATCAAACCGCTCGGCAGCAGTGATGAGCCCGATCACGGCAGCGCTCATCAGGTCTTCACGATCAAGATGATGCGGCAATTGAGCGGCAATCTTGCCGACCAGGAATTTGACAAGCGGCAGGTGAGCAACGATCAGTTCATCCCTGTTGGGAATGGTTGCCCGTTGCGCCTCCTCTTCGTATGCCTTCAGCAGGCAATTCATACGGTATCCATATTGTAAGATTTCTGCGCGAAGTTTCGCCGGAAAAGGAACTGGATGTTCCCTTTCATGCGCGCGGCAGTGACATGTTCACTCATATGCTTGGCCAGCTTGGAAAAACACCGGGCCGATTTTGACTCCGGGAACAGATCTATGACCGCTTTCTGGCTTCTCACCGAATCGACCAGCTTGTCATCCCACAAGATGCAACCGATGTAATCCAGTGAGATGTCAAGGAAACGGCTGGTGACATGGGACAGACGGGAGAACACCAGCAGAGCGTCCCTGGTGTCCCGCACCATGTTGACCAACACCTTGAATCTTCGTTCGTCGTACCTTGTGGCAAGGAGCTTGATCAGGGCATAGACGTCGGTGATGGAAGTCGGTTCCGGTGAGACCACAACGACTATCTCCTGGGCCGCAGTATTGAAGTAAGTCACGTTTTCGGAAATTCCAGCCTCGGTGTCGATGATAACGACATCGAACTCCTCTTCCAGTTCGTCCAGCTCCTCCAGGATCCGCATCCGCTCGCAGTAGCCGAGGCTGGTGTATTCCTGAACGCCGGAACCGGCAGGAACAAGCTTGATCCCCGCCGGGCCGGTCATGATGATCTCCTTGAGCCGCTTCTCGCCGGAAAGGACGTGGTTCAGGGTGAAATGCGGAGAGAGCCCGAGCAGGACATCAATGTTGCCCACACCAAGGTCGGCATCAATAATCAGCACCCGTTTGCCCTGTTGGGAAAGCGCTATGGCGAGATTGGCAACTACGTTGCTCTTGCCGACCCCCCCCTTGCCGCTGGTAACTGAGATGACCCTGACACCGCGCCCTGCACCATCTACCTTTGCCTGATGCTGTACCCGCTTGGTGTTGTCCATGGACCGCACCAACTGCCTTAATGAATCTGCCTGATCTTGATGGCCGCTCATCATGTTCATTTTACGCATTCTCCTTCATGACGAGATTAGCCAGTTTACGCGGGGTCGCCACCACAATATCCTCAGGCACCATTTGGCCGTTGGTAAAATAGGAAAGCGGCAGCTTGCACCGATGATGGGTATTCACGATACTCCCAAGATTCTCCGCTTCGTCAAGCTTGGTAAAAAGCAGGCTTGAAATCGGCAGCACGCTGAAGTTGGTGATAGCGTCGGCCAGTTCCTTGTCTCTGGTTGTTGCTGAAAGACAGAGATGCATTTCAATGTCGAGCCCGGAATCCAACAGTGCCTTCAATTCATCCAGGCGACCATGGTCCTTGGGGCTTCTACCTGCAGTGTCGATGATGATCAGATCCTTGTCGGCGTGGGTTTCAGTCGCCTTTGCCAGATCCTGAGAGGTGACAGCGATCTCCAGCGGCACCCCCATGATCTTGGAATAAGTCTTGAGCTGTTCGAACGCCCCGACCCTGAAATTGTCGGTGGTGACGAGGGCAACCTTGGCGCCCTTGTGCATGGCATACATTGCTGCAAGCTTGGCTGTGGTAGTGGTCTTGCCCACACCGGTGGGGCCGACCAGGGCGATGATTCGCGGACCGTTCTTTTTCATCCGAAGCGGACCGGCAGTTTTAATGACGCTGGAGAAGGCATCGATTAGAGAGAGCTTCAACTCTTTCTGATCATCGGTAATTTCCGCCATGGGGCGGACATGCTCCAGCAGCGGCCCAACGGCGTCCTTTTCTATACCGGCCTCGCGCAACTCACCAGAAAGCCTGGCAAGGACCCGCTCGACGCCCTGCAGTTCCGAATCCAGAATCTTCACATCCTCCGGCTCGGCCTTGTGCTGGGGAAATGCCGCGGGCACCACGTCAGGCTTTTCTTTAACCTTGATGGCATTCAAGAGGTACTGTTTCAGCTCCTCCATATCCTCTTTGGGGATGGTCCTGGCAATGTTGCCGGTGCCGTTGTCTCCACCGGATTTCGGCGCGGTCACCTCGGCCTTGAATGGCACCGGCGGCGGATTCTCCCGGGTCGAGAGCTTTTCAACCTTCTCGCGAAGATCGCGGAGTTCCCGCGCCAAAGGTCCGAGCATCGACTTCTGGAACTCCTCTTTCGTCGTAAGCTCTCGCTCTTCCTTCTCACGCGGGGCAGGGACCGGTTTTGGCGCCGGCCGCGGATCAATCGCCGCGGTCACCTCAAAAAACGGTTTGGAGAAAATTCCCAGAATCCCTTTTCTCCGTTCCTTGCGCGAAGAGAGGATCATCGCGTCAGAGCCCATCTCGGCCTTAACCATCCTCAGGGCCTCGGACATGTCTGTAGCCTTGAATGTTTTAACTAGCATCGATGCTCACCACTCCAAAAGATTGAATTTTTATGTGGGGCGGAATTTCGTTATGGGAAAGTACTGCAAGATTTGGAATGAACCGGTCGGTCAGGAACTTCACATGGCGACGGATATTGGGCGAAGCGATCAAAACCGGCGATGTACCCGACTGCTCGAACTTCTCCAGAAGGTTGCGGATACTGTTGATCACCCTCTGCGCCACTCCTGGCTCTATCGCCAGATAGCTCCCCTGCTCGGTGACCTGGACCGATTCGGCGATAACCTCTTCAACATCCCGATCCAGGGTCACCAGAAAGAGCACATCGTCTTCGCGCTTGTATTGCTCCACAATGTAGCGCCCCAGCCCCTGTCGCACAAATTCAGTAAGAATATCCGGGTCCTTGGTCACCGAAGCGTAGTCGGCCAGCGTCTCCAGGATCGTTCTCAGATCCCGTACCGAGACATTCTCTTTGAGCAGGTTCTTGATCACCCGCAGCACGGTCCCCAGGTTAAGCAGGTTCGGGACCAGCTCCTCAATAACCTTGGGATAAGTCGCAGCAAGATTGTCCAGAAGTTGCTGCAGTTCCTGACGCCCAACCAGTTCGCTCGAATGCTTCTTGATGATTTCGCTGATATGGGTGGCAATGATCGTGGTATTGTCGACGACCGTGTAACCCTGCTGCTGGGCACGTTCCCGCTCAGCACCCTTGATCCATACCGAAGGCAGGCCAAAGACCGGCTCGGTTGTCCTCAGCCCCTCAACACCACCGGTGGAACCACCGGTATCCATTGCCAGAAACTGACCAGCAAGCTCGCCACCACCGACCTTGGCACCCCTGATCAGAATGGCGTATTCGTTCGGCTTTAACTGCAGGTTGTCGTGGATATGAATCGGCGGCACCACAAATCCCATTTTCTGGGCAAACTGTTTGCGGATCGATCGGATTCTTTCGAGCAGCTCCCCTTCCTGGGCAGCGTCGACGAGAGGGACCAGGCTGTAGCCGACTTCCAGTTCAAGCATGTCGAGCGGCCTGATGGCTCCGCTTTGATCAACAGCCTCTTCAGGAGCGCGAAGATCTGCGATCTCTGCCTCTTCTATGACTTCAGCAGCATGAGTGCTGCCGAGCTTACCGGCAAGGTAGGCCACGCCCGACAGCAGGAAAAAGGCAAAATGAGGCAACCCCGGCACCAAAGCCAACCCGAACATGACCCCCGAGGTAATATAAAACGCTTTCGGGTACAGCATCATCTGGCCGGTCATCTCATGGCCAAAGTTGTTCTCGTCAGCGGAGCGGGTCACAATCATGGCAGCAGCGGTTGAGATTACCAGTGCCGGGATCTGGGCGACCAACCCTTCGCCGATAGTAAGCAGGGTGTAATTGGAAAGGGCATCGGCAAGCGCCATCCCTTGCTGCCAGACGCCAATGATGAAGCCGCCGATAATATTCACCAGAATGATCAGGACCCCGGCGACGGCATCCCCCCTGACGAACTTGCTGGCACCGTCCATCGAACCGTAAAAATCCGCTTCGCGCCCCAGCTTGATGCGACGGGCTTTAGCTTCCTGCTCATTAATCAGCCCGCTCCCCAGGTCGGCGTCAATGGCCATCTGCTTGCCGGGCATGGCATCGAGGGTAAACCTGGCGGCAACTTCGGCAACACGTCCGGCACCCTTGGTGATGACGACGAAGTTGATGATGACCAGAATCAGGAAGATAACGGCGCCGACAACATAGTTACCACCGACAACAAACTGGCCGAACGCCTTGATGACTGCACCTGCCGACTCTGCCCCTTCGCTGCCGTGCAGCAGAATCAAACGGGTGGAGGCAATGTTGAGCGCCAGTCGAAAAAGTGTCGTGATCAATAGGAGAGAGGGGAAAACTGAAAACTCAAGGGGTTGCTGGATGTACAAAGCAACAAGCAGAATTGCCAGACCGGTTGTGATGTTGGCCGCGAGAAAAATATCGAGCATGAACGGCGGCAGCGGAATGATCATCAAGGCAAGAACACCGATGACTGCCAACGCCAAATACACATCAGAATTTGATTTTATAGCTGCAAGTTGAACAGCGGGAGCAGACGTTTGAGCCATTTGTAAAATCCCGATGACACTAAAGTTATACAGATGCAGACACACTAGGTGCAACCGGTGTGCCAGTGACTTCCGCCACTAGACATCTGTTCTTTTTAGGCTCTGAGGGCTCTAGGGGTGACGTTCTAGCTAGCGAGGCCAGTTCTTTCGAATGATGGTGCGGGATGCGTCTGCAGAGTGGCGACGGCATTTTGAATGAAGCGGGGTCAATGTTTTGACTGACAATGAAAACGTAATGCAAAACGTCAATGACTGGCTGTGGCCCAAGCTAAACAGGTCATTCGCGCGTTGAGACAGGGTGCTAAATACCGGTCTTAGACTTGCGTTGCCAGCGGCAACTATATTTTACCCTTGATACTGTAGACATAGGCAAGCACTTCAGCAACAGCTGCGTAAAGAGCCTCCGGAATCTCCTCCCCCTCCTTGACCTGGGCATAGAGCTCCCTGGCCAGGAAGCGGTTCTCCACCAGCATTACCCTGTTTTCCTTAGCAATCTCCTTAATACGTAGCGCCAGATAGTCCATCCCCTTTGCCAAAACCACCGGCGCAGCCATTTCAGTCTTGTCGTACTTGAGCGCCACGGCATAATGGGTCGGGTTGGTGATGACGACATCCGCCTTGGGAATGGTGGTGCGCAACCTTCTTTTATACATCATCATTCTTTGCTGGCGGATCTTTGCCTTAACGTGCGGGTCGCCTTCCGTATTTTTGTGCTCGTCGCGCACCTCCTGCTTGGTCATCTTCAGGTTTTCTATGTGTCGCCACTTTACAAACAGAAGGTCCAGAATCCCCAAGATCAACATCACGCCAGAAATATGGAGCACCAATTTGAACGACAGCCTGCCGATAAACTCCATAATCCCGGGGATGTCCTTCTCCACAAGGTATGAGAGAGCAGTCACTTCTTCCTTGAGGATCTTGAACCCGACATACCCGGCAATGAATATTTTCACCAGGGATTTTACCCCTTCAAAGACACCGTCCTTATTAAAGATCTTTGACACCCCCTTCAAGGGGTTCAGCTTATCAAGGTTGAATTCCAGTTTGTCGAGGGTGAACACAATCCCGCCCTGACCGAAATTCACCGCAACACCGACCAGTATCATGACGATAAAGAACGGGGCCAGCGAAAGCAGGGCATTCCCCGCCATTTTAACCATGAGCGCCTGGATGCCGGCATGAGTTATTTGATAAGTGCCCATGCCACCGAAAACATCGGCAGTCAGGCTCTTGAGGGTTCCCAGCATGAGCCCGCTGGTTACATACAAGGTAACGATTCCGGCAAGGAGGGTAAGCGAGGAGGAAAGCTCTCGGCTCCGGGGGATATTTCCTTTTTCCCGGGCTTCCGAGAGCCTTTTACTGGTAGGTTCTTCGGTTTTGGAATGTTTGTCTTGATCCGACATGACCGCCGCCTAGGAGAGAACCTTGAACAGCACCTTTATCTGCCGGGTGAGTTGGCCGAAGGCCCCTTCCAGGGTATGCATGAAAACCATGAGAGAGGTGCCGAGGATCAGGAACCCGACCCCGATGTTAAGCGGCATGCTGATGATGAATACGTTCATTTGCGGAAAGATGCGAGCCATGATCCCCAGCACCACGGTAGCAGCCATCAGTGACACCATGACCGGAGCGGCAAGCTTTATTCCTAGGACAAACATCCCGGTCACCGTGCCGGTGATAAACTGCAGCAGCGGTCCGCTCATGTGCCAGCCGCCAAGCGGCAGCAACTGGTAACTCTCCACAATCGACCGGATGAAAAAGTGATGCACACCGAGCGCCATGAACAGCAGCGTGGCAAGGATTGTCTGAAAGACGGCGATGATGGAGAGCTGCCCCCCCATGCTCGGGTCAAAGAGGTTAACCATGGCAAAACCAATCTGGATGCCCAGGAGTTGACCGCAAAACTCAACGGCAGCGAAGATCGCCTGGGATAAAAGGCCAAGGGTGATGCCGATCATTGTTTCGCGGATCACCAGTAATATCAGGGAAACAGAATCAGTGGGCAGTTCCGGGAGGGTCGTCCTGATGACCGGGAACAGGACCATGGTCATGACCAGAGAAAGGCCGGCCTTGACCCGCATCGGGACGGCCTTGCCGCCAAACATCGGGGTAGCGGCAAAGATCCCGGCAACCCGCCCCATCACCAGGGTGAAAAAAGAGAATTCGCCAAGAGATGCGAAGGAAAGCGGCGACAACACGCTTAATGTCTCATGGTAGCGATAAGGGAATAGATCTCTCGGGTAAAATCAGACAGGTAACTCATCATCCAGGGAAAAAAGATTATCATGGCAACCATTACCGCAACAATCTTCGGCACAAAGGTCAGGGTTACCTCGTTGATAGAGGTTACTGCCTGAAAAATGCTGATCAGCAGGCCGACCACCAGGCTGAAAATCAAGAGCGGCGCCGACAGCAGCAGCGTTGTTTCAAAGGCGCGACGAGCAAGTTGCACTACCAGCTCCGGGGTCATGCGTATCTTCTCCTATCCAAAGCTCTTCACCAAAGACCCGACGATCAGGCTCCAGCCGTCCACCAGCACAAAGAGCAGAATCTTGAACGGCAGCGAAATCATGACCGGCGGGAGCATCATCATCCCCATGGACATGAGCACTGATGCAACCACCATGTCTACCACCAGAAACGGGATATAGATCAGGAATCCTATCTGAAAGGCAGTCCTCAGTTCCGAGATCATAAACGCCGGGATCAGCGTCAGCGTCGGGATATCATCTGCGTTTTTCGGGCGCGGCATCTTAGAAATATTGACAAACAGGGCGATATCATTCTCCCGTGCCTGCGAAAACATGAACTTGCGAACCGGAGCAATCGCCCGTTTCACTGCCTCTTCCTGGCTGATGGTCTGGGACTTGTACGGTTGCAGGGCATCTCGGTTGATTTGCTGCCAGACCGGCGACATGACAAAAAAGGTAAGAAACAGGGCCAGCCCGATAATGATCTGATTCGACGGCGCCTGCTGAGTGCCCAGAGCGTTGCGCAGGAAGGAGAGCACCACGACAATCCGGGTAAATGAGGTTGTCATGATGAGGATCCCCGGCGCAAGCGAAAGGACTGTCATCAGGAAGAAGATCTGTAGCACTACCGCCACATCGCCGGGCTTGGTGGCCTTGCCGAGGCCGACGCTGACCGATGGGATGGCCAGCGGTTCCGGCGCACACAAGGCAGAACCGGCAAACCCGAGACAGAGAATGACTATTGCCAGGGTACGCAGCTTCACTTCGTACTACCGCCGGCTGCCCGCGTCGGTGTTGCCACGGCAGCTTCTTTTGGCCGCCTCGACATCAGGTCAATGATTTTGTTCTGGAGATTTTCTGGAACTATTTTGCCGAGCATTGGCGAATCGATGATTTCGATCTCTTCGAGCATGTCGATCTGTTTGATGAACTGCAAACCCTCTCCTGAACTGGCAAGAAGCAGATATTCGCCACCGACCTCTACCAGCAGCAGAGATTTTTTAGGTGCCAGAAAACGTGTCTCAATGATCCGAATATATTTTTGGGGATTGCCATTTGCCAGCCCCCCCCTGAGCCAACGGTTGCTTACATAGTAAAAAAGCAGGATCAAGCCGATGACTACCGCAAGGGCTGCGAGAGTCTGCAACATGCTCCAGAGTAGAGACGGCCCCTCCAGCGTTGACTGCCCCTGGGCCAGTGCCTCTCCTGCGAATGCAGGAAAAATGAGGGCCGAGGGAATTAATCTCACAGCACCTTCTCCACCCTCTCGTTGGGGCTTACGATGTCAACAAGCCGGATGCCGAATTTCTCATTTATTACTACTGCTTCACCCCGCGCCACCAGCTTGGAGTTGACAAATACATCCAGCGGCTCCCCGGCCAGCTTGCCCAGCTCCACCACAGACCCCTGGTTCAACTCAAGCACATCCTTGACCAGCAGCTTAGTTCTCCCCAGTTCAACAGTAAGTTGGAGAGGTATATCCAGGATGAAATCCAGGCTCTTTTTTTCCTGGGCCGCGCTTTTTACTTCTTCCACATCAACATTATCCGGCACGCTATCCCCCTCTTTGTTTCATACTGGTCACCTGCACTGCCTTGTTACCGCCGCGAACACCGGGCATTCCCATGAATTTCGGGATCCCCCCGATACTGATCTGGATCTCGCTGCCGCTTCGGGAATCGTCGAGCATGACCGTATCGCCGGGTTTCATCCCCAGCAGATCCGAAAGTGTGATACTGGCGGTCCCCATCTGCACCGACACTTCAAGAGGAGCCTCCAGCAACTCCTCGGAAAGGCGAATCGACCAGTGCGGATCAACGGCCATCATGGTGAATTGTGCGCCCGCTTTGAGCTTGTCACGGATCGGGTCGATCGTCATGTACGGCACAGCGAAGGTCAGATTCCCTACTGTCTCTTCGATCTGTACCTGCAGGCTCATGGTTATCACCATGTATTCCGGCGGGACAATGCTGACCATACGGGGGTTTGACTCAATCTTGATCAGGCTCATGTTTGTCGCATGAAGCGGCGCCCAGGCCTTCTCCATATCGGTCAGCATGTCCTTGACTACCTTCTCGATGAGGCGCAGTTCGATGGAGGTGAAGGTCCGGTTGTTCTCCGGAATTTTCGGAGTACCGGTCCCACCAAGAATTGCGTCAACCACGGCAAACACCATGGTGGTATCAAAGGCAATCATGGCCGCACCCTTTAACGGGTCGATCTTGAAAATAGCCATGCATACCGGTGACGGCAGGGTCTGCAGAAAGTCGTCAAATTTGAAGGCTCTGGCCCCACCCTTCTTGATCTCGACCAACTTGCGCAAGCGGTTGGAGAGACTCGCCCGGTAGTAGCGAATGAAGTTGTCATATATGATGTCCAGGTTCGGAATGAACCCCTTGGAAGAGTCAGAACTGAAGAGGTTATAGTTGCTGACCCCCCCACTCTCCTTTGCCAGCTCCTTTTCCGGGTCGATCTTCCCCTCGAAGACAGCCGAAAGAAGGGCTTCTATCTCTTCCTTGGTTAGGATGTTCTCCATAGGTTATTCCTTATTCCTACTGAACCACAAAATCCGTAAAGTACACTTTGGTGATCTTTCCCGGTGGTAGTATCTTGTTGACAGAGGTCAGGATCTCCTCGCGAAGCTGGTTCTTGCCTTGCAGGTCCTGAACCTCCTGAAGCGTCTTGGTGGTGAGAAGCACCAGAATGGCATCGCGGAGCGGCGCTTGTCGCGCCTCAACTTCAGCCTTTACCTCTGGGGCAGACATTTCAAACTCAACCTTCACCTTGAGGTAGCGCACCTCCTGGCCATCATATATGTTCACGATGAACGGCTCAAGCGGGAATACCGTCACTGCGGCCTTGCCGGCCTCTCCGCCATGGCCCCCGCCATGGCCACCCTCGCTCTTGGCTTCAGCCTTTTTCTCTGCGCCACCTTCTTTCTTGCCGCCACCCATGGTCATCATGAGCACGACAACAATGACTACTACTGCCGCAACGGCAGCGCCGATTATGATGAATAGCTTTTTTTTGCTGCCGGAAGCCTGCTCGTCCTTTACCTGTTCGTCTTTGGCTGCCATTTACGGCCCTCCCTCTCCGCATCACAAGTTTCTTCACACCCGCTCCCCATTGCAACTGGGGTGCCAGAGCGGATTCTCTGGCCAAAGTCAGAAAATTGGCCGCCAAAAAACGCCTGATAACTGCAAAGCGCTGCCTTTTAGGGAATTAAAGGGAATAAATATAAAGGGAGTGAATCCCGAAACTCCAGGGATTTTGAATGGCTTAAGTCAGTAATTTGACTTCAGAGACCCGACAGGTTAGCAAAACCTGCCAGGTCTCTGACATGATAAGTTAGCGCTTGAGGTTCAGCAGTTCCTGGGTCATTTCATCGGCAGTGGTAATGGTCTTCGAGTTTGCCGAGAACGCCCGTTGGGCCTGGATCAGTTTGACAAACTGGGCAGCCATGTCCACGTTGCTCTGCTCAAGCGAGTTGGAGAGCACTTTCCCCACTCCTGGAGAACTGGCATCAGAGATCATTGCCTGACCCGAGGCAAGGGTCTCCTCGAATAGTGTGCCCCCAACCTTGGACAGGCCGTTGGTTGAGGCAAAGCGGGCCAGGGCCACCTGGGCAAGCTTCTGCGACTGGCCGTTGGAATAAACGCCAACCACGTACCCCTTCTGATCAACCTGGATTTTGGCCAGGCTCCCCTGGTAGTAACCGTCCTGAATCTGCGAGTTGATAATAGAAGCACTGGCAGCCTGGGTCGAGGAATTCACGCCAAAATCAAAGAGCAGCGGCTGCGGATTGGTTACCCCGGCGAAGGTGATGTTCTGGGGTGTGGTGGCAGCCGGGGTTTGGGCAGTCAGGATCCCAGCCGTGCTGAAGGTCATGGTACCGTCGACCCAGGCCGGGGTGCCACCCTGAACGTTGGCATGCCAGTCCCAGGCGTTGACGCCGGTCTTGCGGTAGTAGGTGGTAACTGCATGCGGGTTGCCCTGCGAATCGTAGACCGTCATGCTGTTGGAGAAGTTGGAGGTACCGACCGGGTCGGTGGTGCTGAAGGCCGTAACCGGCGTTGTCGTAGTGGCGGAAACCGCAGCAGTGGATGCTGCGGCATTGCCGGTAAGACCGCTGAAACCGAAGGTTATCGCTTGCGACGCCCCGTTTATGGTGATATTGGCGGTTTGATTCGCAAGGGCAGCAGTGTCGATGGTCCCGGTTGCCGATCCGGTTGCCGGGGTGGCGCCGGTAACGTCTGCCGACCAGCTCCAGGTTGTTGCTCCGGTTTTGGTGAAGGTAAGTGAGGCGTTTCGGGTAATTCCGGAATTGTCGGTAATGGTCGTTGCCAGAGGCCCAACGGTTGCGGCAACCGCTGCACCTGAATCAAGGTTACCAGCCATTGTAAGGGCCGAAGAAACGCCTCCCGGGATGGTTTTCGTCGAGTCCAGGTTCAGCCGGATGTTCAGCGTTGAGGTCATCTTGGGAGAAAGCGTGGAAAAGTTGGTAAGATCTACATTGCCGAGAACTCCGTTGTTAAGGCCGGTTGTCTGGTTGATCCCATACCCCATTACTTCCATGCCGTCAGGATTGACCAGAATGTTGCTGTTGTTAAAGCTGAAAGCACCGGCGCGGGTGTAGCGCTGCGCTTCTCCGGGATTCTTGACGATAAAGAATGAATCGCCCTGGATCGCCAGGTCGGTGACATTCTCGGTATTCTCAAAAGAACCCTGGCTGAAGTTGTTCTGCACGGCCTGGATCTGGACGCCGCGGCCGATCTGGGAGTTGTTGCCGATGCTGGATGACAGGACATCCGAGAACAGCATTCTGGCGTTCTTGAAGCCGATGGTGTTGAGTTGGAGATGTTATTGCCAAGGACGGATATGGCCTCGCCATTGGCGTTGAGGCCGCTGATACCGGTAAACATTGCGGATGTTATACTCATTACTGCCTCCTTTTTGTGTGAAACGCGTCAGTCGGTCGGCGTTTCGATAGGGCTTCCTCAGGAGGGCCAGCCCATTTAATTTCTGTCGATATAACTTGGTTAAAGAACTACGGCTGAGTCGATATTGGTAAACACATTTCCTTTCATTGATTGCCGATCCACGGCAGTTACTACTGTCCGGTTCTTAACGCTCACCACCAGTGCCGCATCCCCCAGCATGACCAGCGACTCTCTCCCGCCCTTCTTGGCTACGGAATCAACTGCACCTTCCAGCTTTTGCAGGTCATTTTCGGAAAAGCTTATCCCCCTTGCCTTCAGGCGGTCTTGAGCATGCTGCGAAAAGCGAACCCCTTGTGACGGGAGCTTTTCCTGGAGTACTTTGGCAAACGTGTTACCGCCTTCGACAGTCCCGGATTGCTTGGTTGTCGAAACCGGCTTCTGGGTAGGAACCTGGATCGGACTTGGGATAAATATCCTGTCCACCACGTTCATGCTCCTTTCTTCACATTCAATACGCTGCTCAGCGGCACACTCACCCCACCGACGGTGAGCAGAGGTGTCGTGCTGTCAAGAGATACGCCATCCACGCGCCCCTGGATCAACGGAGTGCCGGAGAACTGCTGGCCTTTGGCATCGATTGCGCTGACTGACACGCTGTAGACGCCCGCTACCAGGGCCTCGCCCTTGTCGTTCTTGCCATCCCAGACAAAGCTGTTGTCGCCGGATGACGTGCTACCGCTAGCAACGCTTTTAACAACTGCTCCGGCTGAATCCCGGATCTCTACGAGCACCTTTTGAGCTCCGCTTGCCAGGTTGTAGGCGATGGTCGGTTGCTGGCCGGCCGCAAGATTGACCTGGTTCCCCTGTGCAAGAATAGTGGTGCCGAGGAAAGATACGGCGTTAAGGTTATTGCTGCCGTTTTGAGCTGCAATGAGGTTCTGCAGGTTGCTGTTGGTGTTGTAGGCCTGCTCGACCTGCGTAAGCTGGGCTAGTTGCCCCAGAAACGCCGTGCTGTCCATCGGGCTCAACGGGTCCTGATTCTTCATCTGGGTTATAAACAGCTTCAGGAAATCATCCTTGTTCATGCCGGTGGCTTTTTTCATTGCCGCCGCACCTGAAGCCGAGTCGGTTACTGCTGTTGCTGCATTAACTGTCATGTTTCAACCTCCTTTACATCACCATGTCGAGCAGGGCGTTAGCGCGCGGTTGCCAGACTGCCGGAGCGGACTGGTCCAGAGCTGCAGTGTTGCCGGTCAGCCACCCTGCCTGCCGGGGAGCAACGTACTGCTGTTCCTGTTGCCGCCCTTCGCGGAACCCCTGATGGAAAAACTGCTTGCTTCCCGTGGAGACATCAAACTGCTTCATCTCGATGTTCTGGCGGGCAAGTGCCTCCTTGAGCGTTCCGAGATTCTCCATGAGAGCGTCTTTTACGGTCCTGTTTTCGGCAACGATTTCAATCCGAAGCCTCTGGTCGTCCATCCTTACATTGATCTTCAACTCACCCAGTTCAGCCGGGTTGAGCCTGATGGTGACCTGACCGTTGTCCTGCGTGATCCGGTGCTCTGCCAGCTTTTCCTTCACCTGGCTCACGATCTGTTCGCGGGTCACAGTTGTGCTTGAACTCTCGGCAACAGGCCGATCATTGGCGATCAGCTGCGACTTGCCATCTGCAGTCAAGGCAAAAACTGACTCCGACTTCGGCAGCTCCCGGTTTGCCGCTGCTTCAGACTTCTGCGATCCTGCTTCCGGTTGCGACATTTCCAGCATTGCCTCTTCTTCTGTTACCACTAAGTCGATTGCTGCGAGGTTGATCTTTTCCTGAGGCTGATCCACTGCAATCTCTTCCGGCAGCGATACCGGCAATGCCGTAGGAAGGATCTGAACCGGTGCATTGTGCGGCTTCACAACTTTAGCCTGGCTTACCGGTTCGGCGACCGGTGTCGAATCAGGTCCGGCAAAGGTCTTAGCCAGCTTTTCCGGCTCAGGATTAACAGCTTTCACCTCGGCATCAGCTGCCATAACCGCAGCAGGATCTTGACGCTTCTGCATGGTTACCGCATCGGCCACTGTTGCCGTGGTACTCTTCTTCTGCTCAGCAGTAACCACCGGAATAATACCCGGCATTGCACTCTCTTCACCAGTCTCCACCTTCTTTTCCGGGGCCTGGCGAGGGGACTGCGACAATAATCCGCTGATGGCGGTCAGAAGTGCCATCAACTGGTCTTTAGCATCCTGCTCCTGACCCTGCGGGACCTCATCGGTGACCTCTTGAGTTTTCTGCCCAAGAGCTGCTCCGATTTTCTCAGTCAGTTCCGGACTGAGACGCCCCAGCAATTTCTCCGAAATCTTCGGCAGCGACTCACCTTCCTGCCCGAAGAGTGTCCGAAGCTCTGCAACCAGTTGCTCAATGCCTTCTGCATTGATGGTTTGGGTCTTTGCCTGGTTCATCTCGGCACTCGGAGCTTCCAGCCTGTCCTTCAGCCCATTCAGCAGCTGTACGAGTGATAAGGCCTTAAACTCCTTTGCTGCCGGCATTCCGTCGGCAGGCTGTTCAGCGGTTTCGGTTCCGCCTTGCGCGACCTGTTGCAGGAGAGCCATTAGCGTCTTGATGTCCATTGCCGGCACGTCCCCTTCAACTGCTGCCTGTGGTGGCAAAGCCGCCAGTTGCGATTGCTGCATGGAACCGAGTAGCGTCGAGAAAAGCGCCGACTTACCGGTATCTGCACCGGCGGTCCCACCCTGCGCCGGGGCTCCCCCCGTTGCAGTCAGCATTGCAGAAGACTGCGTCATACTGTTCATCATCACATTCATGATATCCATTCTGTCTCACCTCCTTTCTCTGTTGGAATAGTCAATAGCCGTCACACATGACAACTAATTGAAACACGTTATTTTTTCGTTGCAACCTGAAGGTTGTCATTTAACCAGCGAACCAGCCGCGGTTGGTTGAGATACTTGGCCATTTTGATGATTGTTTTCTGGTCGAGCTGGTTAAGCGCGCCAATGGCCGTCTCTTCGTCCAGCTTGTCAAGCAGCTTTGCCGATTCCTCCGGTTTCATCCCTTTCACAAGCTTGATCATCTTTTTATATCGCTCGGAGGCGTATTCAGCATCTTTCTTCTTCTTGTCATTCAAGGCGTTTTCCAGTGTTTTCTGGGCGGCGGCCAACTCCTTGATCTTTGCATCCAGAGCTGCGGCGGCGCGGTTTATCTCCTGTTCCTTTACCGCCAGCGCTGCTTCCTTCTCCATTACCTGTTGACGCCTTTTTTCGATGCCTTGCAGCTCATCAGCCACATTTTTCTGCTGGCTCTCGCGCTTGGCAGCTGCGGCCTGACGCTCGGCCTCCTTGGCGCTGGCAGCGAACGCCGGGCGATGATTGTTTGCCCCCCACGCAGCCAACAGAATCAACAACAATGCTGCACCTGCTTTGCATACCCTTGCGATCATGGAGTCAACCGGCTTTTCTTCTGAACAGAAATCTCATCGATGAAATCACGCTCCTTGATCGAAAGCGCTTTTTTATCTGCTGCCACCCTTTTCTCCTTGAACAACTCCAAGACCTTTTTCTCCTTTGAAGCGACCAGCAATGTCTCCCGCCGCTCGGCAACCTTCACGTCAAGGGTATCGACCTCTTCCCGCTGCCGCTTGATATCCTTGCTCTTCTTGTGAAAGAAATTGGAGTACATAAGGAACTCATTGGCGTTGATCCCCTTGGCCTGCTTGGCCGCCAGCTCTGCAGACACCTTCGCGGCATGCTCTTCCTCCCGCTTCAACCGCTCTGCAGCATGATCCAGCTCGCGCTTTGCTTCGGCGAGTTCCAGAGATCGGGCCTTTTCGACTTCCTTCCGAAAATTCAACACCTGTTGCAGCTTGAAGCCTCTGTTCTGCATACGCAGCTCCCGCAGAAATCGTTCTGCACCTTGCTAAACCCATGTAGACCGATGCAACCTACTCCTCATCGGGAAAGATGTTTTGCAGTTCTGCCAGCGACTGTTCCATGCCGATTCCGTCATAAACGTCCTGTTTGATGAAAGCAGTCATCTCGTTCATCTTGGAGATGGCAGCGTCTATTTTCGGATTGCTTCCGGACTTGTACGCCCCGATGTTGATCAGGTCTTCCGACTGCCGATAGGTTGCCAGCAACTCCTTGAATCTGCCGGCAAGCTTCTGGTGACTCCTGGCAGTGACGTCATTCATGACCCTGCTGGCGCTGTGGAGCACATCGATAGGCGGATAAATGTTTCTAGCCGCCAGCTCTCGAGAAAGGGTGATATGTCCATCGAGAATACTGCGCAAAGAGTCGGAGATCGGTTCATTAAAATCATCGCCCTCGACAAGCACGGTATAGAGGCCAGTTATGCTGCCGTTCTGGAAATTGCCGGTCCGTTCGAGGAGTTTGGGCAAAGCAGCGAACACCGAAGGCGTGTACCCTTTGGTGGTCGGCGGCTCGCCGATGGCAAGTCCTACTTCCCGCATCGCCATGGCAAAACGGGTTGCCGAGTCCATCATCAATAGCACTTTTTTACCCTTGGACTGGAAGTACTCGGCAATGGTGGTGGCGATATACGCCCCGCGCATCCGCACCAATGGGGGCTGATCAGATGTGGCCACAACCACCACCGACTTCTGCAGCCCTTCGGCCTGGAGATCCTTTTCTATGAACTCCCTGAGTTCCCGGCCTCGCTCGCCGATCAGCGCAATGACGTTGATGTCCGCTTCGGTATAGCGGGCGATCATCCCCAGCATGGTTGACTTGCCGACCCCGGAGCCAGCCATGATGCCGACCCGCTGTCCCTGGCCACAGGTAAGCAGCCCGTTAATGGCCCTGATTCCCAGATTCAGTGGTTTCCTGATCGGCTCGCGCTGCAGCGGGTTAACCGGAGTGGCGTAAATTGGGCACTCTTCTTCGGCAATAATCGGCCCTTTACCGTCAATCGGAACACCGAGACCATCGATGATCCTCCCGAGCAACCCCGGGCCCACCTTCATTGACGACTTTTGCCTGAGAACCGTGATCAGGCTCCCCAACCCCACACCGCGCAGCTCGCCAAGCGGCATCAGCAGCGTCTTGTTGTCACGGAAGCCTACCACCTCTGCCGGGATGGGAGCGCCGTCAGCCGGGTGAACTTCACAAAGGCTGCCCACGGCAGTATCCGGGCAGAACCCTTCTATTACCAGGCCGACCACCTGAGTTACCTTGCCGTTGAAGCGGATCAGCCGCATGTCATCAACAACAGCCAGGTATCTCGTAAAGTCTACAGCAGGCTCGTTCATAACCCCTGTTCCTCATCAACGCCTACGATCAAGGATTCCTGAGGTATTCCACGCTCTTCCATGCACCGATTGTACACCTCGTCTAGCTGCGATTCTATCCGCGCATCAACAGTCCCGGTCGTCGTTTCCACCAGGCAACCACCCAGCTTCACCGCATTGTCCGGGACCAAGACGACACGCCCCTCATCGGCCGGAATCATCTGACGATTAGCCATGACCATCTGGTAATCATCCGGGCTGAGCCGAATTGATATCCTTTCCTGGTCAGAGCAACAGCTTATCGTAGCAGCAACGATATTAGCCAAGATCTGCGGGTCCTGCTTGAGCTCCTGAAGAACGATCTTTTTCGCCACCAGGCTGGACAGCTTCAGCAGATCGACCTCGCTTTCTCGTAAAACCTTGTCCCGCAAAGCAGCCAGGGTATCGGCCCCATCCCTGAGGGCCTTGAATACATGGGCCAGACCGCGCTCGGCAACCTGCCGCCCCTCTTCGGCGCCCCGCGCATAGGCATCGGAAAGCTGCCCCTGCAATTCGTCTTCGGAAATATAAATCATCCCCTCGGGGATATCCGCTGCCGGGGCGATCCCTGCTTCAAGAGAGACCTCAGCGGCAGCAGCATCATGGACCTCGACGTCATTGACTGCGCCGAGATGTTCATTGAAAAACAGCGGGGTAAAGCCGTCTGCTTCAAGATATGACGGTGGCGCTCCGTTCTCCTTGCTGCCGTTACCCAACAGATCCTCGTAGTTCACGTTGAACACCGAGCAATGCTTAAGGTTGGCTTCTTTGATGACTCTAGACAAGGACGTCGTCTCCGCCGCGCCCGGCAATAACAACTTTGCCATCTTCTTCCATCTTGCGCACGATCTTGATAATTTCGGTCTGCGCCTTCTCGACATCGGAGAGACGGACCGGACCCATGACCTCCAGATCCTCTTTTATCATTTCTGCGGCACGGCTCGATATGTTCCGGAACACTTTTTCCTTCACTTCTTCCGTGGACGCCTTCATGGCAAGGGTCAGGGTATCGTTTGAA
Organism: Geoanaerobacter pelophilus; assembly: GCF_018476885.1. Taxonomy (NCBI): domain Bacteria; kingdom Pseudomonadati; phylum Thermodesulfobacteriota; class Desulfuromonadia; order Geobacterales; family Geobacteraceae; genus Geoanaerobacter; species Geoanaerobacter pelophilus. The sequence goes on from NZ_JAHCVJ010000002.1 coordinate 246,860, forward strand.
ATCTCGCGCATAATGGCCTGAATGGAGCGGTCGTCCAGCTTGAAGATATCCTCGAAGGTGAAGAGATGCTTCCTGATGACCTCTGCCAACGGCGGATTCATCACATCCAGCTTGTCCAGGATATGCTTCTCCTTGCTCCGATCCAGATGGTTGAACATCTCGACCACCTTTTCAACACCACCAACCTTGAAGCTCTGGACCCCACCCAGAGAGGTAAGCTCTCGCCGGATGACATCGTCGATATCCTTTAGGATTTCCGGAGAAACCTGATCAACGTCGGCAATCCGGATAATGACCTCAGCCTGCAGATCAAGCGGAAGATGGGCAATTATATCGCTGGTCTGCTTGGGCCGCAGTTTGGCAACAATAACGGCAATGGTCTGCGGATGCTCTTGTGACAGGAAGTTGGCGACGGTCTTGGCATCCATTTCCGAGAGGATGTCCTCAATATCACCGATGCTGGTGGTATGAAGCTCCTGCAGCAGCATATCCGCTTTCGAGACACCAAGGGCCTTTTCCAGGATCTTGCGGACAAACTCATCCCCTTGGGAGAAAAATCCGGCGTCTGGACTGGTAATCTTGTTGTACTCATCCACCACTTCCTGTATTACCGGCAGTGACACATGGCCAAGGCTGGCCATGCTCTGGCTGATCTTCTTGATATCCATGTCATCCAGGTGCTGGAAGACCTTGGTCGTTGCATCTATCCCCACATATAGCAGGAGTATGGCGGCCTTTTCCGCTCCTGTCATTTCTTACCCCACTCCATAACATTTACCGCCAATTCAATGGTCAGTCGTCTCTTTTATCCAGCCAGTTCTTGATAATCTGTGACGCTTGATACGGCTCGGTTTTGATCTTTTCGATCAACTCCATCTGACTGCTTGCCTGCACGGCAAGTTGTTTCTGCTGGGAGGCAATCATCTGCCGAACCTGTTCTTCTGCATCTTCCTCAGGCACAAAGGTCGTCTGGGGCATACTGGCTCTTAATGATTTCAGCATTGGACGAATAACCAGGAACAGCAACGCAAAGAAGCCGATACCTATCAATACGGATTTCAACAGGGACAGGAAGAACGGGGCGTTCCACCATTCATCCTTGGTCGCCGACGCCATCTCTTCGGTGTCCTGAAACGGGATGTTGGCAACCGTAACCTGATCTCCCCGTTCGGCGCTGAAGCCGACGGCACTCTTGACCAATGCCTCAATCTTTGTAAGCTCATCAGGGGTCCGCGGCGTATATTTGGCCTTGCCGGTTTTGCCGTCCTTGCCGGCAGCCGGGGTATCGTATTTGCCGTCTACCAGGATCGCTACCGAAACCTTTGACAGCGAACCCACAGGCTCAATGGTCCGGGCAGTGGACCGACTCACCTCGTAATTGAGTGTTTCATCACTCTTGGACCCGCCACCACCTGCCTGTGGCTGGGCTGCCGGTGCTCGGCCCAGGTTTGTCTGAACACCAGGCACCCCGGTAATCGCGCTGCCTCCGCCTTTTTCCTCGCTCCGCTGCTCGCTTCTTACTGCTGCAGCCTCGGGGTCGTAGCGCTCCTCAAACTTTTCCACCTGTTTGAAGTTGAATGATGCCGAAACCCTTGCCACCGACTTGCCGGTGCCCACCACCTTGTCAAGCAGTGACTGCAACCGCTCCTCAGTGCTCTTTTCAAAGGCCTTCTGGGTCTCCTGCATGGTACCGGTCAACTTGGATGTGGCATCGAGCGGCCCGGTGCGGGAGAGGATCTTCCCCTTGCCGTCAAGAATGGTCACATGTTCCGGATCAAGCCCCTCGACCGACGCAGCCACCAGATGCACTATCCCCTGGACATCGGATTCCCGAAGACTGCGGCTGCCTTTGATCTTCAGCACAACCGAGGCAGTCGCCGGCTTTTCGGCATCCTTGAAGAGGCTCTTTTCCGGAATTGCCAGATGCACGCGGGCCTGTTCAACACCGGCTAGCTGCGATATCGTCCGGGAAAGTTCCCCCTGGAGCGCTCGCTGGTAGTTGAGCTTCTGGACGAATTCGGTCATGCCAAAATTCTTCCGGTCGAAAATTTCATAGCCGACACCGCCACCCTGCGGCAAACCTTCAGAGGCAAGAGTCAGGCGGAGTTCGTAGACCTTTTCCGAAGGCACCAGAATCGCCTTGCCGTCCGGCGACAGGCGATACGGGACCTTCTGCTCTTTCAGTTTTTTGACTATTTCGCCGGCATCCTCGGTGTTCAGGTTGGCAAACAATGGCCGATAATCGGTCTTGTTTGCCAGGACAATCAACACGGCAAAGGCGGCAATCGACAGTCCGACGATCCCTCCCACCAACCAACGTTTGGCAGGAGACAGTGCAAGAAACGGCTCAATATATTTTTTCAAATTATCTGGCATTGACTACTCTGTGATTAGATTTTACTAGACCGGCATTCTCATGATCTCTTGATATGCCTCAACCGCCTTGTTCCTGACCTGGGTGATGAACTGGAAGGAGATGCTGGCCTTCTCCATGGCGATCATTACTTCGTGCAGCGACTTGGTCTCGCCGGTAACGAGTTGCTGCACTGCCTGATCCGACTCGACCTGGGAAGTGTTGACCTTTTCTATCATCTCCCCCAGGAATTTACTGAAACCTTCCGAAGGAGATACCTGCGGCGCTGCAGCACCAGAGGAAGGAAACGCCTTGCCAATGCCGAACCCGCTTTCTATAGCCTTGATATCCATGTGTCACTCCTGTTTACTATTGATGCTACCTGCTGATCTCCAGAGTTTTCATAGCCATGCTTTTGGCTGCCTGCGAAGCGGTGATATTAGCCTCATACGCCCTGGTAGCAGCTATCATGTCGGCCATCTCCTCAACAACATTCACGTTCGGATAGGCAACATACCCTTGAGCGTCGGCATCCGGATGCGAAGGGTCATACTGAAGGCGGGGAGGGTTTGGGTCTTCCACCACCTCGATAACCTCGACCCCCGCGGAATTCTTCCGGGCAGCACTCTGCAACGCCGACTTGAAGGAGGCTGCAGCCGGCGCAGTTGAGGCAAAAACCGCATCCTTCCGCTTGTACGGTCCGCCTTCCTGGGTTCTTGTCGAATTTGCATTGGCAATATTGCTGGAGATGAGATTCATTCGGGTCCGTTCCGCGGTTAATGCCGAGGAACTGATATCCATGGATGTAAAGAAGTCCATCTTTAACCTCACTGTTCGGGATGGGCATCATCCCTGTTCATAATTAACTACCCGGCTACTGCCCCTTGATAGCGCTTTTGAGACCTTCGAATTTCTTGCCGATTATCTGCACCGACGCATTATACATGATCTGGTTCGCAGCCAGTTTCCCCATCTCCTGTTCCAGTTCTACGGCATTACCGTCACGACCTATTCCCGGCGCAGGGGTTTCGACGATTCTCCCCTCAACTGACGCCAGTGAATTGGCCTGTCCCTTCAACGGGATGTGTCGAGGATGTGACACCGCTTTTTTCCCAGGATTTGCTGATTTATTGGACTTCAAGGCATCCCTGAGCTCTCCTTCAAACGAAAGCGTCGCCGGAATATAATTAGGAGTCTCTGCATTGGCAAGATTGGCAGAGATGTGATTGTGATTTTTTGCCCTCAGGTCGATGCTTTTCCCAAGCAGCTCTATGGTATTGGAAAATATCCCCTCAATCGGCATAGTAATCCCTCCTTATCCACTGCCTTTGAGCAAAAGATATACCATCCAATTTAATTAATAAAATTGAGCCATTACAAAACAATAAAGGCGCCTTTGCTAGGCGCCTCATGATCATTTTTGACAAAAGCCATTTTTTTGACTCTATTTAAATATCCGCGCCAGGCCGCTCCTTCCACTCAAGGTCAGCCAGTTTCTGAGACGCAAGCTTTTGCCAGACAGGGTCACGCCCTTCCTTGACGATCTTTTCCCAATTCTTTTTCGCTTCTGCGGTCTGCCCCTGATTCCGGCTCAATTCTCCCAACCGGAAAAGAAACCGATCACGCCCTTCCTGCGGCGCCTGGACAAGTCCGGCAGTTAAATACTCCATCGCTTTCGCATTATTCCGGGATGCCTGATATGACGTCCCCGCCACAAAATAGGCATCTGCCAACAATGGAGACGTTGCCCTTCGGCTGTTCATGGCCGTAATAAAAAGCTCCATTGCCTTCACTGCCTGCGGCAATGACTTACCGGCCTCCAAGGACTTGCCAAGATAATAATAGCTCTCAGGAATTCCGGCACGCACTTTTGGGTCCAGAAGAAAAGCAAGATCGGCCTTGACCGCGTCCAGGTCGCCCTTCCGGTAACCGAGATCGCCGAGCAGTTCCCTGGCCCGTTGTGTCTCGGTCAAAAGGGGGAACTTCCGGATGAACTCCCGTCCGGTAGACTCTGCAAGAGCCCAGTCAGAAAGGGACATGGCGTTATCCATGATTTTACCGTACAGAAACGGGGCCTGCCGGACTGCCCAATCGCGGCGTGCCAGCCGGCCAAAAAGGCGGTTTTCCTCCTGAACCTGGCCAAGCTCCGTAAATGATTGGTCAAGATCGCCAATAAATGATGACTCGTCCATGCACTTGGCAAGGTAGTCGGCATTCCGGTCCATGACCTTGACCATAAGCTCCGGTTCGCCTGCCTTCTTTACTTCCTTGTAGACAACCGGCATCAGATCAAGATGGATGGAACGGGCCAGAGACGCCAAAATCCCTCGAGGGTACCGTTTTTCATAATCGGCAACTGCGGTAAGCGCATTCATTCCGCTGCCGAACAGTGAATCCAGGAGCGCTGCCTTGAAAAAAGCCTCTTCCCTGACAATGAAGTCACTGGATACCTGGGCTATGCGGAGATATTCGTCTCTTAGACCGGGATAAGCAAAAGTGTCAGTCTCCGGGAATCTCCTGTCGGCGAGTTTTAATGCGGCATAGACTGCAGCCTTGTTCTCAGGAAAGAACCGGATGACATTGCTATAAATTATTCTTGATTCTGTTTCCAGTTTCTGCCGGGCAAGGATGTCTGCCAACCGCACCAGCAGGATCGGCGCCGATTTTTTCTCGGCCTTGTCCGCTATCAAACCGGAGAGCAGCTTCCTGCCCGCAGCAAGTTCCCCGTTCCTGATGAGACAGTCGGCATAGGCAAACTTGGCATCAACGCTCAGATCGAGGAATTGCGGCCAGAGGCTTTCGCCTTGCCGGAAAAACTGAAGAGCCTTTCCATAATCGAGGAGGCAGTAATACGCCTGGCCACAACGATAGGTGGCCAAAGAAAGAATCTTGGAATCCTTGTTGAGAAAAGAGCTTAAGATACTTAGCGCATCTGCCGCCTGCCCTTTGTAAACAGCCGCTTCCCCGGCCAAAAACTGTCGGGTCTCTTCTTCGCTGAGCAGGGCGCGCAGCGACTGCTGGTCTGTCGGCACAAAAGGGAGCTCAGAACGTACCGGAGGGTCATATTCCTTAACAAATCGGCCGGCGCCGTTCCAGATCGACTCTCGCCCTTCAGGCAGCGATGGGACATCGCGGCGGGTCCGGAAACGCGGTCCGATATCCACCGTAAGGGTCGGCAGGCAACTGTCAATGACCCTTGCCCCTTCCGCCGCACTGCTCATACCGATAGTGACCCGCACGAAGTTGCCGCGCTGGGCAACGGCAACCCCTTTTATATGCTGGTCGGAATAGCTTCTGAGCCGGCGAAGCAGTGGAGCATCGGCACTGGAAAAAGTCACCTTCAGGCGATTGCCGGGGAGTTCATTTACTGAGTACTCAGTTCCCTGGTCAAGCTGGAAAATGATCCGGGTGTGATCCTGGTGGGGACGGATATCAATGCGACGAAGACGTGACGGAATTTCTGCGGCGGCATCGGAGGAGCTTCCGATAACTGAAAGCACCAGCGAGATACAAGAAGCTATGAATCGCAGCCGCGTCATCACGCAGCCTTCAGGAACCTGTTGACTTTTGAGACAAGCTCATCGGCATCGTAAGGTTTGAGCACAATGTCCCGGGCCCCGTATTTAAGCGCCTTCAAAACTCCGGAACGGGTCCATTGCGGAGCACACATGATTATAGGAAGCGGGGAGTCCTGGTTCATTGCATTAAGCTTGATACAGAGTGCCAATTCCCGGTCCTCGGTATCTGCAACTCCGACAACGGCGACCCGGGCATTGCTCTGAGCGCAGATTTCCCTGATGTCAGCCTTGAGCGACGCCGCTACGACGCACAAGCCTGCTGCACTTAACGACTGTTTGACAATCTCCCTGAGTTGTTCGTCATCCTCAAGCAGCAAGATAGTAGCCCCGCCTGCCACATCGGCCCCTGCAGCAGATGCTCCGGCACTCTCCGTGGCAGAAGGCTGATCATCGGAAACCGCTTCAGACTCAGGCTCAGGTTCAGCAGCAGGGGGTTCGATCTGGTGGGCAAGCTCAAGTGGGACCAGGATATTCAACCGGTCCATCTCCAGCCCTTCCATATTCAACTGGGCCCGGAACAGGACATAATCACCGGTCGGTATCGGCTCATCATCCGACATCTCATCGACACCAGGTATGAATTTTTTCGGGGCATTCAGCTTAAGATGAATTTTCTGGGGCAGCGACGGCTTGAAAACCGAGTTGAACGAGCCGATTATCTGGTTCATTATCTCGCCGAAGGCATCAATATCATCCGGCTCCATAATGGCCAGTCTGCGTTTTTCATTGACCCTGGCAGGCGGAATCCCCAGCAGCAGGCCGCTGAGCAAAATGGCGTCTCTCAGGGAGAAGATCATGTAAAACTGGCCGTTATACTCCTCCCGTGCCTCAACATTGGCGACAAAAATGGCGTCGTCCATGTCGGAGAAATAGGTGACCTTGTTGGTGGAGACCGTGTCGCTTTCGTCGATGTTCAGTTGCTGTCCGAGCAGCATGCTGCTCTCCTCGCCCGTCTGGGTCAAGGCAGCATCCATCATATCTTTGAGTTTAAGCTGTTTCATGGTCACCCGGCAGGTTTTCAGCCTTCTTTACTTAATTTAAGTCCCACCAAAAACCGTGCATCTTCGAAGGTAAAAGGAATTATGACACAATCACTGTCAGTCATGGCGTTAATTGTGTACTCTTCCCCGGAGATAACCGTAGGGATCGAGAGACTTATGTCCAACCCGCCTTTGGAGAGAATCTGTTTTACATACCCGCCAAGCATGTTGGCAATCTCCCCAAGCGCATCGTTCACATCCTCGCCCACTTCATCAACTTCCATGCCCAGCATGTTGGAAGTAATTTTCATGGCAAAAGGCTTGGGGCAATGGATAGAAAGAATCCCGGTATAGGTCCCGGCAAGTCCGACCATTCCAGTTATGCTACAGTGAAAATGGGTTACCGGTTCCGCTAGCGGAAACGAATCGGCGACGTCCATCATTACCATAGTACTGAATACTTCCTTTGTCGCATGAATCACATAACCCCGGAGGTCTTCTTCTTTGATATGGGCGGCCTGCGAAACATTGGTATTAAGTGTCATAGCAGCCCTCCCAGTTTTTCGTTGAGCTGCTCCGGGGTAAACGGTTTCTTGATACTGTCGCTGGCGCCGCTGTTCATCGCTTCTTTGAGAATGTCCTCCCCACCCTCGGTGGTGATCATGACTATGGGCACCTTGCTGCCATTGGCGCGCAAAGCCTTGATGAATTCCAGCCCGTCCATGTTGGGCATGTTTATATCGGAGAGCACAAGATCGACCTTGTTGGCTGAGAGCGCATTCAAACCTTCAATGCCGTCACCTGCCTCGAAAATGTCGTCTACCGGCAAACCAGCCTGCCGCAAGGACCTAGAGATGATCTTTCTCATTGTTGATGAATCGTCGACAATCAGTACATTGGCCATTGGTAATACCTCCTTGTGTCTCTTGAAAAATTGTCAGGATAAACATTACACGGTAATATCCGATACGCAACCCTTACCCTGGCGGAATCAGCACAAATGTGAGAATCGGTAATGCATGTAGCATGTAATGTAACTTCTGTTTCGGCAGTTCAGGGTAAATCTTTAGGGCGATTGGCTCTCAGTAGGAATCCTTACCCGAAAACAGCTCCCTTCGCCTTCACTGCTTGCAACTTCAATGCTACCCCCATGCTCCTCAGCAAGGGCCTTGCAGATGGTCAGCCCCAACCCGGTACCTTTGTATCCCTTGACCTTTGCCGAACGGAAATACTTATTGAAAATGCGCTCTTGGTCCTTTGCCGGAATGCCTATCCCGGTATCAGAAACCTCCATGACTATATCGGTGCCGTCCATGAAACCTGAGACCTTGATCTCCCCGCTCTTGGGAGTGAATTTTATGGCATTGCTGATGATATTGGAAAAGAGCCTGCCGATCTGCTTGGCATCGGCCTTAACTATCGGAATCGCCGGATCGACGGTGCAACTGAATGCGATGCCGTGAGTTTCCGCATCCTGGGCCAAATCAGCACAACATTCAGCCAATACTTTTCCGATATTACAGAATTCGCGGCGAATCTCCACCAGGCCTGCATCCAGGCGGTATGAATCGAGAATATCTTCGATCATCCCCTGGAGTCGGTGGCCGCTTCTTTTTATCTCTGCCACGCACTGCGCTGCCCGTTCTCCAGCCAATACCTTCGGATCGCCGACAAGTGCATCCAGATAGCCGAGCATCACCGTAAGCGGTGACTTGAGGTCATGGGTCATAGAAGCAACAAACTCATCGCTCTTCCGCTGCTCACGCCTCTCGGCTGTTATGTCGCGCAATTCATACATATCACCAAGGCATGCCCCTTCTCTGCAGATTACCGAGGTTGCCCGTGCCTGGACAACCAGGCCATGGATGTTCATCTCAACTGGATAGTCACGGCAGTTTTCTCCCAACACCTTGTAAATAGCCGTCTTTAAAGGAAGCATGTAGACCCGTTTCCCGACTACATCCTGCCGGGAAATCTGCAAGATCCGTTCTGCCATCTGGTTCAGGTAGCAGATAGTCCCTTCGTTATCAACCATGACCATGCCGATGGAAAGGTTTTCTACCAGAGATTCGGCGACTCCGGAAACTCCGGCAAACCTGCCCGCCATGGCAGAATCGGCTGCATATCCCGTATTTCCTGATGATTCCATAGATTTACCTATCGGGGAAAGTGTCATTCTACTTAAGAAAAAGTTTCCATACCCGCTGTTCAGGTCGCAAGCAAAGCGAGTTATTCCTGTATAACAGCTCTGTTGGTTTGACGCTTAGCAATTCGCATGGTAAAGATTCGTAATAAATAAGTTGCCGTCCATTACGGAGAGTACATGTTCAAAGCATACCTCACTTCGCTGAGAAGCATCAGACTATTCATGCTTTCCTTCGGAATTGTCATGGGAGTGGTATTCCCGTTTTATTCTGCTATTTTTTTCGGAAGCAAGGCATTTACCCCACTTTACATGTTTGGTTGCATCGTCGCCGGATTGCTTGTTGGATCATTTTGCGCCCTGGTAATTAAGCAGGCACTGCAACTCCAGTTACAGTCAAATTTTGATTCTCTCTCCCGTATTTTCCCGCAAAAGACTATCGACTTTCCTCACAGCGGCAAAGATGAACTGGAATCCTTGAAACTGTGTCACAGCAGCTTTCTTGACCAAGTCGTTTCCATGGTCAAAAATGTTGCGGTCATCTCCCAAGACTATATCAATAAATCCAACGCGCTCGCCATGACTTCACGCAAAATGGTTGAGGGCAATGAAACCTATGCTGAAAAAGAAAATGAAACTCTTGAGTCTGTTGCCAAAGTTAATGATTTTTTTAAAGCACTCATGAAAGAGATTGAAGACCTGAGCGTCCGTAGTGACGAGCATTCATCCTTTGCCACCGAGATCAACTCCACCACCGATTCCATTGCCCAGACGATTCGCAACTATTCCGACAGCGTATTGAACACATCGGCCTCCATCGAGGAGATGGCCGCCAACCTTAAGGAAATCTCTGGAAACATCGACGCACTTTCATCTTCTACCGAGCAGACATCCAGTTCAATCCAGCAAATTACTACGGCAATCAACAATGTCCGCGACAACACCCAGAAAGCGGTGGAAAGCTCCGTCAACGTAAGAATGCTGGCCCAGGACGGGATGAGGGCCATGACTGCCACCCAGAAGGCAATGCACGAGATAGAGCAAAGCACTGAAGAGTCATTTAATGCCATCGGCCGGCTTTCAGTTTATTCTGCAAGGGTTGGAGAGTTTGTCAAGATGATCCAGGAGGTTGTTGAGCAAACCAACCTGCTGTCGCTGAATGCCTCGATCATCGCCGCCCAGGCAGGAGAGCGCGGCAAAGCCTTCGCTGTAGTAGCCGACGAAGTGCGTTCGCTGGCCCATCGGACATCATCGTCTGCGAGCGAGATCCAAGACCTGGTAAAAAACATCCAGAAGGAAACCGCATCTGTGCAGAGGGCAATCGCAATCGGCAAGGACCGCGGCAAGAGCGGGGTAAAGATCTCGGCCATGACCAGCGAGGCCCTTGAAAAAATCGAGGCCACTTCCACCGAAGTTGCCCAGATGATCCAGAGAATTGCCGCAACAACAGTAAAGCAGGCATCGGGCAGCAGGGTAATCAGCGAGGAAGCGGACAAGAACCTGGAACGGGTCCATCAGGTAACCCGCTCGATCAAAGAGCAGGAACGGGGTACAATTCTCGTGGTCTCGGCGCTGGAAGAGATGCGTGACCTGTCGCGCAAGGTCATCATATCAACTCAGGAACAGACAAAAGGCACCCACCTTTATCTGCAGAGCGTCATTGAGGATAACGAGCGGATGAAGCTGCTGCGCAAGAAGGCTCTGGAACAATTAACCCTCAGCGACAACCTGAAAGAATGCATCGGTGAATCAGGGCTGATGATGCTGGAGAACGTGAGAAATTCGAAGGAGATAGTGGCTCAGATAGACGCCCTGGCCAATTCCACAGAGAAACTGCAGCGGGAGATCATGCCGTTCAGCAGTCAAGAGGCAGAAGTTTCACCATCTCAGCCAGGCGTGGATTCCTGAGAGAATAACAGACCCTGGTCCCTTCCCGCCTGGCATCCAGTATCCCGTTCTCCTTCATGACCTTTAGGTGTTGCGATACCACTGCCTGAGGCAAACCCAGGCATTCCCAAATCTCCTTGACGCAGGAGCACCGTCCCGATAGCCCAACCACGATTCGCAATCGGACCGGATGCCCCAGTGTTCTCAAAACAAGGGCCTGTTCTTTAAAAGCGGTTTCATTGTGCTGATCAATGGTCATTGTTCCACCATGAACCCATTTCGGTACCACCCCATGATACCGTCTTGCATGTTATAGACCTCACCATATCCCTTACTTGACAGGAATCCAGCCACCAGATTGGAGCGTGACCCGACAGCGCAATAGACAACAACCGGACGATTCCTGGGAACTTCGTTCAGGCGGCGTTCGATTTCATTGATCGGTATCAGTACCGATCCCTTCAACCTCGCCTGGCGATACTCTTCCCGGGTCCTGACATCAAGCAGGTAGACATTTTTCTTCTGTTCGATGATTTTTTTCGCCTCGGCAGAGGCAATATTCCGGTAGCCCGCCGAAAAGGCAGTAACAGCAACCAGTACCAGCAGAAAAACCAAAGATGCAATCCTGAGCATTAAATCCCCCCTGTTGGAAATTTTCTATATTTCGACCGATGTCCCTACCATGGCGTGGTGATACTGCCCCGGCAGCTCCTGGTGCAGCTTGGCAGCGGCAGTGAACCCGGTACAATGGGCACCGTAGATCTTGCCAACCCCCATGCGGCGCAAGGCATTGACTGTTGCGCCTAACTGCTTCTGGGAGCAGAACCCGAGATGCGTCCCGCCGATTACTGCCTGTACCCGCTCCACCCCGGTCAATTCCCGCGCCGCTTCAATGGTGTTGATCAACCCGGCATGGCAGCAACCAAGCAGCAGCACCAGCCCTTTTTCACCAACGATCACCAGAGACTGGTCGTCACCAAGCGGATCGGCATGGCAACCTTTGCTGTCACAGAAAAGGCCGCTGTCGCCAAGCTCGAAACTGTTTCTGCGTGACACACTCCCGGTAAGGAAGATTGACGGGGCAATCTCCCTGCTCCCGTCGGCAAAATCGAATGCCGCCCCAATGCCTCGAAGATACTCCTCACCAAAAGGGATACCGATTGATAACGACTCGCCGTTATCTTTGACGCGATAGCGCGGGGTAAAGAGCGCCGGGTGGGCATAAATCGGCTTGGTTCCTGCCAGTTGCAGGAACTGCCGCAGTCCGCCGGTATGGTCGTAATGCCCGTGTGAAAGGGCAACAGCCGACACCTGCCGGAGGTCGCGGTTCATCCTGGTCGCATTGTGCAGTAAGGTATCGCCTCCGCCGGTATCGAAGAGCAGCGAGCCGCCACCCCATTCAACCAGTGCGGCAAAGCCGTGCTCCCCGAGGGTCCCGCTGATCGGCCCGACAGAGTTGTCACACAAGATGGTGACCCGGAATCTCATTTAGGGCAGCATCCCTTGGGAAACCGCGGGACTCCCAGCTTGGCCAGAATATTGAACATCGGGCAGAACTGGGTAAACCCGGACTGGAACAGGTTAAGCCCGACAAACCCGGTGAACCAGAGCCAGTAGGGTGAATGGAAATGGGCCAGCAACAGCGAAACCAAGATAAAGCTTCCGGCTACGATCCTGACGATACGTTCGATGTAAAATTCCTCTTTCATGGTTTTTCTCCTATTTTTTATCCAGGGCAATTCGCGAATTGCCCCTACCGGGCAGACAGCATTTCCGCGATCTTGCCTGCCACCTCTCCGGTCAACACCGGACAGACCCCTTTGTGATTCTGCCGGATGATCTTACAGCAGGTAAAGTCGTATTTATCTTTGAACCATGAGTGAAGCTCCCTGGTCAGATGGCTGATCCGCTTCTTGTCGTCACCCAGCACCAGCCCCAGAGCCACCGTACCACCGGAAACCGCGCCGCAGATGCATCCGGAACCGGAGCCGCCCCCAAAACCGCTTACCGTATGAACCAGAGACTCCGGCACCTCCGGAGTGAAGTGCTTCCTGATTACTTCCAGCACCGCCTCGGCGCAGTGGTATTTACCCGAGCGATACAGAGCCTCCCCCTCGATTCGGCAGAGTTCGCCAAGCTCCATGGCTTCAAGCGACTGCTGTTTCTTTTTTTGCCAGAACATCAAACCTCCTCCTTTGTTTCACCCACATGATGTCGCTCTTTCCACGACTGCACAAGATAGTAAAGTACCGGTATGGTAACCCGCGACAGGGTGGTGGAGGCGATCTCGCCACACATCATGGCAATCGCCAGCCCCTGAAAGATCGGATCGAAAACAATCACAAAGCTTCCGACTACCACTGCGCCTGCGGTTAACAGCATCGGCCTGAACCTTACCGCACCGGCCTCGATAATTGCCTCGTCCAGCGCCATCCCTTCGCGCCTTTTAATCTCAGCGAAATCGATAAGGATGATAGAGTTTCGGACGATAATTCCGGCTAGGGCAATGAAACCGATCATAGATGTTGCGGTAAAGAACGCCCCAAACAGGGCGTGCCCCGGCAAGATGCCGATCAAGGTCAGCGGAATCGGCGCCATAATCACCAGTGGTGTGGTGAAATCCTTGAACCAGGCCACCACCAGGATGTAGATCAGTACCATCACCGCACCGAAGGCAAGACCGAGATCGCGGAACACCTCGTAGGTAATGTGCCATTCGCCATCCCACTTGAGACCAGGCTTTTCTTCGCTCCACGGCTGCCGAGAGGCAAGTTGCTCGATCTTGTACCCTCCTGGCAGCGGGATGGCGGCAATCTCTTTCTGCATTTTGAGAATAGCATACACCGGTGCCTCGACAGCGCCGGCAACGTCACCGATCACATAAACGACGTTTTTCAGGTTCTTACGGTACAGCGACTTCTCCTCGAGCCCCTGTAGCGGTTTGACCAGCTGCGATAACGGCACGCTCCCCTTCTCACCTTGCAGGTAGATGGATGAAAGGGCAGTAATCGAGCTCCGGTCGCTTACCGGCAACCGCAGATTGAGGGTAACCGGCTCCTTTTCTTTCGGCAGGTGCAGCAGTCCGGCATCCATTCCACCAAGGGCGATACCGAGAGTCCGGGCAGCATCCTCAGCGGCAATGCCGTTCATGGCAGCCTTTTCCCGATCCACCGCAAAAGTAACTTTCTGGCGGTCATCCTCGCGATACCAATCAACATCAACCACGCCCGGGGTTTTGCTGAAGATCTCCTTGATCTTTTTCGCAATATCGGCCCTGGTGGCATCATCAGGCCCATAAACCTCGGCAACGAGCGTGGAAAGTACCGGCGGGCCGGGCGGAATCTCTGCCACCTTGACCCGGGCGCCATACCTGTCCGCCACCGCCTTCACCAGCGGCCGGATTTTTTTGGCAATATCATGGGACTGCAGTTTCCGTTCGGCCTTATGGGTGAGATTCACCTGTAGATCGGCCAGATTCGGCCCTTTGCGCAGATAATAGTGCCTGACCAGCCCGTTGAAGTTGAAGGGAGAGTTCACCCCGACATAGGTCTGAAAATTTACCACTTCCGGTACTGTTCTGAGGGCATCGCCCATCTCTGCAGCTATCCGTGCGGTCTGCTCCAGCGGCGTCCCGTCCGGCGCGTCGATGATCACCTGCAGTTCGTTCTTGTTGTCAAACGGCAGCATCTTCACCGTCACTGCCTTGAAATAGATGAGCGAGCAGGCAGCCAGCAGCAGGAGCACCACAGCCACCAGAAAACCGTTGCGTAGCGGCTTTTTGTGGATAAGCGCCCCCATGGCCCTGCGATAGAACGCCGTCAGTTTCGAGTCTTCGGGCTGCTCATCGCTGCCAGCGTGAGATTCCCCTTTCATGAAGCGATAGGCAAAGTACGGCGTTACAATAAAGGCAATGAACATGGAGAGGAGCATTGCCATGCTGGCGCCAACCGGGATCGGCCGCATGTACGGCCCCATCAACCCACCGACAAACCCCATCGGCAGGATGGAGCAGATAACCGCGAAGGTGGCCAAAATCGTCGGATTACCGATCTCGTCCACTGCCCGCACCGCAGCTTCCAACGGCTTCAATTTGGTTGTGGTGAAGTAGCGGTGAATGTTTTCCACCACCACTATCGCATCATCGACAAGGATGCCGATGGAGAAGATCAGGGCAAAGAGGGTGATCCGGTTCAGGGTGTAGCCAATGAGATAGAAGATGAGAATCGTAAGTGCCAGGGTCACCGGAATTGCGATTGCGGCCACGGCTCCGGCGCGCCACCCCATGAACAGGGCGATCAGCAGCGTTACCGAGATTGCGGCCAGGAACATATGAAAGAGCAGTTCGTTGTTCTTCTCCTTGGCAGTTTCTCCGTAGTTGCGGGTAACCGTCACCTGCACGTCAGAGGGAATCACCTTTCCCTTCAGGAACTCGACCTTTTTCATCAGGTCTTCCGCTACCCAGGTGGCATTGGCGCCGGTGCGCTTGGCCACGGATACAGTAACTGCGGGATAGTTCCTGGCGGCGTTATGCTGCTGCGCCGGTGTGTGCTCCCCAACACCGGCCGCAGGACCGAGTCCGAAAAAGACATAATCCTGAGGCTCGGTAACGCCATCTTTCACTGTTGCCACGTCGGCAAGGTACACCGGCTTATTGTCCCTGACTGCCACCACCAACCGCTGCAACGCCTCGGCATCGCTAAAGAACTCCCCGGTCTGCACCAGCATTTCCCGGTTGGCCTCGCTGAAGGCACCGGATGCCTGACTAGCATTACCTTTCTGCAAGCTGGCTGCGACCTCAAGGGGTGAAACCCTGCGCGAGGCGAGCTTACCGGCATCAAGAGCTATCCGTACCTGCCGGGACACGCCGCCGGTGACCATTGCTTCGGCAACATTTTCCCCCTTTTTCAGCTCGTCACAAACCTCTTTGGCAACGGTGCGCAGAGTGGCGTGATCGTAACGATCTGACCACAAGGTAAGAGCAAGGATCGGAACGTCATCTATCGATTTTGGGGAAACCAGCGGTTCACCGGCACCAGGGGGCAGGAGATTGCGATTGCTCATCACCTTGTTGTAAAGCTTAACAAGCGACTTCTCCATATCCTCGCCGACCAGGTAACGGACCGTGATGATCCCCATGCCGGGGCGGCTCATGGAGTAAAGGTATTCGACCCCTTTTATCTCCCAAAGCTTCCGTTCCAGTGGTTTTACCACCCGCTCCTGAACTTCTGCAGGTGATGCACCGGGAAGCGGCAGGAAGATGTCGATCATCGGCACCACGATCTGCGGCTCTTCCTCGCGAGGAGTCATCTTGATCGCAAACAGGCCGAGCAACAGCGCTGCGCCAACGATAAGCGGCGTCAACTTTGAATTTATAAATGCCCGGGCGATCTTCCCCGCAAAACCTAGTTCAGTCATGCTGTCACTCCACCTTCACGCCGTCAGTAACCTTATCCGCCCCGCTAACCACCACCCGCTCTCCTACTGTAACGCCAGACAAGATTTCCACCTTGTCACCCACTATTCTGCCCGGTTTGACAAGCCTCATCCTGGCAATATTGCCGCTGTCAACCACCCAGACCGACGTGAGAGTACCGCGCTCCAGCACCGCGCCCCTGGGGAGCAGGATGCCGCGGACAGTGCCCTGCAGCAGATAGACCCGGCCATAAGTACCGGAACGTACCCCCTTGCCGCTGACCGGAATCTTGACGGTAAAGGTCCTGCTGGCCGGATCGACAACCGGGACCACTTCCGAGACAACCCCGGACCGGGGCTGTTGCCCGTCAATGACCATCTCCACTGACTGTCCTGCAGTCACTCCCCCCTTGAGCGTTTCTGGCACCTGAACATGCAGCCGGTAACCCGATTCCTCCTCAACCGAAAGGACCGGCGTCCCCGGAAATACCGTGGCCCCACGGTCCGCCGCCTTTGCGGTCACTACCCCGCTGATCGGCGAGACCAGGCGGGTGTATCCGGAAATAACCGCGGCCGCCCTGGAGTTTTCCTTCGCTTGCACCAGCCTTGACTCGGCACGCAGCACCCCCTGTTCGGCAACCTCCTGCTCGGACTTCCGGGTCTCAAACTCCTGCTTCGTTACTGCCTGCTCGCTATAAAGTTTCTGAAAGCGTTGAAACGTGCCGTCAGCCAGCTTCTTTCTCGATTTTGCCTCTTCAAGCGCCCGCTTTGCTTCTTCGACTCCAGCCTCAGCTGCCGAAGCGCCGGCCAGCGTCTCATTGGCTTCCAGAACCGCCAGTGTCTGCCCCTTCCTGACCCGGTCCCCTTCCTTGACGTTCATGGCCGTAATAGTGCCGGCAACGCGCGCCGCGACAACTGCGCTGGTAACGGCCATAACCGTCCCCACCGCCTCCTGACGTTGCGGAACCTCACTTGCAGTAACCTGTTCAAGGCGCACCCCTTTGACCACCTGAGCCACACCTTTGCTGGTTGTCCCCTCATGCCGGTCTCCGCTGCACCCGGTTACAGCCATCATCAAGGCGACAATAAACGCCACCAGTCTCATCCTCATCGCACTACCTCCTTCAAAAAAAGCCCTGCTCTCTGGTAAACAGTGGCAGTTGCCAGAGCAAAACCTGCCTCATTTTCGGCAAGCTGGGCACGTACCCGGTTCAGCGCAGTCTGGGCATCCAGCAGTTCAACAGCTGTTGAGAGATCATTTTCAAACCGTTTGCTGACGAGCCGGACCATCTCTTCGGCATCTTTTATTGCGGTTCTGGAAACTGCCAAGCGCTTCTCCGACTCGGAACGACGCAACAACGCCTCCCTGATCTGGATTGAGGCCTCCTGCCTCAACGCCTGCTGATAAGACTCTGCGGCATTCCTCTTGGCCCGTGCCCGCTCAATCTCGCCCCGATTTTTGAGAGGTCCCGCAATATCCCATCTGAGCACAGCTCCGGCAACCCAACTGTCATTATCTCGTCCGCCCGGCAGGTCGCGATCATTCATCTGGTACGATCCGGATGCGTACAGTGTCGGCCAATTGCTCCCCTTAACAACAGCAACAGCAGCATCACCCCTGGCAACTTCCGCGGCCGACTCCTTGATGTCAGGCCTGCCGATAAGTGCCTCTTGCTCGAGATATTCCTGAGACACCGTCAACTCAAGAGCAGTGACATGCTCTGCAATGCCGGGAGCAGCCCCGGACGGCAACCCCACAACCTGGCCAAGCCGCAGCCGTGCCAGTTTCACTTCATTTTCAGCGGTTATTCTCTGCTGTTCCAGCTCGGCAAGAAAGGTAGCGATCCTCAGCTCGTCATATTTCAGTCCGACCCCGGACTCGCTCCGCACCCCGGCAATCCTCCGGTGCTCAGTGGCATCCCTGACGGCCTGCTCTGCTACTGACAGTTGCACCCTGCTCTTCTGTACATTAAGATAGGCAGCGTAAACCTGGAAGGCGATCTCCTGCTTTCTCTTTTCGAGGGCATGGTCACTGAGCGACAACTCTAAGCCGGCAACATCCATTCCACGAATGAGGTTCATGTCGAAAAGCGGCTGCTCGACCGTGAAAGCAGTCTGGAAGTCCCCTGTGGGGTCAGGATGGTTGAGGTCGCCGGCCATCGAGAACCGCCCTTGGTCAAGTTTCATCATGAATGCCCTGGTGCCGGAGTTGGTCAAGACGGCACGCTCTTCAAAAATAACGCGCGGCAGGTAACGGGAACGGCTCGACTTGACCCCGGCCGCATTAGCGGCACTCTCATAGCTTGACGCCTTTACCAGGAGATTTTTTTCCAGGGCAAGGCTCAACGCTTCTTTAAGCCCAAGTTGTTCCTCGGCATATGAAGCGTTGGCAAAGGCAAGAAGAACAATAATTATCAGAATTTTATGCATGCGCATGCGCACCCCTAGACAAAGCAATATATAGTGTTTTTTATATATATAATCTTTTTGATACTGTCAACTTAAAATCTACAGAATATTTCACACCATGCAAGGGGTAAATTACCAGAATTTAATTTTGAATTAACGCAAGAGATTGACAAAGAGAGGTCGGGAAACTAGACTTCCCGGAATTTACTAAAAGGATTAATCGTGATCGATAAGGAAAAATGGAAAAAGCGGTTCAGAGAGATTCTCTCGCTGGACAGCCATCCAGCTCATATTGCTGCAGGGTTTGCAGTAGGGACGTTCATCAGCTTTACCCCATTTTTCGGGGCCCATACCCCCCTGGCTATAGCCGCGGCTTTCGTTTTCCGCTTGAACAAGCTTACCTGTATAACCGGCGCCTGGGTCAACACTCCGCTCACCGTGGCGCCCGCCCTCATTCTGAGCCACAAACTCGGGCAGATGATGCGCGGACTGCCGCCGATCCAGATCTCGTTCAAGAGCCTTGACTGGGACGACCTCAAGGAGCAGGCCGCCTCATTGATTCTCGGCTCCTCGCTGCTCGGCTTTGCCGCCGCACTGGTTGGATACGCGGCCTGCTATTGGCTTGTGATCAAATTCAGGAAGAAAGACGAATCCCTGGCCGAGTTGACCAGGGAGATGGAAGAAGTTGGTGATGATATCGAAGACTGAAGGCTATTTGCCCAGGAAAGGGCTAAAAATCAGGTAAACCATAGCGGACACAATTGCCGAAGCCGGTATGGTTAATACCCAGGCGACCAGTATCCGCCCAGCCACACTCCAGTTAACAGCGGTGAGCCGTTTAGAAAGTCCAACACCTAGTATAGCTGAAGTAATTACATGGGTGGTGCTGACAGGCATACCGAAGGATGACGCCCCCAGAATAACTCCGGCTGAGGCGGTTTCGACACAGAAGCCGTGAACCGGTTGCAGCTTGACGAAATCCTTGCCAACAGTCTTGATGATCCTCCAGCCACCGCCAGCTGTTCCGAGCCCCATTGCAGCGGCACAGGCAATTTTCACCCACACGGGAACATCGAACACCGGCAGCAGTCCGTAGCTGACCATAGCCATGGTGATGACACCCATTGACTTCTGGGCATCAGCCGTGCCATGGGCAAATGCCATGACTGCGGCAGAAAGTATCTGCAGCTTTCTGAACCCTTTATTCAAAGGGGCAGGAGATGTCCTGCGAAACGTCCACAGCATTATAACCATGAAAACAAAACCTATGGCAGTTCCTATAACGGGAGATATTATAAGCGAAAGCACTATTTTTTTGAGGCCTGCCCAGTGCAGCACCGCAAACCCTTCATGAGCTGCAACTGCTCCGATAAGGCCTCCGATTATTGCATGTGATGAGGAAGAGGGGAGTCCATAGTACCAGGTAATAAGGTCCCATATAATAGCTCCGATTATCCCAGCAAAAACGACCATCTGAGTAACTTGTCCGGCATCAACTATTCCCTTGCCAATTGTAGAGGCAACTTTTGTCGAAACCATGGCGCCTGCGAAATTCAGCCCGGCTGCCATGAAGATGGCGGCCTTTACCGACAGCGCCCGAGTGGAAACACAGGTGGCTATGGCATTGGCGGTATCATGAAAGCCGTTGATATAATCGAACAAAAGTGCTGCCAGGATAACCAGGCAGAGCATGATGAATGCGGGATCAAGCATTCTTTACCACCACGCTTTCAAGAATATTTGCAGCGTCTTCGCATTTGTCGGTTGCCCGCTCAAGGGTTTCGTAGATTTCCTTCCACTTGATCAACTGGATAGCATCCTTCTCCTCGTCAAACAAACGGCTTATCGCCTCGCGGCATACCCGGTCCGCCTCATTTTCCAGGGCATTGACCTCAACGCAATAGGCTGATATCGGCTCCAGTTTGCCGCCCAATATCCCTACTGCCTTGTCGATAGTCTGGCACGACTTGAGTATTATGAAGGCAAGTTCTTTAGATTCAGGGGTGGGCTTTTCAACATTGTACATAACAAAACGCTGGGCTGAGGCGTCTATCAGATCCATGATGTCATCAAGAGCGGAAGAAAGGGCATAGATGTCCTCCCGATCAAACGGGGTGACAAAGCTCTTGTTCAGCTTCTTGATGATATCGTGAGTGAGCTGGTCGCATTTGTGCTCAACATCCTTGATACGCTTCTGGCTTGTGGCCGGATCTTCGAAGTTGTCCATCATGTCTTTCAGGAGATTAGCCCCCTCGATGATAGTGACGGTCATCTCCTTGAAAATGGCAAAAAACTTTTCCTCTTTGGGAATAAGTCCGAACATATTGGGCCTCCTGAACTCAACCAGCTAGTGATATTCACCTTATGAAACCGAACATATTTAACATAAACAGCCTGACATTGCCACAGCATTGTAACGCCAACGCAACAAATTATCCCCGGCTTCATCCCAATATCCCTTGCATTTCTCCCCCCCCTGTTCTACTCTGGCACGGCTTTATCCAATGAGGAGAGATCATTGATGGATCAATTTCAAGCAGCTCTGCTCGGAGCGCTTCAGGGACTCACCGAAGTCCTGCCGATCAGCAGTTCCGGCCACCTGATAATGGTTCCGCGCCTTCTCGGCTGGCAGGAGTCGGGATTGACGTTCGACGTGGCACTGCACCTCGGAACCATGCTTGCGCTCTGCGCCTATTTCTGGCGCGACATTATCGAACTGACCCTCAACTTCTTCACCGGTTTGGCAGCAAAAAGGGCCTTGTCGCCGCAACAACGCCTGCCCTTTTATATAATAGCCGGAACCATCCCGGCCGCTATCATCGGCAAAATGTTCGAACAAACCATAGAAGACATCTTCAGATCAAGCTCATTGCTGATTGCCTCGTTCCTGATCGGTTTCGGACTGATCCTGGCCTTTGCCGACACCATGGGCGCCAAGCGCTGGAAGATGGAACGATTGACCCTGGGAAGCGCTTTGATGGTGGGGATGGCGCAGTGCCTGGCCTTAATTCCGGGAGTGTCTCGCTCCGGAATAACCATCACCGCCGCCTTACTTCTCGGCTATAACCGTGAAACCTCGGCCCGTTTCTCCTTCCTGCTCTCGCTCCCGATTGTCGCCGGAGCCGGCATCCTGAAGCTCGGCCATCTGCTCAAGCACGGCATCCCAGCAGGCGAAACCCAATTGCTGCTGATCGGCATCGTCACCTCGGCGCTCTTTGGCTATGCAAGTGTTGCCTTCCTGCTAAAATATGTGCAACGGAACTCACTGTACCTGTTTGTCTGGTACCGTCTCCTAGCAGGTGCGGCTGTCTTGATCTGGCTCTTTGTGGCTAGATAGGAGGACTGAGGTGGCAGGAGGCATAAAGCTCTGGCCTGAAGGAGAACGCCCCAGAGAAAGGCTCCTTAAAAATGGGGCAGAAGGACTGTCCGACGCCGAACTGCTGGCGCTGATCATCAGAACCGGTGACTTCAGCGCCAAAGTCAGCGCGATCGACCTGGGCAGAGAATTGCTGCGGAAGTTCGGCGACCTGCGAGGCCTTGCTCAGGCGTCTGTCGCAGAAATCTGCCGGATCAAAGGAACAGGACCGGCCAAAGCAGCCTCAATCAAGGCAGCGCTCGAACTTGCCGGCCGCTGCAGCAGTGAATCGCTGTCAAGCGGCGACCGCTACACCGCTCCCAGCCAAATATTTCAGCATTTTCAGAATCGTTTTAAAAACCGGAAAAAGGAACATGTCGTTGCATTGCTGCTCGACGGTAAAAACAGGATTATCCGGGAAGTGCCGATTTCCGAAGGGTCCCTGAACCAGAGCATCATACATCCGCGCGAGGTGTTTAATCCGGCGGTACGCGACTCAGCGGCAGCAATCATCCTGGTTCACAACCACCCCACCGGCGACCCAACTCCCAGCCGCGAAGATTTGGAGCTTACCCGACGCCTGAAAGAAGCAGGAGAATTAATGGGGATCAGGGTTCTGGATCACGTCATCATCGGTGACAAGAATTATGTCAGCCTGGCTGACAAAGGTTATCTATAAAACGTCAGTGCAATCCCTCGCCGGTGGTGGTCATCACCAGCTTCCCGTGCTTAACCCCTTTAACGCCGATCAGTTCATCGGCAATCCGCTTCACATCACGGGTCGGCCCCCGGACCACCAGCACCTCCAGGCAGTTATGCGCATCCAGATGGATATGCAGTGCTGAAATGATCTGGTCGTGGTGGGCATGCTGATGCTCGGTCAGCTTGTCGGACAGGTCGCGCACGTGGTGATTGTAGACCAGCGTTACCGTCCCCACCACCTCGGCGTCCTCAGAAGCAACCCGGTTCTCGACCAGCGAAGCGCGAATCAGGTCACGAATCGCCTCGGAACGGTTCATGTATCGCTTCTCCTCAATCAACTCATCGAAACTCTCCAGCAGCTTTTCATCCAGTGAAATCCCGAATCTGACCGTATTCCCCATAATGGGATACCTCCCCGGAGCGTATTCAATTTGGAGAGATAGTAACCGATTTCCCTACACAAAACAAAAACGAAAGTGCGAAAATGCGTGACGTATACGATTTCGCTTTTCGTGCTATTTATGTAGCACGATTTATACTTATGTGCTACCGTCCTTCAAAATTCATTTTTTATGAGGGATTTTTCCATGCATATGGCAGATGCGTTGATATCACCGGCAGTTGGAGGGACTTTGTGGGCGGCAAGCGCCGGCGCCATTGCTTACTGTTCAGCAAAGGTCAAGAAAGAGATGGACCACAGCAAGATACCTCTGATGGGCGTTCTCGGAGCATTCATCTTTGCCGCCCAGATGATTAACTTTACCATACCGGCCACCGGCTCCAGCGGACATCTTGGTGGCGGCTTGATCCTAGCCATACTTCTGGGGCCACATGCGGCATTCCTCACCATCGCCTCGGTGCTGGTGGTGCAGGCGCTGTTTTTCGCCGATGGCGGCCTGCTGGCCCTCGGCTGCAACATCTTCAACCTCGGGTTCTTCCCCGCATTCATAGCCTATCCCTTATTCTACAGGCCCCTAGTCGGCGACAGACCGACTCAGGGAAAAATTGCTGCCGCCTCTCTGATTTCAGCAGTAGTTGGATTGCAACTGGGAGCCTTAGGTGTTGTCCTTGAGACAGTCTTTTCCGGGATATCATCCCTCCCCTTCTCCACCTTTATCATGCTGATGCAGCCGATCCATCTGGGAATCGGTGCAGTGGAAGGAGTTGTCTCTGCTGCCGTAGTTTCCTTCGTCTACAGGGCCAAGCCTGAAATCGTTTCAGGAATGCAGCCGCTAAATATTTCTTCTGGCATGCCGATGCGTATTATTGTGCTCGTCTTTTTTGCCGTAGCGCTTTTTACCGGGGGAATGATTTCCTGGTTTGCTTCTGAAAACCCTGATGGCCTTGAATGGTCCATAAAAAAAGTGACCGGAAAAGAGGAACTTGAGGCAGAAAAAAACGGCATACATGGATCGTTGTCTTCGCTGCAGGAGAAACTAGCCATTTTCCCCGGTTATGCCTTAAAGAAACCAGAGGCTGCTATAACAAAAGATGCCCGACAGACGGGTCAGACAGCAACACCAGCAAGCAAGGAAAAGCGTGAAGAAGAGGGGAAATTGGGAACCAGTGTCTCGGGTATTGTCGGCGGCCTGCTCACTCTTGGGCTCGTCTTCGTCATAGCCACGGTACTGAAAAAATTGGCTCGGTAGTTAAAGTCGCTCCCCAATAGAGGCAATAAACAAAAAAACCAGGCTTGACAAAATAATTATCCGTTACGTATATTGAAAACGGTTTTCAATTTCACAAGACCGTTGTCGATTTATGCCAGTAATCCAACAGGGGGCGGGTATGCACGTTTCAAGGCGCACATTATTAAGTCTGATTATTTCACTAACACTCATTGTCTCTGCGATGCCGGCCTTTGCCCTCCATCCCGAGGCAAAGATTCCGGATCAAGTCAATATCGACCACCAGGCATGCAAGGTGCTGCTTGACATTGCCAGCAAATACAAGATTGAAGGGGTCTTCTCCAAGGAGTTTCTCGAAGGAAAGCAACAACTGACCCGGATAGACATTGCGGCGTCACTCAGCCAGATTTCCGAAAAACTGGCGGAGAAGGTCATCAAAGAAGGGGCTGCAGCGGTCTCCAGTGAAGATCTGAACCGGCTCCAGGAGATTGAAGAAGATCTGCGCAGTGAGATGTTGTTGGTGCATACAAGGGCTTTCCAGACCCGGAACGAGGGGCTTGGGACATCGCTTTATCCACTGACGAAAAATATCTCCCTGAGCGGCTCCCTGGTCGGGGTGTTTCAAAATTCCATCGGCAACAAGCAACAAAAGGACGGTGGCGATGCAACCGGTCGCGGCGACCTGGTATTCAATTTCAAGATTACTGACAGTACTATAGCCGTTGTCGACATTCGGGCCGCAGGCGGCACCGGTATTGACCGAAGGGTCGCCAGCCTGGGAGGACTTAATGGCCTCGCCACGAATGACGGTGACAATGTCCGTTTCTACAAGGCTTTTGTGGAACAGTCGCTGTTTGACGACAGGCTGATAGCGACTCTGGGCAAAATTGACATTACCGATTACTTTGACAACAACGCGGTTGCCAACGACGAAACCAGCCAGTTCCTTGCCGGCCTGTTCACGAATGCACCTACGGTTTCTTTCCCATTGAATGGCCCCGGTGTGCGGGTGCATGCCAAACTCGGCGACAACCTGACCTTCGGTGTCGGTTACGCCAGCAGCACCGCTTCCGGCGACGGCATTACCTCGAACGGTTTCGGCATTGCCGAACTTGATGCAAAGGTGACATTTAGGGAACTTCAAGGTAACTACAGGATTTATAGCGCCGTTGACGCTTCAAAACCGGATAATAGCGTCAAGACACAAAACAAAAGTGCTTATAACGCCGGGATCAGCGTAGACCAGCAGCTTAGCGACAAACTCACCTTATTCGCTCGCTATGCCCAAAGGGAAAAGAATGTCTACCTGACCAGCAGAAGCTGGAGCGCGGGATTGCAGTATACTGGCCTGATCCCCGGCAGAAATGACGACACCTGTGCCGTGGCCTATGGCCAGATAGCCGGAGCTGAGCTGTCTGCCCAGGAGAAACTGGTTGAAACCTATTACAGCATCAAGCTGCACGACAAGATCAATGTCGCGCCGGTATTCCAGTACATAATGCAACCAACCGGCAACAGGGATGCAGCTGACGTCGCTATCCTTGGCATCAGGTCCCAAGTAATGTTCTGACTTGAACCGTGCAGTAATATCGTGTAAAAATCCCGATGCCAGACAACTTCGGTAAAAGAAGGGAGAGGCCCAAACCTCTCCCTGTTTCAGTTTAAGGGGCTTATGCTCTCCATTGACGGCGCCATCCTGGATTTCAAGCAACTCGACCTGCTGGCAAACGGCAGCAGCAGTCTGCACCGTCTTGACCCACGCGCCAAGGTTATCGCAACCCTGGTTTTCATTATTGCAGTTGTCTCCTTCGGCAAATACGAGCTGTCCCCACTCCTCCCGTTCTTCATCTACCCGGCTGCTCTGATCGGCACAGCCAACTTGCCGGCAGGCTTCATCATTCGCAAAACCGTACTGGTGCTCCCTTTTGCCTTTGTCGTAGGGATGTTCAACCCGCTCCTGGACCGGTCGCCGCTGCTGGCTGTCGGCTCGATCGTCATTTCCGGCGGCGTCGTGTCATGGATCGCCATCATAGTCAAAGCCATGCTTACGGTCACTGCGGCGCTCACCCTGGTGGCGGTGACCGGTTTCCCGGCAATTTGCCGGGCACTGGAGCAGATGGGCACGCCGCAGGCGTTTACGGTCCAGCTGATGTTTCTCTATCGCTACATCTTTGTGCTGACCGAAGAAGCAGGACGAGCATCCCGCGCCAGACAGCTCCGGGCCTGTGGCAAAAAAGGGTTGGGTATTGCCAGCTACGGCTCGTTAATCGGCCACTTGCTGCTCCGCACCTGGCAGCGGGCAGAGCGGATCCATATGGCGATGATTGCTCGGGCGTTCGACGGAGAATTTCGCACCCGGCAAATCTCCCGCTTCGGCATGGCTGAGTCCGTCTTCCTGATCGGCTGGGTTTCACTGTTTGTCATTTTCAGACTCAATAACCTCCCGCAGCTCCTGGGAGGACTAATGACCGGGATTTTGCCATGAGCCATCATATTGTAGAGGTGAAAAACCTCCGCCACATCTATCCTGACGGCACCGCCGCCCTGAAGGATATCTCTTTCCGCATTACCCACGGCGAGTCAGTCGGCATCATTGGCGCCAACGGCGCAGGGAAATCGACCCTGCTGCTTCATCTCAACGGCTATCTGGCGCCGACATCCGGCTCAATAAAAATCGGCGATTTCCCGCTCTCCAAAGGAACCCTCCCGGAAATTCGCCGGACTGTAGGGATGGTTTTCCAGGACCCTGACGACCAACTGTTCATGCCGACAGTTTTTGAAGACGTTGCCTTTGGCCCGCTCAACCTGGGGTTTACCAGTGCCGATGCCGAGCAATGCGTGATGGCAGCGCTGGAGCGGGTAGACGCGGCCCACCTGAAAGACAAGCCACCCTATCACCTCTCCGGCGGCGAGAAGAAGCGAGTCGCCATCGCCACCGTACTATCGATGTCGCCTGACATCCTGGTCATGGACGAGCCGACCAACGGGCTCGATCCCTTTGCGCGACGGCAGTTGATGGGACTCATGCGGGAATTCCAGCATACGAGGATCATCACCAGTCACGATCTCGACATGGTGATGGAGCTGTGCAGCAGGGTCATTGTTTTAAAGGATGGCGAGGTACGGGCCGACGGTCTTACCCGCGACATTTTCGGTGACGACGAGCTGCTGGCCGAGTGCCGGCTGGAAAAACCTCTCTCAATGCAGGGCTGCCCGGTCTGTTCAGGTCGGATTCCGGTCTTTACCCCTGATGATCATCACCATCATCATGATCACCCTCATGAGCATCATCACGACCATCACCATCACCATAAACATTAATCAGGCGGCCTTACCTCACCTTCAGATATGAGGCGATCCCCTCGCTGAACCGTACCGGCTCGAAGCCGAACGTCTCCCGCCAGGAGCCGTCGCAGATACTCTCCTCGGTGAGCATCTGGATCTGGTCCATGGTCACCGGGTAAAGCGGGAACTGCTGCAACAGCGCAGTGGCCAGTTTCATCAGCAGCAACGGGTTTTTCATCTTCACCGGACTGCTCCTCCCCAAAACCTTAGCAATGGTATCGATCATCTCCAGATAGGTCAGACGGTCCGCACCGCACAGCTCAAAACTCTTGCCAATGGTTTGCGGCATGCCGAGGGCCATGGCAAAGCAGCGGGCAACGTCTTGAACGGCTATCGGCTGCATTCGATATTGACCGTCACCGATGACCGGCACAAAGGGCAGTTTTCTGATCTGGTCGGCCAGCATGTTAACAAAGGCGTCGCCGGGTCCGAAGATCAGGGAAGGACGGAAGATCGTCCATTCCAGCCCGGAACCACGCACCAGCTCTTCGGCCTGCCACTTTGTCCGGTGATAAAAGGATACCGCTTGCGGCCTTGTGCCGAGTGCCGACATCTGCAAGTAGCGCCTGCTGCCGGCCATGCCTGCTGCGGCAACCAGGTTGCGGGTGGCCTCGACATGCAGCTTCTCGAAGGTCATGCCTTTTCCGGGAAATTCCCGGATGATGCCGATCAGGTTAATAACGGCATCACAACCACTAACACCGCCAGCAAAGCTTTCGAGATCAGCTGCATCCCCTTCAACCTGCTCGACCCCAGCTATTTTGCTGTCGCGGCGCCGGTGCACCAACAGCCTCACTTCATGACCGCTTGCGGCCAGAATTTCGCACAGATTGCCGCCGACAAATCCGGTCCCGCCTGCAAGGAATATTTTCATAGCCACTCCGCACCAGATGATTTCATTATCTGAGAAAATTTTACCGCAGAGATTGGCAATAGCCAGAACCCACCCGGCATGCTGTATACAATCATGCTTGTGCTGACGGCTCAATTGTGCTAAAAGTCTGTTAATTTTGACGCGGAGGAGCCCACCAATGAGCGACCAGGTTTGTTATACCTTTGAAGCTGCAATAGAGATGGCCATTCAGATGGAAGAAGAGGGGTTCAGGAACTACCTGAATTCCATCCGTATCCTGAAAAACAAGGGCGCAAAGGAGATTCTCAGGGACTCGGCCCTGGACGAACTGAACCACAAGCAGGAACTGGAAAAGGCGCTGCTCCTCGGCCAGATGGGGAACGGCGATGAGATGATCCGCCCGGTACCAACCATGAACCTCGGCTATATATTGCCGAAAAAGGAGTTGAACCCGGATTCCGACGGCCGCGAGGCATTGGCGTATGCCATTCACCTCGAAAAAGGGGCCATTGATTTCTACAAAAAAATGTCCGAAGGGTGTGCCGGCGCACCGAATGCTGCCCTATTCCAGCGATTGCTTGCCGACGAAAGCAGACATCTGCAGAGCCTGGAAGACCTGTACGAGCAGCACTTTATGACCGAAAACTAAAAAACGTCAAGCATCAGGGTATTGTCTTTTTTTTGTATTTCGATAAATACCGCCAGACGTCCTGACAGCAGCAATAAAAGAAGAAGAGAGGCTACAGCCCAGCGCTGTAGCCTCTCTTTTTGCATAAAAAATGTATTCCGAGCGTTCTCCATTGTTACTGTATGATTTTGTATGGAACTGCAACCCTAGATATTGTCAACATTTTTGCTAAACTTTTGACTGGTATCGCAACTATTTCAAAGACAGCTACAGCGAACCTGTTGGCGTGGCTGGAAATATGACACCGACATAAAAGAGTGAGGCTAAGTTGACAAGGTTTGTATCAGCAATCATCATCTCTGTTCTGTGGATCACGTTCTCAGTGGTCGCCATGGCAGCAAGCCAGACCAGGGATGATGCAAAGACTTTGGTAAAAAAAGCTGTTGCCTATTTAAAGGCCAATGGTAAAGACAGAGCCCTGGCTGAGTTCAGCAACCCCAAAGGACAGTTTGTTAATGGTGAGTTATATCTGACAGTGTGGGACTTCAATGGTACCCAGATCGCCCACGGAGCGAATTCTAAGCTGATCGGCAAACAACTTATTGAGCTTAAAGACATGGATGGCAAGGCATTTGTCAAGGAATTCATGGCTGTCGGCAGGAAAGGACAGGGATGGGTTTCGTATAAATGGACAAATCCGGCCACCAACAGGATTGAAACAAAGCAGACCTATCTGGAAGCAGCCAATGAAATCATCATCGGTGCGGGAGTATACAAATAACCAGCGTTGCAACTATTCCCACGTTTTTTTAAAGGCCCGACAGTGTAGAGGAGCAGAGATGATCCGCAGTTGTGTTTCCTGGTTGACGTTGCTGGTGTTGGCAATGATGGTTCTCTGCCCTCCCGATGTGCAGGCTGAAATAAAGATCGGTGTGCTTATCTTCAGCGACGAGGCCCGTTATCAGGAATCGTTTAAGGGCATCAAGGAACAACTGGCCAGATCCGGCTACAAAGAACCAAGAGTTAAATTCCTGATGGGGAATGCGGCCGGGAGCAAGGCAAAGGCGGCCAATCTGGTGAGAAGCTTTGCTGCTGACAATCTTTCGCTGCTGATCACTATCGGGACCAACGCAACAGTTGTCGCTGCCAGGGAGATCAAAGACATCCCGATAGTATTCAGCCAGTTCTATGACCCCATCGGGGCAGGGGTGGCCAAGAGCTGGAACAATTCCGGCACTAATGTGACCGGGGTAAGTACAATGTTCGATTTGTCGGAACTGGTCATCCGACTGCAAGAGGTCTACCCGGCGAAAAGACTCGCAGTGCTGTACACACCAGGAGAAAGTAATACCGAGTCCCAACTGCGAGATCTGCAGAAGTTGCAGAAAAAGCACGGGATAGAGGTGCTGCCGGTAATCTTGGCTAAAAAAGAAGATATTGTGCAGATCCTGCCCGATGTAATGAGCACTGTTGACGCAGTGTACCTATCAGGCAGCAGCGTTATCGGGGCAAATCTTTCGCAGATTGTCGGACTTGCCAACAACTCGAAGGTCATAACAATCACCATGCTTGAGGATTTGGCAGAGAAAGGGGTAATGCTCGCCGTGTGCGGAGATCCCTATGCTTTCGGGGTCATTGCCGGCAAAAAAGCTGCAGCTGTACTCAAAGGGGCAAAGCCGTCGTCAATTCCGATAGAACACTCCATCAAACCAGGCTTGATCATAAACAAAAAAACGGCAAAGGCCGCGCAGGTCGAGATTCCCAAAGCATTACTGCAAAAGGCTATCAGAGTTTTAGAATAGGCTTGCAGGAAATCATTGTAAAGGAAGCACCACCTCCCCCATATGAAGTTGCAATTCTCCATAAAAAGCATCAAATTCAGATTTTTTTCAACCATAGCCTTGGTGCTGCTGGCAGGAACTCTTGCACTGAGCGCAATTATTGCGGTGAACGAGGGGGTTAACCAGCAGAGCGTATTGACCCAAAAAGGGAAAGGTATTGCTCAGTATGTATCCAAGCTGTGCCTGGATGCATTGATTATGGGCAACACCGTGCAGATTGACTCCATAGTCAATGAGGCACGATACGATGAGGAGATCCTCTACATCATCATCCGCGATAACAGCGGTAAAATTCTTACATCACAATTTGCCAGCATCAATTACTCATCGCCCCATCTCGAACACATTAAATTCATGTTGCATGACATTCATAACGTGCCCCAGATACTGGAATTCATCGAAAAGAATGAATCCTCGGTTGTACTTACCTCTCCCATAACCACCGGTACTGAGACTTTGGGGCAAGTTGTCGTCTGCCTGACAAAACATAATATTATCAGCAACATTAAGAATACTATTTCCGTCATCATCGTCCTTAATATTGCTATTACCATCGTACTGGCCATACTCCTGTTTATTGTCTCGGGACGGCTTATATTTGAACCTGTCTCAGAGTTGGCAAATGCCTCCAGAAAACTTGCCAAAGGAGATCTTACTACCAGAATCGACATGCACGCTGTCGGTGAGATGCAGCTGCTGATCGACAGCTTCAACCAGATGGCTAAAGATCTGCAGCAGACGACAGTTTCGAAAGAATACGTCAACAACATCATTAAAAGCATGACCGAGGCCCTGCTTATTATTTCTCCGGACCATTCGATACTTGATGCGAATTATGCCGCCTACAAGCTTTTGGGATACGAACCAGGGGAATTGACTGGGGCCGATGCCGGCAAGATATTCTATGACGTCCTGCCGGCCCAGGTTCCCACGACAGCCGACCAGGGGCAAAAAATCAGTACCGAGACTTGCTGCCAACGGAAAGATGGGCAAATTGTACCGATATATTTTACGGCATCCGTTATGCCTGATAATGAAGGGATGATTCAGGGCATCGTCTGCACGGCCCTCGACATATCACCAATCAAGCAGGTTGCCGAGCAGCTTACTGCAATGAACAAGACCCTGCAACTTGAAGTTGAGCAGAGGAAACAGGCTCAAGAGGAGGCTTTTGGGCTCAACAAAGATCTGGAGTGCCAAAAAACCGCTCTCGAACTGGCCAATCTTGAGCTGGAGTCCTTCAGCTATTCCGTTTCCCACGACCTTCGGGCACCGTTGCGCCACATCAACGGTTTTACAAACATTCTCCGTGAAGATTACCGCGATCGACTTGATGACAATGGCCGGGATTTTCTCGACAGAATCTGTGCCGCAAGCAGCCGCATGGGAGTGATGATCGATGATCTGTTAAGGTTTTCCAGAGTTTCACGGGCAGAGATGAACGTTGTCGATGTGGACCTGAGTGCTTGTGCCCATAAACTTGCCACAATGTTTCAGGAATCCGATCCGGACCGCACCACACGCTTCGACATCGCAGAAGGGCTTACTACCAAGGGTGATGCATCTTTGCTGGAGATGGTTTTACAGAACCTGATCGGCAATGCCTGGAAATATTCCTCGCTGACCCCCGAAGCGGTCATTGCCGTCGGCAAGATCCCGTCAAAAAGCAATGATATTTTATATGTAAAGGACAATGGTGTCGGTTTCGACATGGTATACAAGGACAAGCTGTTCACAGCATTCCAGCGTTTGCATGGGAAGGAGTACGAAGGCACCGGCATCGGCCTGGCAACCGTCCATCGAATTATCGAGAGGCACGGCGGCAAAATATGGGCGGAAAGCGAAGTCGGCAAAGGAGCCACCTTCTACTTCAGCTTGGACAGCGCTGCATAAACCTGCCGACAAAAAGCCTATTGCATGAATGCCCCGTACAACCAGGGCTTTTTATCCCCTTCATGAATGCACCCACCAGAAGCATGCAAAATAAGGCTTTTCTTATTTTACTTTCATCGAAATCCACTTCCCAGAACTGTATTAACATGCTATCTACCAACACCATGGAGACACGTAACAGATCGATTATTTTCAATGGTATCGTTGTTGACCTTGAGCAGATGGAGGTCAAGATCAGCGATAAGGGATGGCACACCTTCCAGATTGTCCGTCACCCCGGCGGGTCGGCAGTTCTCCCGCTTCATGAAGACGGGACGGTTACCCTTATCCGGCAGCCGCGACCGGCGATAAACGAATTTACCCTGGAAATCCCGGCCGGCCGACTCAGCACCGGAGAAGACCCGGTTGACTGCGCCCGGCGGGAACTGCTGGAGGAGACCGGGCTGAGAGCCACCACCCTCGAACCGCTCGGCTTTATCTACTCATCTCCGGGAGTATTTGACGAAAAGATCTATCTGTTTCTTGCCAACGATCTTACTCAGGGAGAGTCCGCACAGGAGCAGTTCGAGGATATCCATCCGGTGCGGGTACCGCTTTCTGACGCCCTGGCAATGGCCTGCGACGGCAGAATTATCGATGGCAAGACCATTGTGGCGCTGCTGCGCGCCAGCAGGAGAGAGGCATGATCCTCCTGGCAACCGCGGGCAAAGAGCAGCAGGGCGTCCGTCTTGACGACGGCCTGAAAGCGCTCTTTCCCCAGCTGTCCAAGACTGAAATCCGCCGCCTGCTCGACTGGGGAAGCTGCACGGTCAATATGGCCCTGGTTCGCGTCGCTTCGCGGCAACTGCACCAGGGCGATGCCATAGCCCTGGGCTTGATTGAGAAGGAGCGGTGCATCGACCTCGTCTATACCGCTGCCGACATGCTGTACGAAGATCAAGACTGCCTGGCCATCAACAAGGGAATCGGCATCAATAGCCAGCGCACCCCGTACCAGTTGAAAGGGACCGCTGAATACGCAGTCGGCTGTTATCTGAGAACCATCGGCCTGAACGAGGAGGCGCGGATTGTCCATCGCCTTGACCGTGGCACCTCCGGGGTGCTGGTCTTCCCGAAAAACAAAAAGACGGCCTCGTATATTGCCGGCGAATTCAAGGCCGGCAGGGTAGAAAAGGTATATTGGGCGGTTGTTTCGGGGTCCCCGGCAGAAGATTCATGGCAGGTCAATGCGCCGATCGGCAAGCTCAACAAGTTTCGCTACGCAGTGATGCAGCCTGGGAAAGACTCAGTGACCGACTTCCGGGTGATTGCCAGAGGCGACAATGCCGCTCTGATCGAAGCCAAACCGCTGACCGGCCGCACCCACCAGATCCGGGTTCACCTTGCGCACTCCGGACTGCCGATTATCGGCGACGTCAATTACGGCGCTCCGCCAGCAGAGCGGATCATGCTCCACTGCCGGCGAATGGCTTTCAAAGGGCCTTCAGGCCAGCCGGTTCAGGCAACAGCCCCAATCGACAACATTTTCCTCGAGATTTGCAGCTCACACGGCATCGCAATTGACAAGGCAGAGTGCGGTTTACTCAATGGATGAGGCAAAACTCTACAAGAAGATCAAGAACGCCGTCGGACGGGGAGTGGCCGATCATGGCCTGATTGCCGAGGGAGACCGGATTGCCGTTGCCGTATCCGGCGGCAAGGATTCCTACACCATGCTGCATCTGTTGGAAGCGTTGCGACAGCGGGCGCCAATCCGGTTCGAAATCATGGCGCTCACCATCGATTCGGGCTATCCCGGCTTCAGGACCGACATCATTGCCGGACATCTCAAAGAACACGGTTTCGCGCATCATGTTGAAAAGACCGATCATTACGGGATAATCCAGGCAAAACGGCGGGAAGGCTCCTCCTACTGCTCAATCTGCGCCCGGCTCAAGCGCGGCGCACTCTATGAGCTTGCGCAAAAGTTCGGTTGCAACAAGCTGGCGCTTGGCCATCATCTCGACGACTTTGCCGAAACGCTGCTGCTCAACCAGTTTTTTGTCGGGTCTCTGAAGTCAATGGCCGCTTCCATGCTTGCTGACAACGGCATAACCACGGTGATCCGGCCATTAGTCTATGTGACTGAGGCCCAGATCATAGAGTTCGCCAGACTGAAGGGTTTCCCGGTGGTATGCTGCCGCTGCCCGGCCTGCGGCGAGGCCGACATGCAGCGCAAAAGGATGAAACGGCTGATCAGCGAACTGGAGCGGGATATCCCCCATATCAGGCAGAGCATCTTGCGGGCGCTTTCCAACGTGCAACCCCGCCACCTGCTGGACAGACAGCTTTTCTTGAAAACCGTTTCACCGGACGATGCCGCACCGGATGAGTCCGCCTGACCGGCTTGACCTCATGCCGCCGCCAATCCAGCCACTCATCTTTAAACGTCAATCCGAAGCAATACACCACCAGCAGGGCAGAGAAAAGCACCAAGGGTTCCATCTGTCTCCTCCTCTATCGATATGTGACAAGCATATCAGGACAGTGAGACAGAATATGTCACTTCACTAAACGGAGATTGGTTAATCTTTAATGGCGGGGAGATAAATCTTGGCGGTGGTGCCCTTCCCAGGAACGCTTTCCAGGGTAACACAGCCGCAATGCTTTCTGGTAATGGTATGCGCCAGGGTCAATCCTATTCCGGCGCATAACTCTATGGTCTTTGTTGAAAAGAACGGCTCAAAGGCCCTCGCCATAACTTCCGGCAGCATCCCATGACCGTCGTCGACAATGGCAATACAGACGTGAACCCCGGGTTTGGTCGGCGGGTGGTGCTTACAAAAGACATCATCGAGGTCAACGGTATCAACAGCTACGGCGATTTTGCCTCCAGTCTCAATCGCTTCAAGGGCATTGTCAATAACTGCCCTTATCACCATCGCGATTTGGTGAGCATCGCCAAGCACCAGCGGCACATCAGCAAACCGCTTCTCAAGAGTAACGGCTTTTCCGTTCAGGCTATCGAGGACAGCGTCAAGGGTCTTGGCAACGGCAAAGGGAGTCTTGACCGCTTCAAGCTGCCGGGAACAACCAAGTAACTTGCCGACCAGTAACGCAGCCCGTTCCGCAGATTTCTCGATCACCCCAACGGCCTTGGCCAGCGGGTGATCCTTATCCATGTCCCGCTTCAAGATGGTCGAATAGCCGAATATCGGGGTCAGGATATTATTCAGGTCATGGGCCACCACTCCGGCAACCATGCCGATTTCTTCCAGCTTTTGCGCTTGAGTGAGCTCCTTTTCCAACTGACGGATATAGCTCTCGGTTTCCGAGACATCTCCGCAATCAGTTAGGGCAACGCACTTCTGATCCGACATCAACTCCCCCCAATAACTTCGCCCTACCTGTTCACCTCAACACAGAATAGCCTGATTTTCCAATTCGTCAATAACTGCCGGGAAAAAACCGCTCTGTTTCCGATTTACAGCAACGGCTCGCCAGTATATCTTTGAGGATAATCATCTCTCCCGGAGGTCATGATGCACCAGAAATACGTCCAGCCACTGAGGATCGCGATACAATGGGGTTTTCTGATATTCTGCCTGTTTATCGGTTTCCGCTTTTACCAATTCGTCGGTTATTTCAGTTCAGGCGCCACAACGTTTCCATTTCCTCGGCCGGCCGGGGTCGAGGCCTTTCTGCCGATCTCTGGCTTGCTTGGTGTCAAGGATTGGCTGGTCAACGGCGCCATCAACCAGATTCACCCGGCTGCGGTTGTCATATTCATCACGGCAATTACCGTGTCGCTGCTGCTCAAACGGGCCTTCTGCTCCTGGATCTGTCCGGTGGGAGCCGTATCAGAACTGCTTTGGAAAACAGGGTTCCGGGCGACCAAGCGCAACTTCCGGCCGCCAACCTGGCTCGACCTTCCGTTGCGCGGGCTCAAATACCTGCTGCTCACTTTCTTTCTGGCATCGATCCTCTGGAAAATGCCGGCAGCAGCGGTGGCCGATTTCATTACCAGCGATTACCACAAAGTCGCAGATGTCCGACTACTGGATTTTTTTCTCGGGATGTCCGGATTGCCCCTTACCGTCATTAGCATTCTCGTCCTGCTCTCCATACCCCTGAAGAACGCCTTCTGCCGTTATCTCTGCCCGTACGGTGCGCTGTTGGGGCTGACCTCGATGCTGTCGCCGCTCAAGGTAACCCGCAGTAAAGCAGCCTGCGTCTCCTGCGGGGTCTGCAGCCAGTTTTGCCCTTCGTATCTCCCGGTTATGGCCAAAGAGCGGATCCACTCGCCGGAATGTATCGGCTGCTGGCGCTGTATCAGCAACTGCCGAGCTGCCGGGGCGCTGGAAATGAAACTTACCGGTGGCAGGATCGCCATTGCCGGGGCGCTCTTTGCCGTTCTAGTTGTGGGCATTTTCTGGGGTGGTTCAATTATCGGTAAGGCCACCGGTCACTGGCATAATAGTATAAGCGCTGCCGAGTATGCCCGATTGCTAAAGAGATAAAAAAAGGGCGCCTCATGCAGGCGCCCTTTTGCTACAGCTTGCCGGATAATCCGGTGCTTACCCTTCATCTTCCTCGCCGATGGCGATCTCGCGGTAAGCCCTGTCCTCTTCGAATCGCTTGGTCTGTGCCTGCTGGCGCTCGATGTCGGACTTGCACTTGACGCAATGACGGGCAAACGGCAACGCCTTGAGCCTTCCCAGGGGGATCTCTTCCTCGCACTCCTCGCAAATGCCATACTCGCCCTCGTCAAGCCGCAACAAGGCCTCGTCGATACTGACCAGCTTTTCACGCTCACGATCGCCGAGCAGCATGCCGAGTTCACGGTCACGCTCGCTGGAGGCCTGGTCGTAAATATCACCGCTCGGCTCACCAGTGACAACATTTGCCCCGGATTTCATCGCCTTGGTTATCTCGTTAAGCGCGTCCTCTTTCATCTTCAGGAGGATCGCCTTCATTTCTGACTGTTTATCAACCATGTGCAGTAAACTCCAATATGATTAAATGGCCCCTCAGGGCGACGAAATAATACAGCAATTTCTTCGCTTGTCAAGGGAAAAGCCGCAACGGCAACATACTGATATTACTCAGATATTATCTCACCAATCAGATCATAGTCCGAGGAGTCGGTAATCTTGAGCTTTACAATATCCCCTACATCCGCCTGCCCGGCGGTAATGTAGACCTGGCCGTCAATATCCGGGGCCTGGCGCGAGGTTCGCCCTTTCAACAGCAATTCGGTCTCCTCGCTGTATCCCTCAACCAGGACATCCTCAATCAGATCCACCAGGCGGCGGTTCCGTTTGAACGACAACCGGGCCTGAGCCCGCATCAACTTCTTGTAGCGATCGCGCTTGATCCGCTCCGATACCTGGTCCGGCATCTCGGCAGCAGGAGTCCCCTCCTCGCGAGAGTAACAGAATACCCCGAGCCGGTCGAACTGAGATTCTTCCACAAAATGAAGCAGCTTCTTGAAATCCTCCTCGGTCTCGCCCGGAAAACCGACAATCAGCGAGGTCCTGAGGGCAATGCCTGGCACCTCGGCACGGATCTTCGGAATAAGCGCCCGGATATCCTCCTCCGAGCTGCGCCGGTTCATCCGTTTCAGCACCGGGTCGCTGATATGCTGCAAGGGGATATCGAGATACTTGCAGACCTTCTCCCCCTCACGGATCACCGTCAGCAGGCCGTCGGTGATCCCGTCGGGATAGGCGTAGAGCAGCCGGATCCAGCGGAGCCCGCCAATACCGTGCAGCTCCTTGATCAGCCATTCGAGATTGATCCCACCCTCAAGATCGCTCCCATAAAGGGTGATGTCCTGCGCCACCAGGTTCAGCTCCCGGGCGCCATTGGCAACAAGGCGCCGCGCCTCTTCCAAGACCAGCTTGGGCGGTCGGGAGCGAAAGCCACCGCGCAACGAAGGGATGACGCAATATGAACAGCAGTTGGAACACCCCTCGGCAATCTTCAGGTAGGCGGTGTAGAGCGGGGTAGACTGCATCCTGGGCAGTTCGGTATCGTACAGGTAGTTGGGATCGCCGGTATAGAGAATCTGGCCTTCGGCCTCGTCCTTTTCGGCAATGATCTCGGCAATGCGCGGATAGTCACCGGTGCCGACGAAGATGTCCACTTCGGGAAGCTCTTTGGCAAGCTCTTGCTGGTAGCGTTGCGGCAGACAACCGGCAACGATCAGCAGCCGGCAGTTACCGTCCTGCTTCCGGTCAGCCAGGTCGAGGATGGTGTCGACGCTCTCCTGCTTCGCCTCTTTGATGAACGAGCAGGTATTGACGATGATGATATCGGCCTCGTGCTCATCGGTGGTGATCATATAACCGTTCTGGGAGAGGTAACCAAGCATCACCTCCGCATCCACCAGGTTCTTCGGGCAGCCGAGGCTGACCATGCTGACTTTTTGCTGAGTCTTCTCCAAATGATCCCCCATTACTCTCTGAAATTCACGAACTGCATCTCGATATCGAGGTCTTTTCCTTTGAGCAGGGCAATGGTCTCCTGCAGGTCGTCGCGGTTCTTGCCGGTGACTCGCACCTGCTCATCCTGGATCTGGGCCTGGACCTTGATCTTGCTTTCCTTGATAACGGCGATGATCTCCTTGCCCTTCTCCTTGGAGACCCCCTGCTGGATGGTGATGATCTGGCGCACCATGCCGCCGGAGGCGTTTTCGGCCTTGCCGTACTGAAGGGCCTTGATGGAGATGCCGCGCTTGAAGAACTTGGACTGGAGAATGTCGATCACGGCCTTGAGCTTGAAGTCGTCATCGGCCAGCACCTTGATGCTGTCCTTTTCCTGGGTGATCTCGCTCTTCGACCCCTTGAAGTCGTAGCGCTGGGCAATCTCCTTGACGGTCTGATTAACCGCGTTGTCGACCTCCTGCATGTCCACCTTGGAAACGATGTCGAATGACGGCATGTAAAGATCCTCCTGTAATAAAAATTAAGGCTTTATGACTTCCACTCCTGCCGGAACTTTGAACTGAAACCTGCCAGTGGAGAGCCCCTGATTGACCTTGACCTTTGAATAGTCAATGGCAGTGCGATTCCCCAGCTGGTCGAAAATTACCGACGAGACAATCGGGAAAGGATCTTCTGCCTCGCCGTTTTTGCGGAATTTCTCAACCGAACCGGCAGGTACGGTCAACTGGAGCTTGGCAAAAGCCTGGCCGGCTTTTTTCGGCACCAGTTCAAGCAGGTAGTTGCCCTTGGCATCACGCCCCTTAGCGACAAAACTTATTTTGAAGTCCCGCGATACATTGCCGAGACCGGTGAGGTAGTTGAGCGCCACCCCCCCCTGGGCCAGCATGCTCTTGACATCGCTGATCATGACCTGTTTATTTTCCGGGATATAGAACCAGACCTGCTTGCCGTCAGAAACGATCTGCTGTTTCGGTTTGCGGTAGTCAAAACGAAACATGGCGGCATCGCCGGAGGGCATGCGCATGAGGAGTTCGCCCCCCCCTTTTTCATCCCTCTTGATTGCTGCCAGCGTGGTCTTCTGACTGAAATCCGCCTGCAGGTCCCGCAACTGCCGGTACCCCTGCTCGACGGTTGCAATCACATCCTTGAGCTCTGCAGAACCAGTAGCGGCAGCCTGCGCCTCCCCCCCCATGGCAACAAGCGCCAGGGTAACCATTGACAGCACGATTCTCTTCATCAGCATGAATAATCCTCTCGCAAAAAAGGCGACACAGCCGGATGTCGCCTCATAATGACGCCTCAAGGCCTACCGGTACTGCCGGGAGGCCGGACCGTCTGCACATCGGCCGGGATGCTGAAGCTGAACAACAGGTCGCCGAGACCAGTATTGGGCCTGATGTTGCTGAACTCCATGACCGTGGCATTCCCCTTGTGATCGATAACCGTGGTGGAGAGAATGGGGAAGGCCAGTTGAGGATAATCCTTCATCCGGTTGCCTTTGTTGTTCGGATTGATGATGTGACGGTTATTGTACTGGACATAGCGCGTCACCGCATCCTTGTTGACCACAATGAACAGCTTTTCCACCGTTTCCATCGCCTGACGCGGAGTCAGTTCGAGGATATAGTTGCCGTTCATATCCCGCCCCTGGGTGGAATAGGTAATCTGAAAGTCCCTGGAGATCCGCGGCAGTCCCTGCAGGAAGGTGAAACCCCGATTTCTTGTCGGATCGGAATACTGGGGGTCAAAGAACGAGGTCATGTCGCTGAGAATAACCTGGCGGTTAGCCGGGAGATAGGTCCAGAGCGAGATCCCGTCGGTAACTATTTCATGTCTCGTGGGGCGGAAATACTCAAAACGGAACTTGAGCGGATCACGGTGTTTGTAATCGGCATTCTTGAACAGAAACTCGCCGTCAGCCATCATCTCCTTCGGGGTTTTCCCGGCCATGATGGTCTTCTGGACAAAATCCGCCGAGAGGTC
Organism: Geoanaerobacter pelophilus; assembly: GCF_018476885.1. Lineage (NCBI taxonomy): Bacteria > Pseudomonadati > Thermodesulfobacteriota > Desulfuromonadia > Geobacterales > Geobacteraceae > Geoanaerobacter > Geoanaerobacter pelophilus. The sequence continues at coordinate 288,278 of NZ_JAHCVJ010000002.1, forward strand.
ATAAAGGAAGATCGTGTCGTCACTGTAACGGCTGTCAGCTTCACTGGAAAAAGACTTTTCCACGGTGTCGATCACATCCCTGAGGCTGACGGCAACACGCGGCAAAGAAGGTGTCTGGGCAAAAGCAGTTGCGGCGCACCCCAAAAGCAAGACCATACCCAAGAAAAGAGCCCGGAAATTAATCATATGCACCCTCCTGTACCGGGGGATTGTGCCACAACTGCGACCGCCACGCAACCACTTATAGCAAGGTTGCCGGGTCAAGAACAAAGACGATCTCGCCATCGCCGAGAATCCCGCCTCCAGCGAGCCCACGCAACCGGCTAAGCGGTCTGCCCACAGGCTTTACGTGGATCTCCCGGTGGCCGATCACCCGGTCAACAATGAGCCCCACCAGTTTCCCCTTGATCATTGTCACTATCACCGGAATGAACCCGGACATTGGGCTCTTCCCAGGGGCCCTGATAATCCGGTTAAGGCTGAGCAGCGGAATTTCCGCATCGTCAAGGAGGAGATAGGCCCGTCGCTCGCGCACCAAGATCTGCTCTTTGGTTATTTCCAGGGTCCTGAGGACAGCATTGACCGGAATTGCCATCTTGAACCCACCGGTACCAATCAACAGCACATTGATGATGGCGATGTTGAGAGGAAGGCGGAGCGTCATCCTGCTGCCGCTGCCGGGCTCGGAGCTTATGGCAAGACTGCCGCCCAAGGTCTGAACCGTTGCCCGGACCGCATCCATCCCTACCCCGCGCCCAGAAACATCGGTGACTTGCGCGGCAGTAGAGAATCCGGCGAGGCAGGTCAGCATCAAAGCCTCTTCAGGTGCGAGCTGCGCCCCCTGCTCGGCAGTCAAAAGCCCCTTGGCCACAGCAGATGCGACAAGGGCGTCAGGATCCATTCCCCGGCCATCATCCTCAACAACGATAACAGCCTGATCCTTCTCGCGGCGGACCGCAAGCCGGATACGGCCTACCGTTTTTTTGCCGGCGAGCAAGCGCGCTTCCGTGGATTCAATACCATGGTCCACTGCGTTGCGCAGGATATGGAGCAGCGGATCGGCCAGTTCTTCAAGGACCCCTCGGTCCAGCTCAATCTCCTTTCCCTCAACGACAAAGGAGATCTCCTTTCCTTGCTTGCGGGCAAGATCGCGGACCACGCGGGGAAAGCGTTCGGCCAGCGTGGCAAAAGGCATCAGACGAGCCTGCATCACCGTCTGGTGTAGCTCTCTGAGCAGTTTGCCGAGATCATTGAGGGTCTCCTTCAACCGTGGCGCTTCAACCCCCTGAGTTATGTTCAGCAGCCGGTGTTTGCTGGTGAACAGTTCACCGGTGGTGTCGATCAATCGATCGAGAATCTCGGTCCTGACCCGGACGGTATGAATCGGTTCAGGCACGGCATCGGTGACTTGCTGAACAGGTTTGGCAGCTACAACAGGTTCGAGCAGAGGTGGAGCTTCGGCAGGCACGGTTGTTGGCGAAAAGCTTGCCAGCCGCTCTGATATCGGGCCGATGTCGGCACTAAACGGCCGTTGCGTCTCGACATCGTCCAGCAGCAAGGCCACCAGATCGGCCCCTTCCAGCAGCAGCGCGGCGATCTCCGAGCTGAAAGGGAACTCCCCGCTGCGGACCCTGGTCATCAGGTCTTCCATGCGATGGGCCAGATCGGCAATCTGGCCGTATTCCATCGAGGCGGCCATCCCCTTCAGGGAATGGGCCGACCGGAACAGGGCATTGATTTTTTCCTGATCGCCGGGAACCTCTTCGAGGGCAGCGATCATCCCGTTCAGGGTCTGCAAGTGCTCCCTGGCCTCAGCGAGAAACAGTTCCCGGTACTGGGACATATCCATGTCAGGCGGTTTCCTCCAAACCGGTAAATGTCCTCTGCATCGTCAACAGATCAGTTTCCAGTTTATCGATAAGGGCCTCTGCCGAGATAAGCAGTACTTCATTGCCGGCTATCTCCAGAACGGCCACCGTCGGGCTTTCGCCTCCGCCCACCAGGGCGGCATCGGCAGAAGGGAGCACCCGCTCCACATCTTCGACCCATAGGGCAAGGTCCGCGATGGAGCGATCAAGAACCAGGGCCTTGCCGGCGACACCAGTTGCCCCTGGACCGAGATAACAGCCAAGATCGAGGAGCGGAATCAGCGCTCCGTGGAAATTCATGACCCCTTTGAAAAATGACGGGGCGAGCGGGATCGGCCAGGTTTCCGGGAGTTCGACCACTTCCGTTACCGTTGCTAGATCTATGGCCATCTTTTGGCCTGACATACTAAACAGCACCAGACGGTCAGCATCACCGGCCATCCGGTTCTCCTACTTGGAACCGCTCGACGCAGCGCATCATCTCTTCCGCCATGGCCGCCAGCTCCCGGGCAGCGGCAGCCATTTCCTGCATGGCCGACGACTGCTCTTCGGTAGCAGCCGACACCTCTTCCGTTGACGCGGCATTATCTTCCGCGACCCGGGCGATTTCATCCACCATTTCGACCATTTTCCCGGCGCCTTCGTTCTGCATGTGGGAAAGGTCGGCAATACTGTTGGCGCGACGTTCGGTCTCGCTCACCGTTGCCAGGATTTCCTTGAAGACAGCGGCAGTAATATCGATGTTCTTTTTCCCTGCAGCAATGGAGCGACCGCTTTCCGTGATGGTCTCAGACACCTTCTGGCCGTCCTCCTTGATGCTGGCGATCAATTCGACGATCTCGGTCGCCGAAGTCCCGGTGCCGTCCGCCAACTTGCGCACCTCCTCCGCCACCACGGCGAAACCTTTGCCGTACTCGCCCGCCCGAGCCGCCTCGATCGAGGCATTCAGGGCCAGCAGGTTGGTCTGACGGGAAATATCCAGGATGATGTCGGCAATCTTGCCGATATGCTGGAGCCTTTTGTTGAGCTCCAGAAAGAGCTGCCCGGTAAGTTCCACTGAACCGTAAAAATCCTTCATTCGCTCCAGAGTATCGTTGGCCAGCTCGCCACCCCGTTTAGCCGTGACGCTGGTATCGCGAGCCGCCTTTGCCGCCTCTCTTGCCCGTTTTGCCACCAGATCGACGGAAATGGCCATCTCATGAATTACCCTGGAACTCTTGGTAACCATTTCAGCCTGGCTTTCAGCGCCGCGCGATATCTGCTCGATCGCCTGGGCCACCTCTTCGGTAGAGGCATTGATTTCGAGCGCAGACGATGACAGCGTTCGGGATTCATCGAAAACCCTGCTGGAAATGTCCCGGATCTGCCGGACAAGCGCCCGGAGATTCTCGGCCATGACATTGATGGAATCGGCAAGGGTCTGCGTCTCATCGGGGAAGCGGGAGTTGTGCAGGGCAACATCACTGGTCAGGTCACCGGAGCTGATCGCCTCGGTGGAAGAGGTTAGCAAGGCGATGTTCCGGCTGACGCGCCGGGAAAATACCCAGCCGAGAATGAGCCCGACCGTAACGGCAACGACATAAGACAGGATCGTCGTGATCTCCGGCGCATATCCAAGCTTGCGGATCAAATCCGGGACAAACGCCACAGACGCGACCACCACCATGCATCCGAGAATGAATTTATAGCCTATCTGAATATACATGGCATCCTCCTGCCGCGATAAACTGCCGATAGATGTTGGCCGTGGACATCGCCCACCTTATGCTCATCGGCCAGAGCCTTCGAAAGCATGAGCCGTTGCCTGATAAATTCGCTCCACTGGGTTTGCCTGGAGGAAAAACCGGCGTGACTCTCCAACCATGGTCTCTGACTTTCCCAGTACCAGAAAACCGCCGCCGCTCAACGATTCGGCAAATCCGTTCAGCATCCGCTCCTGCCAGGGTCGTTCGAGATAGATCATGACATTCCGACAGAGGATCAGATCGCATTTTCGCTCAAACCCTGCCGAGAAGATCTCCTCCTGGCTGAAGGTCACCATGTTGCGGATCTCAGCCGCCAGCCGCAGTTTTACCCCTTCGGCGGTAAAGTAGCGCGCCAGAAGATCCGGCGACACCTCTGCAACCCGCTCCGGTCCATAAAGCCCCCTGCGGGCGATATCGAGAATTTCGGCATTGATATCAGTGGCAATGATCCGCACCGGCACCCTCTCGATCAGCTCAGTAAAATATTCCCGCAGAATGATGGCCAGCGTGTACGGCTCCTCGCCGGTGGCGCAGCCGACACTCCAAAAGATCAGCTCCCGACCGTCCTTGAGGTATCGCGAAAAGATCTCCGGGATGACTGTATTGCACAACGAATCGAATACCGAGGGATTGCGGAAAAAATGGCTTACATGGATGGTGAGAGCCTTGGCTAGATGCGGCAGCTCTCGTTCATCCTGGGCGAGAAGCCGGCAGTAGTCCTTGGGAGTAGCGGAATTCGTCGCCCGAATCCGAATATTGATGCGGCGCATAACACATTTGTCTTTGTACATGCCGAGATTGAAGCCGATTCGCTCCTCAAGCAGTCGCCGAATGGCATCAAGCTCTTCCGGAGCGATTTCCTGGATATCATTTACAACTGAAGGAGAGTTGGGGATAACAAGGGCCATGTTCCCTCAAAAATGTCGGAACCCTTCAGAATCAGGCAGGTACCGCTCCCCGGAGGGAAGAACCGCCTGAATTCCGCCGGCTGCCGTAATCTCACCGATGACGGTCACCTGGGATGGCGCGCCGGCAAACAGTTTTTCGATATCAGGCCAGCACTCTGGAGCAGCAGTAAACAGCAGCTCGTAATCTTCGCCGCCGGAAAGGGCCAGAGGAAGCGGATCAGCGCCCAGCTTGGCAGCATGCTCGCTGAAGTGGGGAGAGCAAGGAATCTTGCTGATCTCGAACCGCGCCCCGGCACCCGAACCTTCGAGAATATGGCCCAGGTCCGCCAACAGGCCGTCGCTCAGGTCGATCATTGCTGACGGAATACCGGCCTCGGCCAGCATGAGCCCTTCGGAGCAGCGCGGCACCGGGTCGAGATGGCGGGCCACAGCGACACCGTCACGCTTCCCCTGCCTTAGTTCAGCGAGGCCGAGAGCGGAATCGCCCAGAGTGCCGGTTACGCAGATGAGATCTCCTGGCTTTGCGCCGCTACGATAGACAACCCTGTTCGGTAACTGTTCGCCAATCAGGGTTATGCTGATGACCAGCCCTGACTTCGAAGCGCAGGTATCGCCACCGACCAGGGCAACTCCGTAAAGTCCTGCCATTTCCAGCATGCCACTGACAAACCGGTCAAGGAAAGTAACATCCGTTGCTGCCGGGAGCCCCAGCGATAACAGGAACCAGCGGGCTTTGCCCCCCATGGCAGCCATGTCGGAGAGGTTCACTGCCAGGGATTTCCGGCCAAGGAGTTCCGGGGGGGTGTAGGCGAGGTCGAAATGGACCCCTTCCAGCAGCATATCGGATGTCACCAATTGCACCGAACCGGCCGCTGGCTCCAAGGCTGCGGCATCATCACCGATGCCGCAACGCACCCCATCCTTTGTCGATACTCGCTCCGCGATCCTGCCTATCAGGCCGAACTCACCCAATGAAGCGATATTCAAGCAGTCCCCCGGGGCACTGCCCGAGGTGCGCGGCGCACCGGTTTGCCGGCAGGCGCCGGCACCTTGGCAGGTTTAGGCGTAGGCGGCGGCCAGGTTTCCAGGGCGACCTTCAGCACGTCGTCAATCACTTTGGCCGGGACAATGGTGACCTTTTTCAGGATGTTTTTCGGCACATCCTCCAGGTCTTTCATATTCTGCTCAGGAATGACAATAGTAGTGACGCCGGCACGGACCGCTGCCAGAATCTTCTCTTTGAGGCCGCCTATCGGCAACACCTTGCCCCGCAGGGTGATCTCGCCGGTCATGGCCACATCCTTACGCACCGGAATCTTGGTCAGCGACGAAACCAGGGCCGTCGCCATGGTGATCCCGGCAGACGGGCCGTCCTTGGGGATCGCACCAGCCGGCACATGGACGTGAATCTCAGTGGTATGAAAAAAATCCTCGGCAAGTCCAAGCTCCTTTTCCTTGGCCCGGATCCAGGAGAGTGCGGCCTGGACCGACTCCTTCATAACATCTCCCAGCTGGCCGGTCAGGGTAAGACCACCCTTGCCCTGCATGATGGTAGCCTCGACATAAAGGACTTCGCCGCCCACCGGGGTCCAGGCAAGCCCGGTGACCAGGCCGATCTCATTTTTCTCCATCTCCTCTTCGCGAAGATACTTGGGCGGGCCGAGATATTTGGCCACAGCAGCGGCATTGATGGTGAAATGGCGCTTCTCGCCCTCTGCCACCTTGCGGGCCACCTTGCGGCAGATGGTGCCGATCTCGCGCTCCAGATTCCTTAAGCCCGATTCGCGGGTATATTTGGCAATGACCGCCTTGATCGCCTCATCAGTGAAAGAGATAAATTTGTCAGAAATGCCGTTTTCCTGGGTCTGGCGCGGCACGAGATACCGCTTGGAGATCTGCAGCTTCTCCTCCTCGGTATAACCGGCCAGGGAGATAACCTCCATCCTGTCGCGCAGCGGCCCCGGAATGGTATCGATCTGGTTGGCAGTAGCAATGAACATGACGTTCGAAAGATTGAACGGCAGATTGATGTAATGGTCCGAAAACATGAAGTTCTGCTCGGGATCAAGCACCTCAAGCAGCGCCGAAGATGGATCGCCGCGGAAATCCGAGCCGAGCTTGTCCAGCTCGTCCAGCATGAACACCGGATTGTTGGAACCTGCCTGTTTCAACCCCTGGAGAATCCTGCCGGGAAGCGCGCCGACATAAGTCCGGCGGTGGCCGCGGATCTCGGCCTCGTCCCGTACCCCGCCCAGGGAGATCCGGACAAACTTGCGCCCCATGGAACGGGCAATCGACTTGCCGAGTGATGTCTTGCCAACCCCCGGAGGACCGACAAAACAGAGGATCGGCCCCTTCATCTTCTTCTTCAGTTTGCGCACCGCCAGAAACTCAAGGATCCGCTCCTTGATCTTGTCCAGGTAGTAATGGTCTTCATCGAGGATCTTCTTGGCCTTCTTGATGTCAAGCGAGTCCTTTGACGACTTAGACCAAGGCAACTCAACCATCCAGTCGAGGAAAGTGCGCAGCATCCCGGATTCCGCAGCGTCAGGGTGCATCTGTTCCAGGCGCCCGAGCTGCTTGAGCGCCTCTTTTTCTATGACCGGCGGCATCTTGGCAGTCTCGATCGCCTTGCGAATCTCGGCGATCTCTTCGGCGCGGGCATCACTTTCCCCCAGCTCCGATTGGATGGCCCGCAACTGTTCCCGCAGGTAATATTCGCGCTGGCTTTTCCCCATCTCCTCTTTGGCTGCCGACTGGATGCGGGCCTGCATATCAAGCAGTTCATTCTCCTTGTTCAGGAGTTCGTTGACCTTTTTCAGCCGCTCGATGGGGTCGAAGATCTCCAGCAGCTTCTGGGCCTCCTCGACCTTCAGCCCGATGTTGCTTGCCACTAAGTCGGCCAGGCTACCCGGATCCTGCATGTTTTCGACAATGACCATAACCTCCGGCGAGATAACCTTGCCGAGGGCGACGATCTTTGTCAGCTGTTCCTTAACGGTCCGGATCAGCGCCTCGGTTTCCAGAGAGGTCTCGGCATCCACCGGTTCGACGATCCGCTCAACCCTGACCGAGTAGTACGGCCGGGACGAAATATACTCGGTAATCCGCCCCTTAGTAAGCCCCTGGACCAGGATCTTCACCCTACCGTCCGGAAGCTTGAGCATCCTCATGATCATCGCCACGGTCCCGACATCGTAAATCGCTTCCGGCTCCGGATCCTCATCGCCGACATCCTTCTGGGTCGAGAGGAAAATCAGGCGGTCCCCGGAAAGGGCCTGATCGACAGCGGCAATAGAGATCTCACGCCCTACGAATAGCGGCAGGATCATATAGGGATAGACCACCACATCCCTGACTGGAAGCAGCGGTAGTATTTCCGGGATCTTAAGCTCTTCGCTTTCCGGCTGCTTGTTGTTATCCATAAATATCTCCTAGTGATTAATTCAGTGCAGTTTACTCGATCGGCACGTCCCGAATGACTTCCTGGTTGCCATGCAACCTGGGGAAGGTGACCGAAAGCGTACCTTTGTCATAGCGGGCCTTGACCCCTTGGATATCAACGGACGGCGGAATCTCGATCATCCGCGAGAAATGGCCGAAATGGCGTTCAACTCTTATAAAACGGCACCCTTTGCGCCCTTCGCGGCGCTTTACCCCTTCGAGCAGCAGAGTATTGCAACAGACCGACAGCCTGAGGTCTTTCCGGTCGAACCCAGGCAGCTCAAACTCAACCACGTAGTTGTCGGCGGTGTCAAAAATGTCAACCAGCGGCAGATACTCATGCTCATCCTTGCCACCCAACCGCTCGGCACTGGAAAGGTAATTGAAAATTACTTCAACCTGCTGCCGGAACAACGTAAGCCAATCCACCGGGTCCTTGGGAATCACTGACATTCTAACTCCATTTGGGGGAAACTGGTCCCACTTAGCGGCTACACAACAGAGACTGTGAAGATTTAACCATCTTTACCTCGAAAGTCAAGGCGTGAGGGGAAGTAACGGCGGCCGAAGGGCTTGGAAACGGGCCAAACAAGGGCCTTGAGGCTGAAAACCATTGAGTTTGCAGCCTGCGATATGTATAATCCCCCAAATTTTTTCACAAACATCAAAAAGAGGCGACTATGAAGCGACCTTTGACTATTATTTCCGTAGGAATCCTCTGTCTGCTGAACTGCGGGTTCAACTGGAGCTTTGGCAACAAGGACAAATGCACTGAAGCCCGTGAAATGATCGAAGAGGCCTCCACCGCAAGCGACACGGATAAAACTAGGGCCGAGACCAGTGCCAGCCTGGCCTGCCCCGAAGGGCCGGCAGGTCACTATGTCAGGGGTCGCAGACTGGAGAATAGCGGTAATAGAGATGCCGCAATTAACGAATATCGGGAGACGCTGCGAATCGACCCGTCGTTTGCCATGGCAAGCGGCAACCTTGGGCTGCTCTATCTGGAAAAAGGGATGCTTGATGACGCTGCAGTTGAGCTTACCCAGGCGGTTAAAACCAACCCTTTGCCCCAATATCAAAGCGGCTTGGGGAAAATCTTCAGTGAACGGCAGATCTATTCCCTTGCCCAGTATCATTTTGCCGAGGCGCTGAAGGCGGCTCCAGGAGATCCGCAGATCCATACAGACCTGGCAAAGGTCTACGCACGCCAGGGGCAGCTGGAAAATGCCGAAACCGAATACAAACGGGCCTTGTTCTCAGCGCCTACTGCTGAAGCGGCACGGGTAGGGCTTGCAGAAATAGCCATTACCCGCAACCAGACCGATAAAGCGCTGGAAGAGCTGAAAAAAGCCGCTGCCGCAAACCCGAAGAACAAGGATACCCACAAGCGGCTCGCCGAGCTTTACGAAAAACTCGGCGACAAAAAATCCGCAGACTACGAATATCTGCTTTCCGGCGTGCCCCCCAAGCCGGCTCCGGACCTTTATCTCGAACATCTCAAAAAAGGCGACGCCTTCATGGCAGAGCGGAGATTTGAAAAGGCACTGGCCGAATTTCAATCAGCCATCAAACTGAACCCGGAATGGCCAGACTCCTACCAAAAACTGGGTGAGGCCTACGCGGCAAGCGAACGCACCGATGAGGCTATCACCGCCTTTCGCGAAGTTGCCCGTTTGAAGGGTGGCAGCGCCCCGCTTTTTTATAATATCGGTCAAATTTACGAGAAAAAAGGGTTGATCGACGAAGCGGTTGTCGAGTACCGCAAGGCCGCCAAGCTTGCCCCTGACCATGCCGAATCCCGTTACCGGCTTGCCGAGATCTACGCCAACCGTGGCAGCGCTAATCAGGCGATCGAGCAATACCGGGAGCTGCTGAAGTTAAGGACCGACGATGTCAATGTCTATCTGCGGCTGGCTAAGATTCTGGGGAACGCCAAGGATCCGAAAGAGGCGATTGCAGTATATACCGACGCGATCAAGCTGCAACCCGACAACATCGAGGCCCACCGCGACCTTGCCCAGCTCTATCGCAAACACAACATGGCAGAGGAATCCGAAAAGCAGTTCAAAGAGATCCTGCGCCTCAAGAAAGACGACTCGGAAGCGCGCAACGCCCTGACGTCGATCTACGTCAAGAACAAGAATTACGACGATCTGATTACCCTGCTCAAGGAAAACGTTGAGATGAACCCCAATGACGCTAACAGCCATTACAAGCTGGGGCTCGTCTACGAATTCAAGAAGAGCTATGAAGATGCCCTCTCCTCCTACAAGGCTGCAGTCGCCATCAAAGCGGACCATGCCAAGGCACTAAACGCCCTTGGCCGGGCCTATATGAAAACCGGTAACATCAAAGAGGCCAAGGAGGCACTGGAAGCAGCCAAAAAGGCCGATCCGGCACTGGAAGAACCAACCGTGCTGTTGAGCAATATCCGGGATGAACTCTCTTCAGAACCGAGAAAGTATAAAAAAGGCAAAGGATCGAAGGGTAAAAAAGGGAAGAGCAAGAAAGCCAAAGGAAAATCAAAGGCAAAGACTCAGAAGAAGGCCAAGAAGCAACAGTAACATAAACATTCAGACACGAAAGCGCACGGCACAGCAAAAAGCTCCAGCTGCAAGGCTTGCGAAAGCTGAGGAATGAGTCGTAGCCGTAGGCTACGTCGCAGTGACGTGTAATTGCACAGCAATTACCGGCGCGTGAGCGAAGCGGACGCGCTAAAGACAAGCTGATCATTCAGCAGATGGACTTTTTAGTGACTCCTCACCGAAAAATCCTTCGGATTTATAGGCGAAGCCGTATGAGATGAGAATGCGAAAAGGCCGGGGATTACCCCCGGCCTTTTCTTTTTCGCCCTGTAGTTTTTTTGTTGCGCTCGTTACCCAGCCTCTTCTTCCAGCGGGATGATCTGCACCTTCACGAGCCCCTTGCCGAAGAAACCGAGCTTTTGCGCGGCTGCTTTGGAAAGGTCAATATGTGCTTGCTTTCGTTTTTTGCAGCGATCATTCACGGTAACCACCACTTCTTTACCGTTGGCCGGGTTAATCACCCGGACCTTGCTCCCGAACGGAAGCGTCGAATGCGCTGCTGTCAGTTTCTCGGGGCGGTAGCGCACCCCGGATGTTGTCCGTCTGCCGTTGTACCGCTTTGCATAGTAAGTAGCGTAACCTTCTACTCCACTGCTTGTCGGTTGTGCCTGTTCGGCACTCTGCGCTTGACCATTGGCTACATCTACAGGTTCGGCCTGCACAGGAAGTGTGTGGAGCGGCAGGAACAGCTGGCCGGCAATAAGCGCGGCAACAAGTCTGCCCCGCAGGTTCACTGGCGCCATGCGCACCTCCTTTTGGGCGAGGCTGTCTTATAGCACGCACCCGAACAGCAGGTCAAGAAAAAACCGCCGCTAGACAATACAAGTGTTTGATATTATTAATATTTTACCAAACCACAGCTAACAGGGAGCACCCCGCAAAGCCGATCAGGGAAGGGGAAAAATAGGCAGGAGGAGGTTCGCGAATCAGCGGGCTTCCAGCTCACGGATTGCCTGTTCCAGCTGGGCCGAGATCTGTTTTAACTCTGTAGCGTCATGAATGGTAATGACCGTTCCTGAAAGATCGGGGAAGTCAGGATCGTCAAAGGGGTAAGGGTTGAGCACAAACCAGCGGCTGGTAGGTTCATGGTACAGCTCAATGCTTTGCAGGTAGATCATGCCGGTAATCAGGTCGTACTGGTGCAGCAGTTCCACCCAATCCGTGCCGAGGATC